>NZ_JBJGZV010000009.1:0-152841 GCF_054050715.1 Blastococcus sp. SYSU D00669
CCCCCCCCCCCCCCCCCCCCCCCCCCCCCCCCCCCCCCCCCCCCCCCCCCCCCCCCCCCCCCCCCCCCCCCCCCCCCCCCCCCCCCCCCCCCCCCCCCCCCGCGGAGGGTGGTCACCCGAGCGGCACCGTCGCCGCGACCATCACCAGGTCGGAGCTGTGCTCGCCGGCGGCGTCCACACCCAGCGGCCGCGGGGTGTGGCCGGGCAGCCCGTCGAGCCCGTTGCTGCCGTCGACGACCCGCAGGGAGAGCGGGCCAGCGCCCTCGACGGTGACCGTGACGTCCAGGCCGTCGGCGGGCAGGGCGTGGAAGGTCAGCCACAGCGACGACTCCCCGAGCGACCCCTCGGGCACCGCGCGGCCCTCGGCCCGGGCGGCCACCACGGTGCCGCCGCCGGCGTCGAGGTCCAGGGTCACGAAGCGCACGCCGTCGCGCTGCGGCAGCACCCGCAGGGTGACCTCGCGGCGCGTGCCGTCGGCCCGGTCGCCGACGGTCTCCACGACGGGCGCCGGCAGGTCGGCCACCTCGGCCTCCCCCGACCAGAGGTCCTCCTCCGTGCGCAGGTAGGGGTACTCGGCGGGCAGCGGCTGGCGGACGTCCATGTACAGGTCGGTGTAGGCGCCGGGGTCCGACTCGGGCGAGGCCCACCACGCCTGCCCGGTGTCGGTGTCGAGCACGTAGACCAGCTGGCTGGGCACGGGGTGGCGCTCGTCGAAGCGGTCCACGACCAGCCCGGTCGCGGTGCAGGCCGCCGCGACGACGACGGCGACGAGCGGCACGGCCGCGGTGCGCAGCCGGCGGCCCTCGTCGCCGAGGAGCAGCTCGAACGCCGGGAGCAGGACGAGCGCGCCCATGGTCGTGAACACCGACGGCACCGCGGCCTGCGCCATGCCGAGCGCCGGCAGGAACAGGGCCACGGTCGGCGCGAGGACGAGCACGGCGGCCGCCCCGGCGACCAGCGCGGCGACCGGCCGCAGCGGCGGCGCGGTGACCAGGGCCGCCAGGGCGCCGACGAGCGCGGGCAGCGTGACCAGGTAGGAGCCGCCCGGCGCCAGGGCCGCCAGCACCGCGCCCGCGACGGCGAGCCAGACGAGCCCGCCGCTGACGAGGGCGGCCGCCCCGATCCGGCGGCGCAGCAGGACGTACCAGGTGAGCACCACGGCCAGCACCAGCGCGACCGTCGCGACCCGGTACCAGCCGGGCCGCCAGGGGTCCATCATCGACGAGTAGCCGGGCCGGACGACGGTCAGCAGCGTCCACAGCGCCTGCACGGCGAGCGGCGCCAGCGCCAGCGGCAGCAGGGCGAGCCCGGCTCCGGCGACCGTCCGGCCGAGCGGGCTGATCCCCCGCCGCGCGTTGACCGCCAGCAGCAGCGCGACCGCGGCCAGCGCGGCGACGGCCAGCGGCCAGACCAGCGCTCCCGGGTAGCGCACCAGCTCGCCGAGCACCGGGAAGTAGGTGGCGTCGCCGTCGGCCGGCTCGGCGAGGCTGCCGAGATCGCGGTCGCCGAGGTCGCGCGTAAGCGCGAGGGCGACCTCGCCGAGGCCCTGCAGGCTGGCGGGGTCCTGCCGGTCGGGGGTGTCCTGCGGGCCGTGGTAGGCGGCGGCGCCGTCGATGAAGGCGGTGTTCATCCCGGTGTAGCCGCCGTCGGCCAGGAACGGGCTGAAGTCGGTGTCGTTGGGCAGCGCCCGGTAGACCTCGACGGCGAAGCTGGTGGCCACCGGCTCCGGGACGGCGCCGGCGTACACGTCGGCCAGGTCGGCGTTGCCGACCGAGGTCTCGAACGTGATCGGCGGGCCGCCGGTGCCCCGGGCCTCGAAGTTGAGCACCACCCCGCCGCGGGCCAGCGGGTGCGAGGCGACGAACGCCTCGGCGCCGCACAGGCACGCCTCCTCGGAGTCGGTGAGGACGACGACGACGTCGTTGCGCAGCTGCGGACCGGAGGTCAGCGCGCGCACCGACTCCAGCAGCGCCGAGACGCCGGCGCCGTCGTCGCTGGCGCCGAGGCTGGCCTCGGCGGAGTCGTGGTGGGCGGTGAGGTACAGCGTCCCGGTGGGGGCGCTGCCCGGCAGGACGGCGACCACGTTGCGGACCGTCGCCATCCCGAGCCCGTGGGTGTCGGACTCCCACGCCCCCACGGAGTTCTGCACGCGGGTGTCGAGGCCGAGGCCGGTCAGCGTGTCGACCAGGTACCGGACGACCTCGGCACCGGCGGCGCTGCCGGCCACGTGGTTCTCCGCGCCGAGCCGCTGGACGTGGTCGAACGCGCGCACCGCGCTGAACTGCTCGGCGGGGGCGTCGCGCGGCGCGGGGTCCGGCGGTTGCAGGGAGACGACCGTCCAGGCGGCGAGCCCGAGCAGCAGCGCGACGACGACGAGCCCGGCGAGGGGCCGCCGTCCGGTGGGTGACCCCACGCGTGCCTCCAGGGTTGCCGGGACGCGATCGGCGTCACCCTAGGTGCACGTCGGGTTGCGGTCCGGCGTCAGCGCAGCGTGTCGAGCCAGTTCGTGAGCAGCTGCGCCCCGGCGTCCCCGCTCTTCTCGGGGTGGAACTGGGTGGCCGAGAGGGCGCCGTTCTCGACGCCGGCGACGAACCGGTCGCCGTGCTCGGCCCACGTGACCAGCGGGGGCTTGATCCTGCTCGGCGTCCCGTCGGCGCCCAGCGGGAAGTCGCGGACGCCGTAGGAGTGCACGAAGTAGAAGCGCTGGTCGGCCAGCCCGTCGAACAGGACGGTCCCCGCGGGCGCCTCGACGGTGTTCCAGCCCATGTGCGGCAGCACGGGGGCCTTGAGCTGCTCGACGGTGCCCGGCCACTCGCCGCAGCCGTCGGCGTCGTGGCCGTGCTCGACGCCGCGCTCGAAGAGGATCTGCATGCCGACGCAGATGCCGAGCACCGGGCGCCCGCCGGCCAGCCGGCGGCCGACGATCCGCGGCCCGTCGACGGCGCGCAGCCCGTCCATGCACGCGGCGAAGGCGCCCACACCGGGGACGACGAGACCGTCGGCGTCCAGTGCGGCCTGTGCGTCGGCGGTGACGGTGACGTCGGCGCCCACCCGCGCCAGCGCGCGCTCGGCGCTGCGCAGGTTGCCCGACCCGTAGTCGAGGACGACCACCTTCTTCACGCTGCCCACGGTACGTGCCAGCGGTTCAGCGACCGGCGGGATTCCCGGCGGCGGAGGTGTCGGGCATCGCAGGGGCCGGCGCCGCGAGATCGGCGAACACGCCGTAGTGGTCGCTGGGCTGCACGCCGCCGGCCGGCTCGTGCACGGCCAGGCCGGCGTCGAGGACGCGCAGCGTCGGGCCGTGGTCGCCGCACCGGACGAGGACGTGGTCGATCCGCCGCCCGCGGTCCAGGTGGGGTTCGTCGATCGCGGTCAGCGGGTTGCGGGGGTGGAACGTCCACCCGGGCGCCTCGGCGTGGACGCTCTCCCACGCGTCGCGGTAGGCGGTGGACACCCCGTCCAGCGACGTCCGCCCGGTGAGGAACCGCATGCTGCTGGCGTGCGGCTCGGCGTTGAAGTCGCCGCCGAGGACGACGTGCGCCGGCCCCTCCCCCACCAGTTCGTCGACGGCCCGCACGACGGCCACCGCCTGCAGCTCCCGCTCGCGCTCGGCCCACCACGCCCACGAGGCGCCGTGGCTGCCGACCACCAGCCGGCCGACCGGGCTGTCGACCTCGACCAGCACGGTGCCGCAGCTGTAGTCCCACGTGCGGTCGGTCAGGTGCAGGTCGATCTCGTGGACGGCGCAGACCGGCCAGCGGCTGGCGACCGAGGACCCGCGGTGGGTGCCGTCGCCGACGAGCCCCTGCTGCTGGTGGGCCAGGTGGTAACCGTCGCCGAGCAGCTCGCGGGCCGTGTCGCCGTCGTCGTCGACGACCGCCTCCTGCAGGGCGAGGACGTCGGCGTCGAGCTCGCACAGCGCCGCGGCGAGGGCGGGACGGCGGCGTTCCCAGTCGCCGTGCCGCGCGAAGAGGTTCACCGTCGCCACGCGGATGCTGCCCGGCGCCCGACCCTGGGTCATGCGCGCCACGCTAGCCCCGACGACGATCCGTGGACAACGCGCTGACCTGGGGATTCAGGAGGCGACCCGGGTCGTGCGGCGGCAGATTCCAACGCCTGGTCGAGCAGGCGGGTAGGTGATCGTGGACGGGTTGACGACGGCGCTCGATGCACTGGCCGCCGCCGATCTGCACGCCTTGACCGACTCCGAACTGACCGAGGCCGACGGCGACCTGGCCGGCATCGCGCAGCAGCTGGTGACCTTCGCGGTCGGCCACGGGCACGCCGAGCTCGACGACCTGGTGCACGCTTTCCTCGGCCGGGGCGCTGCCCGCGCCGGCTGAGCTGCTCCGCGGCGGTCGATCACGTCGGCGCGCCGGCGTCGTCCCAGGGCAGCACCGTCAGCTCGGGCCAGCACGCCCGCCAGCGGGCCGCCTTCTGCTCGTACACGTGCCGCGGGGCGAGCCGTGGACTGGGCCGGACGACCAGCTCGGAGAGGTCCGCGTAGCCGAACGGCGCGTAGACCTCGGGCACCCCGCCGTCCACCCTGATGCCGTACGCGCAGCAGACCGCGGCGAACGAGTCGATCGCGTCGGTGCAGCCGGTGAACGGGCGGGCCGGGACCCCGAACCGTTCCTCGTACCAGAGGTGCACCCGCGCCTCGTTGCGGATCTCGACCGGCACCGGTGCGCCGGCGAACAGGTGCGCGCCCCGGCGGATGACGGCGTCCTCGGCATCCCAGGACGTGTCCTCGTCGAAGTAGAAGAGGTCGGCGTCGCGGACGCCGTACCCCGGCGGGCGGCCGGTGAGGTGGTTCCACACCGCCTGGAAGAGCACCCCGGCGGTGAGCCACCAGTCGTCGACGCCGAGGCCCGGCGCCCGGTCGAGCACGGCGCGCACCACCGGGTCGGCCAGCACGATCCCGAGGAAGCGCTCCTCGTTCACACCAGGCGGAGGATGCCCGAGGCGGTCGCCAGCAGGGCCGCGACCAGGACGACCACCGCGAACACGGTCTGCGCCGTGGTGCGGGGGCGCTCGTCCGTGTTCAGCTTCCAGATGCTCCAGGAGGCACCGAGCAGGAAGCCGCCGAGGACGAGCAGGAGGGCGCCGGAATCCACCTGGCTACAGCGCGCCCTTGGTCGACGGGATGCCGCCGACGCGCGGGTCGAGCGCGACCGCGACGCGCAGCGCCCGGGCGAGCGCCTTGAACTGGCCCTCGACGATGTGGTGGGCGTCGCGGCCGGCGTAGAGCACGCGCACGTGCAGGCTGATCCGGGCGTTGAAGGCGAAGGACTCGAGGACGTGCTTGGTGAGCGACGTCGGGTAGTCCGGCCCGATCATCGGCGTCATGTTCTCCGGCTCGGCGTGCACGAAGTACGGCCGGCCGGAGAGGTCGACCGCCGCCTGGACGAGCACCTCGTCCATGGGGATCGTCGCGTCGCCGTAGCGGGTGATGCCCTTCTTGTCGCCGAGCGCCTCGGCGAAGGCCTGGCCGAGCGCGATCGCGACGTCCTCCACGGTGTGGTGGGCGTCGATGTGCAGGTCGCCGCCGGCGCGGACGGTGATGTCGATGCCGCTGTGCCGGGCCAGCGAGTTCAGCATGTGGTCGTAGAAGCCGACCCCCGTGCTGATGTCGCCGGCGCCGGTGCCGTCGAGGTCGATCTCGACGACGAGCTTGGTCTCGCTCGTCGCCCGTTCGATCCGTGCGGTGCGGGTCATGCCGGGGATTCTCCCAGAGAGGTCCGGTGGGCCGGCGCGACCTCACCCAACGCGGTGAGGAAGGCGTCGGTCTCCTCCGGCGTCCCGGCGGTCACCCGCAGCCAGCCGGGCAGGCCGACGTCGCGCACCAGCACGTCGTGGTCGAGCAGGGCCTGCCAGGCGGCGTGCGCGTCGGCGAACCGGCCGAACAGCACGAAGTTCGCGTCGCTCGGCACGCTGGTCAGCCCGAGCCCGGGCAGGGCGGCGACGATCCGGTCGCGCTCCGCCTTGACCGCCTCCACGGTCGCCAGCAGGGCCGGCGTGTGCGCCAGCGCCGTCCGCGCGGCGGCCTGGGTGAGCGAGGACAGGTGGTACGGCAGCCGCACCAGCTGGATCGCGTCGACGACGGCGGGGTCGGCCGCGAGGTAGCCCAGCCGCAGCCCGGCCATGCCGAACGCCTTGCTCATCGTCCGGCTGACCACCAGCCGCGGCCGGCCCGGCAGCAGGGTCAGCGCCGACGGCGTGCCGGCCCGCGCGAACTCGGCGTAGGCCTCGTCGACGATGAGCACGCCGTCGGTCGCCTCGTACAGCTCGGCGATCGTCTCCAGCGCCACCGCGGTGCCGGTCGGGTTGTTCGGGCTGGTCACGAACACGACGTCCGGCCGGACCTCGCGGACCTGCGCGGCGGCGGCCGCGGCGTCGATGGTGAAGTCGGCCCGCCGGTGCCCGTCGACCCACGCCGTCCCGGTGCCGGCCGAGATGATCGGGTGCATCGAGTACGACGGCGTGAAGCCCAGCGCTGTCCGCCCCGCCCCGCCGAAGGCCTGCAGCAGCTGCTGCAGCACCTCGTTCGACCCGTTCGCCGCCCAGACCTGGGCCCGCTCCACCCGCTCCCCCGACGTGCGGGTGAGGTAGGCGGCCAGGTCGGCGCGCAGCCCGACGGCGTCGCGGTCGGGGTAGCGGTTGAGCCCGGCCGACGCCTCGGCCAGGGCCGTCGCCAGGTCGGCGAGCAGCGCCGGCGGCAGCGGGTAGGGGTTCTCGTTCGTGTTGAGCCGGTGCTTCACGGCCAGCTGCGGGGCGCCGTAGGGCGTGCGGCCGCGCAGCTCCGGCCGCAGCGGGAGCTCGCCGAGGGCGCTCATGCGCGGGTGCGGGCCCGGACGGCGGCCGCGTGCGCGGGCAGGTCCTCCGCACCGGCGAGGGCGTCGATGTGCGGCGCGACCTCGGCCAGCGCCTGCTCGTCGTACTCCACCACGTGGATGCCGCGCAGGAACGACTGCACGGAGAGCCCGCTGGAGTGCCGGGCGCACCCGCCGGTGGGCAGCACGTGGTTGGACCCGGCGGCGTAGTCGCCGAGCGACACCGGCGACCACGGGCCGACGAAGATCGCGCCGGCGTTGCGCACCCGCAGGGCCACCTCGCGGGCGTCACGGGTCTGGATCTCCAGGTGCTCGGCCGCGTAGGCGTCGACCACCCGCAGGCCGGCGTCGAGGTCGTCGACGAGGACGATCCCGGACTGGGTGCCGTCGAGGGCGGTGAGGATCCGGTCGGAGTGCTTGGTCGCGGCCACCTGCCCCGGCACCAGCTCGAGGACGGCGTCGGCGAGCTGCTCGCTGGGGGTGACCAGGACCGCGCCGGCCAGCGGGTCGTGCTCGGCCTGGCTGATCAGGTCGGCGGCGACGTGCACCGGGTCGGCGGTCTCGTCGGCGAGGACGGCGACCTCGGTCGGCCCGGCCTCCGAGTCGATGCCGATCAGCCCGCGGAGCAGCCGCTTGGCCGCCGTCGTGTAGACGTTGCCCGGCCCGGTGACCATGTCGACCGGCTCGCAGGAGCCGGCGCCGTAGCCGAAGACCGCGATCGCCTGGGCGCCGCCGACCGCGTAGACCTCCGTGACACCGAGCAGCGCGCAGGCCGCGAGGACGCCCGGGTCGGGCAGGCCGCCGTGGTCGCGCTGCGGCGGCGAGGCCACCGCGATCGACTCGACCCCGGCGATCTGCGCGGGGACGACGTTCATGACGACGCTGGAGAGCAGCGGCGCGAGCCCGCCGGGCACGTAGAGCCCGACGCGGCGGACCGGCAGCCAGCGCTCGGTGACCGTGCCGCCGGGCACGACCTGGGTGGTGACGTCGGTGCGGCGCTGGTCGGCGTGGACCTTGCGGACCCGGGCGATCGCCTCCTCGAGCGCCGCCCGCAGCGTCGGGTCGCACTCGGCCAGCGCGCGGTCCAGCGCCTGCTGCGGGACGGCGAAGTCCTCGAGGTCGACGCCGTCGAGGCGGGCGGTGATCTCGCGGACCGCCTGGGCGCCCCGGATGCGCACGTCCTCGCAGAGCGGGCGGACGGTGGCCAGGACCGAGTCGATGTCGGTGGCCGCGCGCGGCAGCAGGCCGGCGAGCTCGCGGGCCCCTGGCAGCGCGGATCCACGCAGGTCGATGCGGGCGAGCACGGAGCACCTCCGGACGGGCGGACGCGGAACCTCCAGGGTAGCCAGCGCGCGAGGGGCTCCCCTCCCCCGGCCGGGCACCGGCGCCCGTAGGCTCGTGCCGTGGGCGAGCTGATCCCGCTGTTCCCGCTGGGCTCGCCCCTGTTCCCCGGCGTGGTGCTGCCGCTGAACATCTTCGAGCCCCGCTACCGCCGGCTGGTGCAGGACCTCATCGCGCTGCCCGCCGGCAGCGACCGCCGCTTCTTCGGCGTCGTCGCGATCCGGCAGGGCTGGGAGGTCGAGGAGGTCGCCCCGGCCGCCGCGCTGTACGACGTCGGCTGCACCGCCCGGCTGCAGTCGGTCCGGCCGCAGCCCGACGGCCGCTACCGCATCGTCGGGGTGGGCGGCGAGCGGTTCCGCCTGCTCGACGTGGTCGTCGGCGACGACCCGCCCTACCTGCAGGCGGAGGTCGAGTGGCTGGCCGAGGAGGAGGCGGCGGCCGAGCAGGCGGCCGACACCGAGGGCCTCTCCGGGCCGGCCGGCCGCGAGCTGACCGCCGACGTGGCGCGCACGTCGATGGCGGTGCTCGTGCGGGGCGTCCGCGACCTGTTCGCGCAGTACGTCGGCGAGGTGGCCGCCCTGCGCGGCGGCGGGTGGGCGCCCGGCGACGACGAGGACCTCGACCCCGACCTGACCGACCCCGCCGACGGGCCGGCCCGGCTGTCGGTGGGCGCGCAGACCGCGGCGCTGCTGCGGGACGTGGCCGACGACCCCCGCGCGCTGTCCTGGCTGGTGGCCTCGGCGGCGCTGCTGACCACCGAGGACCGGCAGGCCCTGCTGGCGGTGCCGGCCACCCGCCGGCGGCTGGCGGCCGAGTCGCGGCTGCTGCGGCGGGAGCTGACCCTGCTGCAGACCCTGGGCGCGGTGCCCGTGCCGCTGCAGGAGTTCGCGACGCCCATGACGGTCAACTAGGGGGATGAGTACCGGCGGCCGGCGCGGTCTGTCCTGACGTGACCGACGACGACCTGCCCCGCTCCATCGGCCGCCCGGCGACCGGCGCGCTGGCCGAGGCCGGCATCACCCGGCTCTCCCGGGTGGCGACGCTGCGCGAGGAGGAGCTGCTGGCCCTGCACGGCGTCGGCCCCAAGGCCGTCCGCCTGCTGCGCGAGGCGCTGGCCGAGCGCGGGCTCGGCTTCGCGGACGGCTGATCAGTCGGCCGGGCGGCCGGCCGGGGGGACGTCGACCAGGGCGGGGGCCGGGAACGGCTGGGGCGCCGCGGGCGCCGGGACCGGCCCGCCGTCGCGGCCGAGGTCGTCGCGGCGGGCGAACAGCGCGGCGACCAGGTAGACGAGGACGGCGCAGAACGGGCCGACCGCCAGCGCGGGCAGCGAGTTGAGCGTCAGGCTGGTGGTGACCGTGGCGCCGACGTCGGAGAGTTGGTCCTGGCTCGGCCCCGGGCCGAGGAGCTCGCCGAGCTGCCAGGCGAGGACGCCGCCGAGGCCGCTGCCGATCGTCACCGCGGCCAGCTGGGCGACGCCCCGGTGCCGGCGCAGCACCAGCCAGCCGACCAGCCCGGCGAGCAGCCCCAGCCCCGCGACGAGCAGCGTGAAGACGGCATCGTCGATCGCCAGCAGCTCCTGGCTGGGCCGGCCGACGACCACCGGGCCGTCGGAGGTGATCGTGAAGTCGGCCCGCGGCGCCAGCGCCCACCACAGCAGGCCGAGCGGCAGGCCGGCCAGCGCCAGCACCCCGGCCACGAGGACGGCGGGCCGCAGGTCCGCGCGGGCCTCCGCCCACGCCGACCAGGGCCGGCGGGCGGCGAGGGCCGGTGTGCCGTCCGGTGTCGTCAGCCCGCCGAGGGCCGCCGACCCGGCCGGGTCGGCCGGGCGCCACGCCTGCGCCCCCGAGGGCTCCGCCGCCCCACCGACCGGCGTGCGGGCGGCGGCCGTGGGGTCGTCGGGGGCGTCGCTCATGCCCACAGTGAACCCCGATCCGCCGGGAGACGGTGCGTGGGGCGCGCGGATACCGTGCGGCGTGGCCGACGGCGGGGGGATGGCGGCGGAGGAGGTCGTCGCGGTCGTGGACGCGCTCGAGGCGGCCGGCTGCCGGTGCTGGCTCGAGGGCGGCTGGGGCGTGGACGCGCTGGCGGGCCGTCGGACGCGGGCCCACCGGGACGTCGACCTGGCGATCGACGCCACCGAGGAGGCCGACGTCCTCGCGGCGCTGCACCGGCTGGGCTACGCGGTCGAGACCGACCAGCGACCGACGCGGGTCGAGCTCGTGGCGCCCGGCCGCGGCCGGGTGGACGTGCACCCGGTGGCCTTCGACGCCGCCGGCGACGGGATCCAGACCGGCCCGCGCGGAGAACGCTGGGTGTACCCGGCCTCCTGCTTCACCACCGGCCGGATCGCCGGGCGCGTGGTCGGGTGCATCTCCGCCGGGCAGCAGATCGCCTGGCGGGCGGGCTACCGGCTGCGCGACGTCGACCACCACGACCTCGCGGTGCTCCGCCGGCTGGTCACCGGCCGGTGAGGCACCGGCCCCGGCGCCCATCCCGCTCCCTCAGAGGAGGGCGACGCTCGTGGGGCCCAGCAGCGCCTTGATGTCGCCCATCAGCGCGGTGCTCGGCCGCACCCGCAGGCCCTGGTCGAGGCGCAGCACCGTCTCGCGGCCGCCGTTGACCAGCTTGAGGTGCACCTCCGTGGTCCCGGGGTGGCTGCCGAGCACCTCGCGCAGCCGCTCCACGACCGGCGGGGTGCAGCGGGCGGCCGGCATGGAGACCAGCACCGGCCCGCGCGGGCCCTCGGTGAGCTCGGGGACGCTCACCTCGGAGGCGAACAGCGAGGGCTGGTCGTCGCGCCGGCTGATCCGGCCCTTGACCACGACGATCTGGTCGCGGACGACCTTGTCGGAGTACTCGGCCCAGGTCTTCGGGAACAGCAGCACCTCGATGCCGGACTCGAGGTCCTCCAGCGTGGCGATCGCCCACGGCGCGCCCTGCTTGTTGGTGCGCGGCCCGACCGCGGTGAGGATGCCGGCGATGGTCACGTTCGCGCCGTCCTCGACGCCGCCGGCGTTGATCTCGGCGATCGGGGTGTCGGCGTGTGCGGCGAGCACGTGCTCGACGCCGTGCAGCGGGTGGTCGGAGACGTAGAGGCCGAGCATGTCGCGCTCGAACATCAGCCGCTCGGCCTTGGACCAGTCGGCGCTCGGGATCGCGATGTCCAGCGCCCCGCCGAACGGGTCGTCGGCGGCGTCGCCGTCCCCGCCGAAGCCGCCGAACAGGTCGAACTGCCCCTCGGCCTCCTTGCGCTTGAGCGACATCGCCATCTCGACGGCGTTGGCGTGCACCGCCACCAGGCCCTGCCGGGAGTGGCCGAGGGAGTCGAAGGCGCCGGCCTTGCAGAGGGACTCGATGACCTTCTTGTTGCAGACCACCGCGTCGACCTTGCGCAGGAAGTCGGTGAAGTCCTTGAACCGGCCCTGCTCCTCGCGGGCGCGGGCGATCGCCTCGACGACGTTGTGGCCCACGTTGCGGATCGAGGCCAGGCCGAAGCGGATGTCAGTGCCGACCGGGGTGAAGTCCGCCGCCGACTCGTTGACGTCGGGGGGCAGCACCTTGATGCCCATGCGGCGGCACTCGGCCAGGTACACCGGCCGCTTGTCCTTGTCGTCGCCGACGCTGGTGAGCAGGGCGGCCATGTACTCGGCCGGGTAGTTCGCCTTGAGGTACGCCGTCCAGTACGACACCAGGCCGTACGCGGCCGAGTGCGCCTTGTTGAACGCGTAGTCGGCGAACGGGACGAGGATGTCCCAGAGGGTCTTGATCGCCGCGGCGGAGTAGCCGCGCTCCTTCATGCCGGCCTCGAAGCCGACGAACTCGGCGTCGAGGACCGACTTCTTCTTCTTGCCCATCGCGCGGCGCAGCAGGTCGGCCTTGCCGAGCGAGTACCCGGCGACCTTCTGCGCGATCGCCATGACCTGCTCCTGGTACACGATCAGGCCGTACGTGCCGCCGAGGATGTCCTCCAGGGGCTCGGCGAGCTCCGGGTGGATCGGCGTGATCTCCTGCTGGCCGTTCTTGCGCAGCGCGTAGTTCGTGTGCGAGTTCGCGCCCATCGGCCCGGGCCGGTAGAGCGCGCCGACGGCGGAGATGTCCTCGAAGTTGTCCGGCCGCATGAGCCGCAGCAGCGAGCGCATCGGCCCGCCGTCGAACTGGAACACGCCGAGGGTGTCACCGCGGGCGAGCAGGTCGTAGGTCGCCTTGTCGGTGAGGTCCTTGCTGATCTCGTCGAGGTTGATCGGCTCCTTGCCGTTCGCGACGATGTTGCGCAGCGCGTCGTCGATGACCGTGAGGTTGCGCAGCCCCAGGAAGTCCATCTTCAGCAGGCCGAGCGTCTCGCAGGTCGGGTAGTCGAACTGCGTGATGACGGCGCCGTCGGCCTCCCGGCGCATGATGGGGATGGAGTCGATGAGCGCGTAGCGGCCGATGATGACGCCGGCGGCGTGCACGCCCCACTGCCGCTTCAGGCCCTCGAGCTTGCGCGCCTGGTCGACGACCTCGGCGGCCCCCGGGTCGGACTCGTAGCGCGCCCGGAACTCGGCGGCCTCCTTGTAGCGCGGGTGGGCCGGGTCGAAGACCCCCGACAGGGGGATGCCCTTGCCCATCACGTCCGGCGGCATCAGCTTGGTGAGCTCGTCACCGACCGAGTACGGCCGGTCGAGCACGCGGGCGGCGTCCTTGATCGCGGCCTTCGCCTTGATCGTGCCGTACGTGACGATCTGGCTGACCCGCTCCTCGCCGTACTTGCGCGAGACGTACTGGATGACCTCGCCCCGCCGGCGGTCGTCGAAGTCGATGTCGACGTCGGGCATGGAGACCCGCTCGGGGTTGAGGAACCGCTCGAAGATCAGCCCGTGCGCCAGCGGGTCGAGGTCGGTGATGCCCATGGCGTAGGCGGCCAGCGACCCCGCGGCGGAGCCGCGGCCCGGGCCCACGCGGATGCCGTTGTCCTTGGCCCAGTTGATGAAGTCGGCGACCACGAGGAAGTACCCCGGGAAGCCCATCTGGGTGATGATCCCGACCTCGTAGTCGGCCTGCTTGCGCACGTGGTCGGGGATGCCGTTCGGCCAGCGCTTGTGCAGCCCGCGCTCGACCTCCTTGACGAACCAGGAGGTCTCGTCCTCCCCCGGCGGCAGGGGGAAGCGCGGCATGAGGTCGGCGCCCTCGGTGAAGGCGACCTCGCACTGCTCGGCGACGAGCAGCGTGTTGTCGCACGCCGCGGCGAGCTCACCGGGGAACAGCGCCCGCATCTCGGCGGCGCTCTTGAGGTAGTAGCCGTCGCCGTTGAACTTGAAGCGGTTGGTCTCGTTGAGCCGCGAGCCGGTCTGGATGCACAGCAGGGCGTCGTGCGCCTCGGCGTCCTCCTTGTGCGTGTAGTGCAGGTCGTTGGTGGCCAGCAGCGGGACGCCGAGCTCCTTGGCGATCTGCAGCAGCTGCGGGCGGGTCTTCTTCTCGATGGACAGGCCGTGGTCCATCAGCTCGGCGTAGAAGTTCTCCTTGCCGAAGATGTCCTGGAAGTCGGCCGCGGCCTGGCGTGCGCGGTCCTCCTTGCCGGCCCGCAGCCACATGTTGACCTCGCCGGACGGGCAGCCGGTGGTGGCGATGAGGCCCTTGCCGTAGGTCTCGAGCAGCTCACGGTCGAAGCGCGGCTTGCGGTACTGCCCCTCGAGGCTGGCCAGCGAGGAGATGCGGAAGAGGTTGTGCATCCCCTCGGTGGTGCGGGCCAGCAGGGTCATGTGCGTGTAGGCGGCCTTGCCGCGCGACGAGCCGCCCTCGCCGTCCTCGTCGATCAGGTTGTCGCCGAAGTCGAACGGCGCCCGGTCGAACCGCGAGCCGGGCGTGTAGTAGCCCTCCATGCCGATGATCGGCTTCACGCCGGCCGCCTTGGCCTGCTTGTAGAAGTCGTAGGCGCCGAACACGTTGCCGTGGTCGGTCATGGCCAGCGCGGGCATGCCCTGCTCGGCGGCCGCCTTCGTCACCTCGGGCAGCTTGGCCGCCCCGTCGAGCATCGAGTACTCGGTGTGCACGTGCAGGTGGACGAAGGAATCGCTGCTCACGGGCGGTCGTGCTCCTCGGTGGTCGTGCGTGCCCGACCGTCGGCGGTCCGGCGGGCGACCGGTGGGGAAGACCGGCGGTGCGGGGTTCTCGGTGGGCGGTCTCTCTCGCCCGCCCACCCGCGATCCTCGCACTCGAGCAGGTCTACGCCGAGGGTCTGACAGAACGTGTCGGCCACAGGTGGACCGATCCGTCACAGCAGCCGCAGGTGCGGCCGCCGCCGCAGCGCGCGGGCCCGCGCCAGCACCGTCCCGACCGTGAGCAGGACCACGACCGCGGCCGCGTGCAGCAGCGCCCGCCGGACGTAGCCGCCGTCGGTGCCGTCGACGGTCCAGGTGCCCAGCTCGCGCACCGACCAGAACGGCACGAACCGGGCGGCGGTGCCGAAGGGGTCCAGGATCAGCTGCAGCCCCGAGACGATCAGCAGCAGCATCGCCGACTCCAGCGGCCGGCGCAGCAGCGCCGCGACCAGCAGTCCGAACGGGACGGCCACCAGCGCGGTGAGCAGCAGCCCGCCGATCACGCCGGGCCAGCGGGCCAGGCCGCCCTGGTCGACCAGGATCACCGCCGAGTACACCGCGATCAGCGGTGCGGCGATGCACCACAGGCCCAGCACCCGCCCGACCAGCAGCTCGCCGGTGCGGTAGCCGGACAGCCGCAGCCGCGGGTCCACCGCCTGCCCGGCCAGCCCGGCGAAGGCGGCCAGGGTGGACAGCGCCCACGCCAACCCGACGGTCGCCAGCCGGATCGACTGCCCGACCAGGTCGTGCCGGGCCAGGTAGAACGCCAGCGGCACGAGGAACAGCAGCGCCACCACGGCACGGCGGCGCAGCAGCTCGACGACGGTGGACCGCGCCACCACCCGCACCCGCCTCACCGGAGCACCCGCGCACGGCCGAGGTCGAGGACGGCGTCGACCCGCTTGAGCTGCTCGGGCCGGTGGGTGACGACGACGACGGCGCGCCCCTCGTCGCGCCAGTGCCAGACCTGCTCCCAGAAGTCGAGGTAGGACTCGCCGTCGAAGCCCTGGTACGGCTCGTCGAGCAGCAGCACCGCCGGGTCGCCCAGCGCGGCCAGGACGACGTTGAGCTTCTGCCGGGTGCCGCCGGACAGCTCGCCCACCGTGCGCCGGTCGGGCACCCAGTCCAGCCGGGCCGCCAGCTCCGCCCCCGCGCGGAGCGCCGCCGCGCGGGAGAGGCCGCGCCCGGCGCCGACCAGCTCGAAGTGCTCGTCGGCGCGCAGCAGGTCGACCAGCGCGGGCTGCTGCGGGCAGTACCCGAGGCCGCCGGTCACGGTGACGGTGCCGGCGTCGGGGCTCTCCAGCCCGGCGCAGATGCGCAGCAGGGTCGACTTGCCGGCGCCGTTGGGCCCGACGACGGCGGCCACCTCCCCCGCGGCCACGGCCAGGCCCACGCCGTCGAGCACGACCCGGCGCCGATAGCTCTTCGTGATCCCCTCGACGAGCAGCCGCGGCGGCGCCGCCGACGCCGGCGCCGCGGCCCCGGCCAGCTCGGCGGCGACCACCCGGGCGTACTGGTCGGCCGGGCCGAACGCGGAGAGCGGGTCCTCACCGCTCTCGGCGAGGTGCTGGCGGGTCTCGGCCAGCACCTGGTCGCAGTGCCAGGCCTCGACGTTCTCGCGGCGCAGGGACCGGCCGAGCTCGGCCAGCCACTCCGCGGCGCTCACCGTCCGGCCCCCACGGCCAGCGCCGCCCCGACCCGGCCGGCGAACGACGCCCACTCCCCCCGCTCGCGCTGGAGCAGGGCGACGCCGTCGGCCGTCACCGCGTAGTACCTGCGCGGTGGGCCGGCCGCGGAGTCCACCCACCGCGAGCGGATCAGCTCCGCCCGCTCGAGCCGGCCGAGCACGGGGTAGAGCGTGCCGCCGGGCACCGGCCCGAGCCCCAGCTCCTCCAGCGCCCGGGCCACGCCGTAGCCGTAGGACTCGCCCCGCTCCAGCTCGGCCAGCACGCACAGGTCGAGCACGCCGCGCAGCCACTGCGCCCGTCGGTCGTCCGCCATGCGCCAGAACGTAGCGCCGAGCTATACAGCGAAGCTATCTACTCCTCGGCGAGTCGCCGCCGCATCGTCACGTGCCGGATGCCCGCCTCCAGGTACTCCTCCCCCACGGCGGCGTAGCCGGCCCGCTCGTAGAAGCGGCGCGCCGTCACCTGCGCGTGCAGCTCGACCACGGCGCAGCCGAGCCGTGCGGCCTCGGCGTGCAGGACCGCGAGGACGGCGGCCCCGTGCCCCTGCCCGCGGACGGCCGGGTCGGCGGCCATCCGGCCGATCACCGCGGTCCCGCCGCGGTCCAGCAGCCGGCCGGTGGCGACCACCCGCCCGCCCGCGTCCCGGCTGACGGCGTGGACGGCGGTGGCGTCGGCGTCGTCCTGCTCGATCTCGGGCGGCACGCCCTGCTCGTCGACGAACACCCGGGTGCGCAGGGCGGCGATGGCCGGCCAGTCCGCCGGGCGGGCGACCTCGGCGGTCACGGGGCGCTCCGGGTCAGCGCGGGCAGCACCGACGCCGGGACCAGCAGGAACCGCAGGTCGATCGCGGCATGCAGGAGCACCGGCAGCAGCAACGACCCCGTCTCCAGGTACAGCGCGGCGAGCACCGCACCGAGCACCGCGGTGGTGAGGATGCCGGCCACACCCTGGTAGGCGTGCGCCAGCCCGAACGCGGCGGCGGCGACGAGCACCAGCACCCACGGCGGCGGGGCGCCGAGCAGCGCCGAGACGACGGCCAGGAAGAACGCGCGGTACAGCCACTCCTCGCAGATCCCGGCCGTCAGGCCCACCACGGTGAACAGCCGCCGCTCGCCCGTGGTGCGCGGCAGCAGCGCCAGGGTGGCGTGCACGCCCGGGTCGGCGTGCCGCCCGTCACCGCGCCGGCGGGGCAGCTGCTCGGAGGCCGCGCGCAGCGCACCCGATGCCATCGCCCGCAGGGAGTAGAGGAGGAACACCAGCACCAGGACGACGGCGGCCCCGGTGACCGGCCCCGGCCAGGACTGCGGCCAGCGCACCCCCACCGCCGCGAGGCCGACGCCGGGTGCCGCCGCCCAGACGATCGCGGCGATGACCGACAGCCCCCACTCGAGGACCAGCAGCCGCCGGTAGAAGGAGCGGCGGGCCGTCGGGTCGTGCTGCAGCCGCCCCTCGAAGCGCCGGTGCAGCACGTAGCCGGCCAGCGGCTCGCCCGCGACGAGGTAGCCGGCCAGCAGGACGGCGGCCAGCGCCGCCGGACCCCAGGCGTCGAGGGACTCGGGCAGCCAGTCCACGGCTCAGGCCCTCCCTCAGGACTCGGCGCGCAGGACGGCCAGCGCACCGGCCAGGTCGGCCGGGTACTCGCTGGTGAACTCCACCCAGCGCCCGTCGGCGGGGTGCGGGAACCCGAGCCGGACGGCGTGCAGCCACTGCCGGGCGACGCCCAGCCGCGCGGCCAGGGTCGGGTCGGCGCCGTAGGTGGTGTCGCCGACGCAGGGATGGCGCATGGCCGAGAAGTGCACCCGGATCTGGTGGGTGCGGCCGGTCTCCAGCCTGATGTCGACGAGGCTGGCGGCCGGGAACGCCTCGACCACCTCGTAGTGCGTGACCGAGGGCCGTCCGCCGCTGACGACGGCGAACTTCCAGTCGTGCCGCGGGTGGCGGTCGATCGGGGCGTCGATGGTGCCGCGCGAGGGGTCGGGGTGGCCCTGGACGAGGGCGTGGTAGCCCTTCTCGACCGTGCGCTCCTTGAACGCGGCCTTGAGCGCGGTGTAGGCGCGCTCGCTCTTGGCCACCACCATGACCCCGGTCGTGGCGGCGTCGAGCCGGTGGACGACGCCCTGCCGCTCGGCGGCGCCGGAGGTGGAGATGCGGTAGCCGGCCGCGGCCAGGCCGCCGATGACCGTGGGCCCCTCCCAGCCGGGGCTGGGGTGCGCGGCCACGCCGACGGGCTTGTCGACCACCACGAGGTCGTCGTCGTCGTACAGGACCGCGAGGCCCTCGACCGGCTCGGGCGGCGCGGGCTCGCCGGGCGGCGGCGGGAGCTCGACCTCCAGCCAGCTGCCGCCCGTGAGCCGGTCGCCCTTGCCGCGCACCCGGCCGTCGACCTGCACCCCGCCGGCGTCGGCCAGCTCGGCGGCCACCGTCCGGGACAGGCCGAAGAGCCGCGACAGCGCCTGGTCGACCCGCTGGCCCTCCAGCCCGTCCGGCACGGGGAGCGCGCGGTGGAGGCCGGAGGACGAGGTCACGCCCCCATTGTGACCGGCCGCGGCAGCGGCCCGGCCGCACGGCGTCAGCCGCGCGCGGCGCCGCCGTCCTCGTCGGTGCCGGCGTCGGCCTTCGTGCGCGTGCGGGTGCCGTCGAACTCGACGCCGAGCACGGCGAGCAGCGCGCCGAGGATGCCGCCGCAGACGATCGCGGAGTCCGCGACGTTGAAGACGGGGAAGAACTCGCCGTTCGGGGCGAACACCGAGACGAAGTCGACGACGCCGCCCTGCAGGAAGCCCGGTGCCCGGAAGACCCGGTCGACGAGGTTGCCCACCGCCCCGCCGAGCACCAGGCCCAGGGCGATCGCCCACGGGGTCGAGCGCATCCGCCGCGCGCTGCGCACGATGACCACCGCGACGGTGGCCGCGATCAGGGTGAACACCACCGTCATGCCCTCGGCGAAGGAGAACGCGGCCCCCGTGTTGCGCCACAGCGTGAGGTAGAGGGCGCCGCCGAGCAGGCGGATGTTCTCGCCCTCGTCGATGGTGGCGACGACGAGCAGCTTGGTGACCAGGTCGAGCACGAGCACGGTCGCGGCGAGGGTCAGCAGCAGCCCGGTGCGCGGTCGCCCGGCGGCCGCGACGGCGTCGTCCGGCACCGGCCGGGTGCCCGCCGCGTCGGGGTCGCTGTGCTCGGCCAGGGCGGTGCTCCAGACGTCCGGGCGGCCGGCGGCCGCGTGTGCGCCGACGACGATACGGCGCCCGCCGCCGGAGCCGGCCGCGGCGGGCGGCGTGCCGCCGCTCCCCCCACGGGGTGACGCGCGCCGCACCCGCCGACGGCGAATCGTCCGATCCCGGGCCGGAACGTGGCGAAGGTCATGGACCGGAGATTCCTCACAGCCCCGAAACCGCATGTCAGGGCCGCATCCGTCCGAGGATCAGAGGGAGCGTTCCACCGGGTGGCGAGGAAAGGCAGACGTGAGCTTCGAAGCGGGCGGCCCCGAGGCCGGCACCTCCGAGACTGGTGCAGTACTCCCCGACAGCGCGAACCCCGACGTCGTCCTCGTCGGTGGCGGCATCATGAGCGCGACCCTCGCGGCGCTGCTCGGGGTGGTCGCCCCGCAGTGGTCGGTCGCGGTGTTCGAGTCCGCGGCCGACGTCGCCGGTGAGAGCTCCGACGCCTGGAACAACGCCGGCACCGGGCACGCCGCCCTCTGCGAGCTCAACTACACGCCGGCGGGTCCGGACGGGCGGGTCGACCCGTCGAAGGCCGTGGCGATCAACGAGCAGTTCCAGGTCTCGCGGCAGTTCTGGTCCCACCTGGTCCGCGGGGGCATGTCCGAGGGCTCGCCCAAGGCGTTCATCACCCCGGTGCCGCACATCAGCTTCGTCACCGGCGAGGACGGCCGCGCCTACATGCGCGACCGGTTCGAGGCGCTGGCCCGCCAGCCGCTGTTCGCCGGCCTGGAGTACGCCGAGGGCCAGGCCGAGCTGGCCGCGTGGATCCCGCTGATGATGGCCGGCCGCGACCCGCGCGAGGTCGTGGCCGCCACCCGCGCGGTCGCGGGCACCGACGTCAACTTCGGCACCCTCACCCGGCTGATGCTCGAGGACGCCGAGCGCCGCGGGGTGCACGTCCACACCTGGCAGCGGGTGCACGACCTGCGCCGGGAGGACGACGGCCGCTGGCGGGTGACGGTGAAGGACGCCGTCACCGGCGAGGAGGTCGTGCTGCGCACGCGGTTCGTCTTCGTCGGCGCCGGCGGCGGCGCCCTGCCGCTGCTGCAGCGCGCCGGCATCCCTGAGATCAAGGGCTTCGGCGGCTTCCCCGTCAGCGGCAAGTTCCTGCGGACGACGTCGCCGGAGCTGGTCACGCAGCACCAGGCCAAGGTCTACGGCCAGGCCGCGGTGGGCGCGCCGCCCATGTCGGTGCCGCACCTGGACCTGCGGCTGATCGACGGCGACCACTCGCTGCTCTTCGGCCCCTACGCCGGCTTCTCCCCCAAGTTCCTCAAGGCCGGCTCGCTGGTCGACCTCCCGCGCAGCGTCCGGGCGGACAACATCGGCTCGATGCTCGGCGTCGCCCGCACCGAGCTGGCGCTCACCCGCTACCTGGTCTCGGAGCTGCTGCAGTCGCGGGACGCCCGGCACCGCACGCTCACCGACTTCGTGCCCGAGGCCGAGGCGCACGACTGGGACATGATCACCGCCGGCCAGCGGGTCCAGGTCATCAAGCGCGACCCGGCGACCGGCCGCGGCGTCCTCCAGTTCGGCACCGAGCTGGTGGTCGGCGCCGAGGGCACCATCGCCGGGCTGCTCGGCGCCTCGCCGGGTGCCTCGACGGCGGTCTCGGCGATGCTCACCCTGCTCGAGCGCTGCTTCCCCGACCGGATCCCGGCCTGGCGGCCGGCGCTGCGGGAGGCGATCCCGTCCTACGGCCGCTCGCTGGCCGACGACCCGGCCCTGCTGGAGCAGGTCCGCGCCGAGACGACGCAGACCCTCGAGCTCAACGGCTGAACGGCCCCGGCGTCAGCCGTCGGCCGGCACGGGCGGGGGCGTGACCAGGTCGTCGGGCACCTGGGGCAGCACGTTGCGGACGTAGTCCTGCGCCGCCGCCGTCGTCCCCACGTCCCGGCCGGCCGCCTCGGACAGGAACCACCGGTGCTCGAGGATCTCGTGGAAGATCTCCGCCTCGTCCAGCCGCGTGCGCAGGTCGTCGGGCACCATCGCCATGACGGGTAGGTAGATCTCGCGCAGCCACCGGCCGGCCGCCACGGCGAGCGGGACCTTGCGCTGCTGCTGCTGCTCCAGCCAGCCGCGGAAGCTGGCGATGTCGGCGAGCAGCCGGCGGGCCTGGTTCTCCCACACGTCCAGCCCGGTGAGCGCGAGCAGCTCGCGGCGGTGCCGCCCGGGCTCGGCGACGCGGGTGGTCATCCGCAGCCGGCTGCCGCCGCTGGGGTCGTCGATGATCTCGACCTGGTCGACGTCGAAACCCAGGTCGTTGAGCCGGCGGATCCGCTCGGCGATCCGGTACCGCTGCTCCTCGCGCTTCATCACCTCCTCGTCGGTGAGCTCGGACCAGAGGTGGTTGTAGCGGTGCACCAGCTCGTCGGCGACCTGCAGCGGGTCGACGTCCTCGCCGAGCAGCTCGCCGGCCTGCAGGTCCATGAGCTCGGCGGCCACCCGCTCGTGCGCCAGCTCCAGGTCGTACTCGCGCTGGCCGCGGGAGAGCCGCTCGTGCACCTCGGCGGTCTCGGCGTCGACGAGGTAGGCGGTGAGCGCCCCGGCGTCGAAGCGGAACAGTGTGTTCGACAGCGAGCAGTCGCCCCACATGAAGCCGGCCAGGTGCAGCCGGGCGAGGAGCTCGACCTGGGCGTCCATGAGCCGGTCGGTCATGTGCGCCCCGCGCGGGTTGCCGAACAGCGCCCGGAAGGACGACGAGTAGTCGAGGAACCGGGTGACCAGGATGGCCTCGAGGTCGTTCGGCCGCTCGACGACCACGCCGAGCACCTCCACGGCGGGGATGCCGAGGTCCTTGAGCCGGCGCAGCAGCGCGTACTCCTTGCGCGCCAGCCGCTCGTCGATCTCCTTGAGCGCGAACACCTCCCCGCTCTCGGCCACGAACCGGACGACGTGCCGCGAGATGCCGCGCTGCGGGATCTCGGTGAGCCGGTCGTCGGTCCAGTCGTCGAGCGGCTGGTCCCAGGGCAGGTCGAGCAGCCCGGCCGCCGCCTCGGCGGGTGGGCTGAAGACGAAGTGCACGGCGGCCTCCCGGGGAAGTCGGGCGGACGTCAGGGTACGAGCGGGTCGACCAGCCCCCGCTGCAGCAGCCGCCGGGTGACCTCGAGCCCCCACTCGTCGAGCCCGCGGAGCCGGTCGCTGCTGCTGCGCAGACCGCCGTAGGCCTCGACGACCGGGGCCCAGTCCTCGCGCCGCTCCACGTGCGGCCCGGCGACCAGGCAGTCGGTGTCGTTGACCCAGAACCGCCCCTGCTGCCAGGCCCGCCACCGGCTGTTCTGCGCCGCCGCGCGCTGCGAGGGCTGCGACAGGTCGCCGTCGAGCGGCTCGTAGTGGTGGGCGATGTCCGGTCCGACCCGCATGGCGTCGACCAACCCCACGCTGGGCAGGATCGGCGCGCCGCAGCCGAGCAGGTAGGACTCCGGGCCGATCGCCTCGCGGACGACCCGCAGCCCGTGCCGGTAGGCGTCGACCCCGGACACCGAGGGATCGGCCCGCCGGCCCTCGCGGGCACCCGCGTAGACGAAGTCGATCTTGAAGTAGTCGATGCCGGTCGCGCGCAGGGTGCCGAAGACCTCGCGCAGGTAGGCCTCGGCGCCGGGATGGGTGGTGTCCAGCGAGCGCAGTTCCTGGTCGCCCCACCCGCGGCCGGCGACGACGTCGCCGACCAGCCAGTCGGGGTGCTCGCGGGCGAGGGCCGAGCGCTCCCCCACCAGGAACGGCGCCACCCAGATCCCGGCGCGCCGGCCGGCGGCCCGGATCCGGCCGACGATGTCGTCGAGGGAGTCGAAGCGCTCGGACAGCGTCAGCCAGTCGCCGATCTCGGCCTGGTAGCCGTCGTCGATCTGCACGACGTCGACCTCGAGCCCCAGCTCGCCGATGGCCACGAGGTTCTCCTCGACGTCGTCCTGGGTGACCCGCTCGAAGTAGTGGTACCAGGAGCACCACGCCGTCGGCGGCGGCGCGAGCGCGCCGACACCGGCCGCCGCGGCGAAGCCCTCCCCCCAGCGGGCGAGGGCGGCGTCCAGCCCGCCCCCGCCGTCGTCCACGGTGTGGCCCAGCTCCGCGCCGCCGGTGACCACCACCTCGTCGCCGACCACCTCGGCGCGGACGGAGGGGATGTCGCCCTCGGTCCGGGACGTGGCGACGACGTGCACGCCCTCGCCGGTCCCGGGGTCGACGGCGAGCAGCCCCTCGCCCCAGAAGGCGTCGTGCGGGGCCGTCCGGTCGGGGTGGTAGTTGCCGATCCGCCGGTCGTCGCTGACCGGGCGGTACGGGCGCTGGTCGAGCCGGTAGGCGGTCGTGGGGCTCCACGACTGCCAGCCGTGCTCGTAGACCAGCGCCCGCTCCCGGTCCACGGCGATCCGCGCGATCTCCTCGCCGGTCATCGCACCGGGCCGTGCCGCGACGGTCCCTCCCCTGCTCTCAGCCCTTCACCGAACCGGCGGTGAGGCCGCGGACGAAGTACCGCTGCAGCGACAGGAACACGATGATCGGCACGATCATCGTGAACAGGCCGCCCGCGGTGAGCAGCTGCCAGCCCTGGCCCTGCTGCCCGAGCAGCTGCACCAGCGCGATGGTGAGCGGCTGGTTGCCACCCGGGCCGACGAAGACCAGCGCGTTGAGCAGGTCGTTCCACACCCACAGGAACTGGAAGATCGCGAACGACGCGAGCACGGGCGTGGACATCGGCAGGATGAGCCGCCAGAAGGTCTGGAAGTGGCTCGCCCCGTCGATCTTCGCCGACTCGATGACCTCCTTGGGCAGCGTCGCCATGTAGTTCCGGATGATGTACACCGCCAGCGGCATGCCGAAGCCGATGTGCGCCAGCCAGATGGCGAGGAACGTGCCGTTGATCCCCAGGTCGCCGTAGATCTTCAGCAGCGGCACCAGGGCCACCTGCGTCGGCACCACGAGCAGGCCCACGATGAGGATCATCAGGAAGTCCCGGCCCGGGAACTGCATGAAGGTGAACGCGTAGGCGGCGAACGCGGCGATCAGGATCGGGATGATCGTCGCCGGCACGGTGATCGCCAGGCTGTTGACGAACGCCGTCCCCATGTCGGCCCGGTCGAACACCTCGCCGTAGTTCTCGAGCGTCAGCCGCGTCAGGCTGGCCGGCGAGGTGAAGATGGTCCACCAGCCGGTCCGCGTGGCGTCGTCCTGCTCGCGGAACGAGGTGATCGCCAGGCCGAAGGTCGGGACGACCCACAGCAGGCAGATGATGACGATGGCGATCCGCACCCAGATCGACGCGCGGGTCGTCGGGTCGTGCTTGCGGCCACGCCCGGCACGGGACCCGACGGCCGTGGGTTCCTTGGGGACCTGGACCGGGGCGACGGTCTGGCTGCCGGTCATCGCGCGGCCTCCTCGGCACGGAACTGGCGGACCTGGAAGACCAGGATCGGGATCATCACGATCATCAGCATCACGACGATCGCGGCGGCCCGGCCCGCGTTGTTGTTCGTGAACAGCTGGTTGAAGAAGTCGACGGCGATGATGTTGGTGTTGAAGTTGCCGTTCGTCATCACGTAGACGATGTCGAAGGTCTTCAGCACCGTGATGAGCACGGTGATGAACACCGTGATGATCGTCGTCCGGATCTGCGGGATGATGATCCGGAAGAAGATGGCGAGCTCGCTGGCCCCGTCGAGGCGGGCGGCCTCCAGGGTCTCGGTCGGCACGCCCTTGATCGCCGCGGAGAGCAGCACCATCGCGAAGCCGGCCTGCAGCCACAGCAGCATGACCATGAGCAGGAAGCTGTTGAACCGCAGGGTCGAGATCTGCAGCCAGTTGACCGGCTCGCCGCCGAAGGCCGTCCAGATCCCGTTCAGCAGGCCGATCTGGTCCTGCGTGGGCGGGTTGGCCTGGTAGACGAACCGCCAGATCGCGCCGGCGCTGACCGCGCCGATCGCCATCGGCATGAAGATCAGGGTCTTGGAGAACTTCTCGCTGCGCGGCTTGAGCCGGTCGGCCAGGGTGGCGATCAGCAGGCCGAGCACGATGGTCCCCGCCGGGACGACGATGATCCAGAGCAGCGTGTTGAACAGGGTGTTCTGGAAGCCCGACGACCCGAGCAGCGACGTGTAGTTCTCCACGCCGACGAACTCCGTGCTCGCCGCGTTGGCGAAGCTGTACACGACGGTCTGGATGGTCGGGTAGATCAGGTACAGGCCGATCGCCGCCAGGACCGGCAGCAGGTACAGGTAGGGCTTGACCCGGTCCTCCCAGCGGCCGGGCAGCAGTTCCGCGATCTTGTTCAGCAGGTAGTACAGGACCACCGCGCCGACCACACCGCCGATGACGGCGATCAGCGCGTTCAAGATCTTGATGGTCACCGGGGACCTCCCGAGAGGGCAGGCGGGTCAGCGAGGGGGGGGGGGGGGGGGGGGGGGGGGGGGGGGGGGGCCGCCCCCCCCCCCCCCCCCCCCCCCCCCCGGCGCGGCGTCACGCCGGCCAGCTGGCCTCGATGTTGTCGAGGGTCGTCTGGGCGTCCTGCCCACCGCTGATCCAGGCGGTCATCTCCCGCCAGAAGGACCCGGAGCCGACCTCACCGGGCATCTGGTCGGAACCGTCGAAGGCGAACTCGGTGGACTCGTAGGCGATCGAGGAGATCGTCCGCCACGTCTCGCTCGGGTACAGGCTCACGTCGAAGTCGGTCCGCGGCGAGATCCAGTTGCCGCTCGCCCCGTACTCCGTCGTCCCGAACTCCGACGAGGCCAGGAACTGCACGAGCGCCTGGGCCGACTCGTTCTCCTTGCTGAAGATGCCGGCCAGGTCGCCACCACCCAGCACCGGGCGCTCCTCGGCCGACTGCCCGGGCATCGGGAAGACGCCGACGGTGTTGTCGATGTCGGCGAGGACCTCGTCGGGGAAGCCGCCCTCCTGCGCGACGAAGTTGCCCTGCCGGTACATGTAGCAGCCCGGCGGCTCGTCGAACATCGGGTTCGCGGCGGTGTTGAAGTTGTTGCTGGCGATCGACTGCCGGCCGCCGTTGGTCATGCCCTCGGCGAGCAGCAGGTCCTCGATCTGGTTGAGCACCTCGAGCACCCGCTCGTCGTTGAACGGGATCTCGTGGTTGACCCACTGGTTGTAGACGTCGATGCCGTAGTTGATCAGCATCAGGTTCTCCACCCAGTCGGTCGCCGGCCAGCCGGTGGCCGCCTCCGACTCGATGCCGAAGCACCAGGGCGAGGTGCCGGTGGCGGCGACCTGGTCGCTGAGCGCCTGGAGGTCCTCGAACGTCTCCGGCGGGGTGAGCCCGGCGGCCTGCGCCGGGCCCGACGGGTAGAACACGATGCTCTTGACGTTGATGCTCATCGGCACCGCGTAGAGCGTGCCGTCGACCTTCCCGATGTCCAGGAAGCCCTGGACCATCGCGTCCTGGTCGCCCTGGTCGACCACGTCGGACAGGTCGAGCAGCAGGTCCCGCTCGGCCATGTCGCGCATGATGCCCGGCTGCGGGAACAGCGCCACGTCGGGCGCGTCGTTGCCCTGCACCCGGGTGTTGATCAGCTGGTTGAAGTTGCCGGTCTGCTGGAACTCGACGTTGACGTCGTTCTCCTCGGCCCAGGCGTTCACCTCGGCCTGGAAGCCCTCCTCCTGACCACCGGAGAAGGCGTACATGACCGTGATGTTGTTGCTGGTGTTCTCGTTGCCCCCACCCCCGCCGCCCTCGCTCAGGCAGCCGGCGGTGAGGACCACGACGGCACCGGTCGTGGCCACCGCCCCGATGGTGGATCTGATGCGCATGTGCACTCCTTCGGACACTTGCCTGGGCTCAGCGGTACGGGGAAGCAGGGTCGGGTGAGGACGGCGCGGCGCGGGCGCCGGCCGTTCGAGGAGCGGGTGGTCAGACCGAGGAGGCGGTGGCGACCTCGCCGGAGACGCGCCGGCCGGACTCGGCGGAGAAGACGTGCAGCTCCTCCGGGTGGATGGCGATGTGGACGGTCTCGCCCTTCATGGGCGGGGTCTTCGCGGGCACGCGGATGGTGAGCAGCTTGTCGCCGCCCCCGGCGCCCTGGCCAGCGTGCAGCGTGCCGTAGGCGTAGGCGTCGGAGCCGAGCTCCTCGACCACGACCACCTCGAACGGGAAGCCCTCGCCGGCGCCGACCAGGTGCACCGCCTCCGGCCGGAACCCGACGGTCGCCGTCTGGGCGCTCTCGCCCGACAGCGCACCGAGCACCTCGCGCTGCAGCGGCAGGGTGCGGTCGCCGATGCAGGCACCCTCCTGCAGGAGGGGCAGGTCGACGATGTTCATGGCCGGCGAGCCGATGAACCCGGCCACGAACACGTTGTCCGGCCGGTCGTAGAGCTCGCGCGGGGTGCCGACCTGCTGCAGGTAGCCGTCCTTGAGCACGCACACCCGGTCGCCCATCGTCATGGCCTCGACCTGGTCGTGGGTGACGTAGACGGTGGTGACGCCGAGGCGGCGCTGCAACGCGGCGATCTGGGTGCGGGTCTGCACCCGCAGCTTGGCGTCGAGGTTGGACAGCGGCTCGTCCATCAGGAACGCCTGCGGGTGGCGGACGATCGCGCGGCCCATGGCGACGCGCTGGCGCTGGCCGCCGGAGAGCGCCTTGGGCTTGCGGTCGAGGTAGGGCTCGAGGTCGAGGATCTTGGCCGCGTCCTCGACGCGGGAGCGGATCTCCTCCTTCTTCATCCCGGCGATCTTGAGCGCGAAGCCCATGTTGTCGGCGACGGTCATGTGCGGGTAGAGCGCGTAGTTCTGGAACACCATCGCGATGTCGCGCTCCTTGGGCGGCAGGTGCGTGACGTCCTTGTCGCCGATCCGGATCGACCCCTCGCTCACCGCCTCCAGCCCGGCCAGCGCGCGCAGCGAGGTCGACTTGCCGCAGCCCGACGGGCCGACCAGGACGAGGAACTCGCCGTCGGCGATGTCGAGGTTGAGCGCGTTGACCGACGGCCGCTCCGCGCCGGGGTACTGGATGGTCGTGTGGTCGTACGTGATGGCGGCCATGCCGTGCGTCCTCTCCGCTCTGCCGTGCACCGGGCGGGCGGACCGCCGGCCGGGCCGGTCGCGCTGGTCCCCTGTGCGTTCACCGGAACCTTGGCATGCGCCTGTGGGCCACGCCACATGAGGTCGCCCAACTGATCACGACCGTTACCTGCCGGTGATCTCCCTCACCGCGTCTCCCCCGTCCCGGTGGCTCCGGTAGCGGGCGACGAGGTCCTCCGCGGCCGCGAACGGGTCGAGCTCCGGGCTCAGGAGACCCCCGGCCCGCAGGTCGAGCAGCTCCCCGGCCACCCGGCCGAGCGCCACCTCCAGGTCGTGCTCCCGCTGGCCCCGGGAGAGCCGCCCGTGCACCTCCGCGGTCTCCGCGTCGACCAGGTGCAGGACGGCGGTCCCGGCCTCGCGGCGCACCAGGGTGTTCGACAGCGAGCAGTCACCCCAGAGGACGCCCGCCCGGTGCAGGACCACCAGCAGCCGGGCGAGGGCGGCGAGGAGCTCGCCGGCCTCCGCCGCGGTCGCCGGCGCCGCGAGCACGGCGCGGAGGGACGACGAGCCGTCGAGGAACCGGGTGAGGAGGACGGCGTCGAGGTCGCCCGGCCGGTCGGCGACGACCCCGAGCCCCTCGACCGCGGGCAGACCCCGGTCGCCGATCTGCGCCAGCAGCCGCAGCTCGCGCCGGGCGACGCGCTCCGGGATCTCCTTGAGCGCGACGACGCCGTCCCCGCCGGCCGCGAAGCGGACCACGTGGCGGGACAGCCCGACCCCGGGCACCGCGACGAGCCGGTCCGCCGGCCACCGTTCCAGCGGGAGGTGCCAGGGCAGCTCCCCGAGGCCCGCGACGACCACGCCGGCTCAGGAGGTCTCGAGCCAGGCCGCGGTGTCGGCGGGGACGCGGTCCCCCACCGGCGCGCTCGACAGCAGGACGCGCGCCCCGGGCTCGAGCGGGACGGCCGGTCCGGAGAAGTTCACGACGCAGCGGAACGACGGGCCCCGCGCGAAGGCCAGCACGCCGTCCCCGTGCTCGAGCCAGCGCAGATCCGGGCCGTCCGGGGTCAGGTGACGGCGGCGGGCGGCCAGCGCCGCACGGTAGAGGTTCAGCGTGGACGCGGGATCGGCCCGCTGGGCGGAGACGGTGAGGTCCGCCCAGGTGGGCGGCTGCGGCAGCCAGGGCTCGACGCCGTCCGCGCTGAACCCGAACGGCGGGGAGTCGCCGTGCCACGGCAGCGGCACCCGGCAGCCGTCGCGCCCGCGCACCGTGCGACCCGAGCGCTCCCAGGTGGGGTCCTGCAGGGCCTCCACCGGCAGGTCCTCGACCTCGGGCAGGCCCAGCTCCTCCCCCTGGTAGAGGTAGGCGATCCCGGGCAGCGCGAGGACGAGCAGGGCCGCTGCCCGCGCGCGGCGCAGCCCCAGGGCGAGGTCGGACGCCGCACCGACAGTGTCGAACCCCATCACGCCCGCCCCGGTCGCCGTCCGGCCGAAGCGGGTGACGTGCCGGGTCTCGTCGTGGCTGGACAGCACCCAGGTGGCCGGCGCACCGACCGCGCGCAGGGCGGTCAGGCTGTCGTCGACGACCCGCCGCAGGGCCGCCGGCTCCCACGGGCACCGGAGGAAGTCGAAGTTGAACGCCGTGTGCAGCTCGCCCGGGCGGAGGTAGCGGGCGAGCCGCTCGGGCCCGTTGACCACGGCCTCGGCGACGAAGACCCGGTCGCCGTCGTACCCGTCGCCGATCCGGCGCCACCGCCGGAAGATCTCGTGCACCGCGTCGACGTCCCAGTGGGGGTTGCCGACCCACGCGGCGGACTCGAAGAGCGCGTCCGGGAGGTGCCCCGCGTCGGGCAGCCCGGCCACCTTCGCCAGCGCCGGCGCCGCGTCGACCCGGACGCCGTCCACCCCCCGGTCCAGCCAGAACCGCAGGACGTCGTCGAACTCCGCCCGGACGGCCTCGTCGTCCCAGTTCAGGTCGGGCTGCTCGGGAGCGAACAGGTGGAGGTACCACTGACCGGGACGGCCGTCGGGCTCGTCCACCCGGGTCCAGGCCGGCCCGCCGAACGCGCTGATCCAGTCGTTCGGCGGTGCCGCTCCGCCGGCCCGGCCGTCGCGGAAGACGTAGCGCTCGCGTTCGGGCGCCCCCGGTCCCCCGGCGAGCGCGGCGGTGAACCAGGGGTGCTCCCGGGAGGTGTGGTTGGCCACCAGGTCGATCACCACGCGCAGCCCGAGCCGGTGGGCCTCCCCGATCAGCCGGTCGGCGTCCTCTAGCGTGCCGAACGCGGGGTCGATGTCGCGGTGGTCGCGGACGTCGTACCCGCCGTCCGCCATGGGCGAGGGGTACCACGGCGTGACCCACAGGGCGTCGACGCCCAGGTCCACGAGGTGGGGCAGGCGGGCGCGCAGACCGCCGAGGTCACCGACGCCGTCGCCGCCCGAGTCGGCGAAGCTGCGCAGGTACACCTCGTACACGACGGCGGACCACCACCACGGGCGGTCCCGGCGCGGCGGCACGCTCAGGCGGCGCCCACGCTGCTCCGCCCGGCCTCGGTCCGGGCCTCCTCCACCTCCTCGACCCGGTCCTGCGCCGCCAGCCGGGTCAGCTCGGCGCCGGCCTCCGCGTCCCGGGTGAGGTTGTCGCCCGTCTGCGGGTCGAACACGTGCACCTTGCGGGTGTCCAGCCAGAACTCCGCCTCCCGGCCGGTCCGGATGCGGCTGGTGGAGTCGATGGACACGATCGCCTGGGTGCGCAGCTCCTCCGAGTCGAGCTCGCGGGAGAGCTCCCGCAGCTGCCGCTCCACCGCCTCGGGCGCCTCGTACGGGATGTAGGCGTACTGCGAGTCACCCAGCCACTCGGTCACGTCCACCCGGGCGCGGAAGACCGAGCCGAACGGGCGCTTGGCGTCGTCGACCAGCGAGGCGTCCTCGAAGTACTCCGGCCTGATCCCGACCAGCAGCAGGTCACGGCCCGTGACGGCGGCGGCGCGCTTCTCGTCGAGCTGGATGGCGCCGAACGGCGTCTGCAGCCGGTCACCCTCGAGCGTCGCCGGCAGGAAGTTCATCGGCGGGGACCCGATGAAGCCGGCCACGAAGAGGTTGACCGGCTGCTCGTACAGCTCGCGGGGCGAGGCCACCTGCTGGATCCGGCCCTTGCGGAGGACGCAGACCCGGTCCCCCAGGGTCATCGCCTCGGTCTGGTCGTGCGTCACGTAGACCGTGGTGATGCCCAGGCGGCGCTGCAGCCGGGCGATCTCGGTGCGCATCTGCCCGCGCAGCTTGGCGTCGAGGTTGGACAGGGGCTCGTCGAAGAGGAACGCCTCGGCGTGCCGGACGATCGCCCGGCCCATCGCCACCCGCTGCCGCTGGCCACCGGACAGGTTCGCCGGCTTGCGCTCGAGGTGCTCGTGCAGCTCCAGCACGTCGGCGGCCTCGGTGACCCGCCGGCGGACCTCGTCCTCCGGGGTCTTCGTCAGCCGCAGCGGGAAGGCGATGTTCTCGAACACGCTCAGGTGCGGGTAGAGCGCGTAGTTCTGGAAGACCATCGACAGGTTGCGCTCCCGCGGTGCCTTCTCGTTGACCCGCGTCCCGCCGATCAGCATCTCGCCGCTGGTGATGTCCTCCAGCCCGACGATCATCCGCAGCAGCGTCGACTTCCCGCAGCCGGACGGCCCGACGAGGATCATGAACTCCCCGTCGTCGATGTCCAGGCTGACGTCGTTGACCGCCGGGAAGCCGTCGCCGTACTGCTTGACGATGTTGCGCATCTCGATGGAAGCCACGGTGTCCTCGCAGGCTCGGTGGGGTGGGGACGGCCCTGCGGTCAGCCCTTGACCGCGCCGTTGGTCAGGCCGGCGACGATGCGCCGCTGGAAGAGCAGGACGAGCACGACGACCGGGATGGTGACGACGACGGCGGCGGCCGCGGTGACCCCGGTCGGGTCCTCGAACTGCGACGCCCCGGAGAACAGCCCGAGCGCGGCCGGCACCGGACGGGCCGCGCTCGTGGAGGTGAGCGAGATGCCGTAGGCGAAGTCGTTCCAGGCGATGAAGAACGCGATGATGGCCGTGGTGAACACGCCCGGCGCGGCCAGCGGGACGATCACCTTGCGGAAGGCCTGCCAGGTGGTGGCGCCGTCGACCTGCGCCGCCTGCTCCATCTCCCAGGGGATCTCGCGGAAGAAGGCCGACATCGTCCAGATGGAGATCGGCAGGGTCAGCGACAGGTACGGGATGATCAGCCCGAGCCAGGTGTCGTAGAGGCCGATCTGCCGCCACAGGTTGAACAGCGGGGTCACGATCGAGATCACCGGGAAGATCGCCACGGCCAGCGCGGCCGAGAGGATCAGGCGCTTGCCGGGGAAGTCCAGCCGGGCGATGGCGTACGCGGCGAACATCGACAGGATGCAGGAGACGAACGTCGCGATCAGGCAGATGCCGAACGAGTTGCGCAGCGCCGGCAGGAACAGGTCGCTGGCCGAGCCGGTGAAGATGTCCGAGTAGTTGCCCCACACGAACTCGGTCGGCAGGAACGAGGCGTTGGAGATGTCGCTGGGCGCCTTGAACGACAGCGACACGATCCAGGCGATCGGGAACAGGCAGTACAGGACGATCAGGACGCCGGCGACCCACCACCAGGTCCTCTCCCGCGCGGACATCAGCGTTCCCCCCTCGCCTGCGCCAGGTCGATCTTGAAGCCCTTGATGAAGCCGAAGGCGATGAGCACCACGCTCAGGAACAGCAGGACCGAGACCGCCGACCCGAGCCCGATCTCGACCCGGGTGATCGTCTGCCGGTAGGCGAGGAAGGACACCGTCTCGGTGCCGTTCGCGCCGGCGGTCATCACGAAGATGCTGTCGAAGATCCGGAAGGCGTCCAGCGTCCGGAACAGCACCGCGACCATGATCGCGGCCTTCATGTTCGGGATGGTCACCTTCCAGAGCCGCTGCCAGAAGGTCGCCCCGTCGACCTTGGCCGCCTCCTGCAAGACCTCGGGGACCTGCGCGAGGCCGGCGAGGAGCAGCAGCGAGATGAACGGCGTCGTCTTCCAGATCTCGGCCAGGCAGACGACGAGCAGCGACGAGCCCGTGCCGCCGAACCAGTCGGTGTCGGCGCCGACGCCCGGCAGCCAGGCGAACCAGCTGTTGACGAAGCCGGTCTGGATGTCGAAGGCGAACGCCCAGGCCAGCGCCGACACGACGGTGATCACCGCGTACGGGATGAGGATCGCCGCCCGCAGCGCCGGCCGGAGCGACCGCAGCGCCTTGGCCATCACGAACGCCAGCGCGAAACCGAGCACCAGCTCGACCGCGACCGTGATGACGGTGATGAGCACGGTCACGCCGATCGACTGCCACCACAGCGAGTCGGTGAGGATCACGCCGTAGTTGCTCAACCCGGTGAACGACCGGTTCTGCGGGTCGGTGAGCCGGTAGTTGAACAGCGAGTACCAGACCGCCTGCAGGATCGGGTACGCGGTGACCAGGAGCATCACCGCGAAGGCCGGGCCGGCGAGCATCCAGCCGAGCCTGCGCTCAGCCCGCGAGCGGTCGCTGATCTTCCTGGCGGGCGCCGAGACGGGGGTGGTCTTCTCGACGGGCGGGAGGGTCGTCTGGCTCACAGCAGCTGGTCCCCTCGGAGAACGGCGGCGATCAGGTCGGTCGCCTGCTGGGGTGTCGACTCCGGGTCCACCGCCGACGGCGGGTGGTACTCGCGCTGGATGCCGCCGGAGACCTCGCTGTAGTAGGGGGTCAGCGGGCGCGGGGCGGCCAGCTCGAGGGACTCCAGGATCACCGGGGCCTGGGGGAAGACCTCGAGCACCTCGGGGTCGTCGTACACGGCGCTCGACGAGGCCGGGTTGCCGTTGGTGGTGAAGTAGTAGGCCTGGTTCTCGTCGCTGGTGATGCACTCGGCGGCCTCGTACGCGAGGTCCGGGTGCTCGCCGAAGGCGCCGATGCCCAGGTTGATCCCGCCGTAGGGCGGCGCGGCGGGGGTGTCGGGGTCGACCCGGGGGTAGATCGTCCAGCCGTAGTCGTCGGGCACCGACTGCTCGAGCGTGCCGGCCTCCACCGCGGCCAGCGCCCGCCCCCAGACGAACGGCCAGTTGACCATGAAGCCGGCGTCCTCGCCCTCGAAGGCGGCGGCGTTGGTGTCCTCGTTCGCCGTGGAGAAGCCGGCGCCGACCTGGCCGGAGTTCGCCACGTCGCGCATGACCTCGGCCGCCCGGACGCCGGGCTCGGAGGTGAGGCCGAACACGTAGTCCTCGGGGTTCTCCGGCGCCTCCTCGATGATGGAGCCGCCGGCCGACTCGATGAGCGCGTTGAGCCAGACCGTCAGCGACTCCGAGCGGATGCCTTGGGCGCTGATCAGCACGTCCTCCGACTGCGCGGCCTCGATGAGCTGGTCCCAGGTCACCGGCTGCTCCATGTCGAGGCCGGCGGCCTCGACGACCGACTGCCGGTACCAGAGCAGCTGGGTGTTGGCCCAGAAGGGGATGGCGACCAGCTCGCCGTCCCACGTCGACCCCTCGAGGGCGGACTCGACCACGCCCTCCGACACGCGCTCGGCGACCTCCTCGGGAACCGGGGCCAGGAAGCCGGCCTGCGCGAACTCCGGGATGTACGGCGGGTCGAGGCTCACGATGTCGATGGAGGAGTCCTCGGCGGCCAGCCGCCGCACCAGCTGCTCGCGCTGGGAGGGCGAGTCGCGGGGCAGCTGGGAGACCTCGAGCGCGTACCGGCCGCCCGCCTCGTCGGTGCACCGGCCGGCGATCTCGGCCTGGCCGCCGGAGTCCGGGTTGATGTACCAGGTCAGGGTCGGCACACCGGAGTCCTCGCCACCGCCGCACGCCGTGAGCACCGACGCCAGCACCGCCACCGCGGCCGCGGGGACCAGCCCGCGCACGGTCGGGGAGCCGCGGCGGCCTTCGGGGGGTCGAGGGGCGTGCGGCACGGTCATCGCCTCCGCTCGGCGTCGTCTCGCCTGACCCCCGCGCCGCATCGAGGGTGATGCAGATCACAGGGGGTGTCAAACCTGCGACCCATCGGGCGTGTCAGTCGGCCTCGCCGGGGGCGCCGCGCTCCCCCCGCCAGCTGGCCAGCCGGCCGGCCCGGCTGACCGCCCGCAGCCGCCGCTCCGCCTCGGCCCGCGACCGGCGGGCCGCGACGAGCAGCGCCTGGTCGCCGCGCCGGAGCCGGGTGGTGTCGTTGGGCACGAACGAGCGGCCGTCGCGGACGATCAGCACGACGGCGGCGTCCTCGGGCAGCCGCAGCTCCGGCAGGTAGACCCCGTGCAGCCGGGAGCCCGCCGGGATCGTCATCTGCATCAGGTCGGCGTCGAGCTCCTCGAGGGGTGCCGACTCGACCTGCACCTCGCGCGGCGCGACCGGGCCGGTGATCCGCAGCTGCCGGGCCACCCACGGCAGCGACCGGCCCTGCAGCACCGTGAAGACCACGACGAGGACGAAGACGGTGTCGAAGATGCCGGTCGCGCCGGGCACCTCGGCGGTCAGCGGGATGGTCGCCACGACGATGGGGACGGCGCCGCGCAGCCCGGCCCAGGAGATGAACGCCTGCTGCGCCCACGGCATGCGGAACCAGACCAGGCTGGCCGCCACCGACAGCGGCCGGGCGACGAGCAGCAGCGCGAGCCCGACCACCAGCGCCGGCCCCACCGCGCCGTCCAGCCGGTCCGGCGACACGAGCAGGCCGAGCAGGACGAACAGGCCGATCTGCGCGAGCGAGGCCATGCCCTCGGCGAAGCCGATCGTCGCGGCGCGGTGCGGGAGCGTCACGTTGCCCAGCACCAGGCCGCACAGGTACACGGCCACGAAGCCGGACAGGTGCAGCAGCACGGCCGACGAGTACGCCAGGACGCACAGCGCGAGGGTCGCGAGCGGGTAGAAACCCGACAGCGGTAGCGCCGAGCGGCGCAGCAGCTCGGCGCCGGCGAACCCGATGAGCAGGCCGACCGCCGCGCCGCCGATGAGCTCGCCGACGATGAGCAGCCCGGTGAGCCACCACGGCTCCTCGGAGCCGCCGGTCAGCCCCTCGGCCAGGACGGCGACGAGCAGGATCACCGGCGCGTCGTTGAGCCCGCTCTCGACCTCCAGGGCGGCGACCATGCGCCGCGGCAGCGGCAGCCGGCGGAGGGTCGCGAAGACGGCGGCGGCGTCGGTGGAGCTCACCACGGCGGCCAGGAGCAGCGCGAACGCCCACGACAGGTCCAGCAGCCAGACCGCGATCGCGGCCGTGACGACGACGCTCACCGCCACGCCCACGGTGGACAGCGCCAACCCCGGCCCGATGCTGCGCCGGACGTCGGGCCACCGGGTGGTCAGGCCGCCCTCCGCCAGGATGACGACGAGGGCGGCGTACCCCAGGGTCAGGGTCAGCGAGAAGTCCTCGAACTGGACCCCGGCACCGGCCTCGCCCAGGGCGATCCCGAGCAGGAGGTACAGCAGCAGGCTGGGCAGGCCGAGCCGGTCGGCCAGGCGCAGGGCGACGGCCGCGGTCAGCACGACGAGCGCGCCGACGGCGAGCGCGACGGTGACCGTCGTGTTCACCGCGCCGCCCCGTCCACGTGCGCAGTCTCCCGTACGGATGTTCCGGGGCCGGGACGCTCAGCCGCGCAGCGCGCCCGCCCAGCGCCAGTCCCCCTCGGCGCCGAGGTACTCGACGCGCTGGACCTCGGCGTCCTCGTCGTCCCACTCGCCGGCGTCGACCCAGGCCAGCGCCTCCTCGTGGCTGCCGAACTCGCCCTCGGCGACGACGTCGCCCATCCCGTCCAGGAAGCGGTAGCGGGTCATGCCGGCAGGCTAGGGCGCCCGGCACCCGGCCTGCGCGAACCCGGTTGTCGGCTCGGGGACAATGGGCGGTGTGAGCGATCCACGCACGACCGGCCCCTTCGCGGCCCTGCCCCCGCAGGTCGACCTGCCCGCCCTCGAGCAGGAGATCCTGCAGCGCTGGGAGGCGGACAAGGTCTTCGCCCGCTCGCTGGAGGCCTCGGCCGGCCGGCCGCAGTGGAACTTCTACGAGGGCCCGCCGACGGCGAACGGCCGGCCGGGGACGCACCACATCGAGGCGCGCGCGTTCAAGGACATCTTCCCGCGGTTCAAGACCATGCAGGGCTGGCACGTGCCCCGCCGGGCGGGCTGGGACTGCCACGGCCTGCCGGTGGAGATCGCCGTCGAGCAGGAGCTCGGCTTCGCCGGCAAGCCGGACATCGAGCGCTACGGCATCGCCGAGTTCAACGCCCGCTGCCGGGAGTCGGTGGAGCGCCACGTCGACGCGTTCACCGAGCTGACCCGCCGCATGGGCTACTGGGTCGACCTGTCCACCGCCTACTGGACGATGGACCCGTCCTACATCGAGAGCGTCTGGTGGTCGCTCAAGCAGGTCTTCGAGAAGGGCCTGCTGGTGGAGGACCACCGGGTCGCCCCCTACTGCCCGCGGTGCGGCACCGGGCTCTCCGACCACGAGGTCGCCCAGGGCTACGAGTCGATCACCGACCCGTCGGTGTACGTGCGGCTGCCGGTCACCAGCGGCGAGTGGGCCGGCCGCGCCGACCTGCTCGTCTGGACGACGACGCCGTGGACGCTGCCGTCGAACACCGCCGTCGCCGTCCACCCCGACGTCACCTACGTCGTCGCACGATCGAAGGACCCCGACCACCCGGGCACCGTCGTCGTCGCCGAGCCGCTGCTGGGCGCCGTCTTCGGCGACCTCGACGACGTCGAGGTGCTGGCGCGCACGACCGGCCGCGACTGGGAGCGGGTGCGCTACCAGCGGCCGTTCGAGCTGGTCGAGTTCCCCGAGGGGGACGCGCACTACGTCGTCCTGGCCGACTACGTGACCACCGAGGACGGCACCGGGCTGGTGCACCAGGCGCCGGCGTTCGGCGCCGACGACCTCGCCGTCTGCCGCGCCTACGGGATGCCGGTGGTCAACCCGATCGACCCGTCCGGGCACTTCCTGCCCGAGGTGGGCCTGGTCGGCGGCCACTTCTTCAAGGCGGCCGACCCCGCGCTGGTCGAGGACCTGAAGAAGCGCGGCCTGCTGTGGCGGGAGCAGCGCTACGAGCACAGCTATCCGCACTGCTGGCGGTGCCACACGCCGCTGATGTACTACGCGCAGCCGTCCTGGTACATCCGGACCAGCGCGATCAAGGACGAGCTGCTCGCCGAGAACGAGCGGACGAACTGGTACCCCGAGACGATCAAGTGGGGCCGGTACGGGGACTGGCTGCGCAACAACGTCGACTGGGCGCTCTCCCGCGACCGCTACTGGGGCACGCCCCTGCCGATCTGGCGCAACGACGAGGACCCCTCCCGGATGCTCGCCGTCGGCTCGCTGGCCGAGCTGTCGGAGCTGACCGGCCGCGACCTGGCGGGCCTCGACCCGCACCGGCCGTTCATCGACGACGTCACCTTCACGGTGCCGGGCGAGCCGGGCACCTACCGGCGCGTGCCGCAGGTCATCGACGCCTGGTACGACTCCGGCTCGATGCCCTTCGCGCAGTGGGGCGCGCCGTACCGCGACGCCGAGGAGTTCGACCAGGCCTACCCGGCGCAGTTCATCTGCGAGGCGATCGACCAGACCCGCGGGTGGTTCTACTCGCTGATGGCGGTGGGCACGCTCGTCTTCGGGAGGAACTCGTACGAGAACGTGCTCGTGCTCGGCCACATCCTGGCCGAGGACGGCCGGAAGATGAGCAAGCACCTCGGCAACATCCTCGAGCCGATCCCGCTCATGGACCGGCACGGCGCCGACGCCGTGCGCTGGTTCATGCTGGCCGGCGGCTCGCCGTGGGGGGCCCGCCGGGTCGGGCACGAGACGCTCTCCGAGGTGGTCCGCAAGGTGCTGCTGACCTACTGGAACACCGCCTCGTTCTTCACGCTCTACGCGGAGACCAACGGCTGGGACCCGGCCTCGTCGCCGGCCCCGGCGGCGGCCGAGCGGCCGCTGCTGGACCGGTGGGCACTGGCCGAGCTGGCGCGCGTCACCGCCGGGGTCACCGACGCGCTGGAGGACTTCGACACCCAGGGCGCCGGGCGGCTGATCGCGCAGTTCGTCGACGACCTGTCCAACTGGTACGTCCGGCGGTCCCGGCGGCGGTTCTGGGACGGCGACCCGGCCGCGCTGGCCACGCTGCACGAGGTGCTGCACGTGCTCACCCGGTTGATGGCGCCGTTCACGCCGTTCGTGACCGAGGAGGTGTGGCAGCGGGCCGTGGTCCCCGGCCTCGGTGACGCGGCGGACTCGGTGCACCTGTCCGCGTGGCCGGCCGTCGACGAGTCGGCCCGCGACGACGCGCTGGTCGAGCAGGTCGCGCTGGTGCGGCGGCTGGTCGAGCTGGGCCGGTCGGCCCGCACGTCGGCGAAGGTGCGCACCCGGCAGCCGCTGGCGCGGGCGCTGGTCGCCGCGCCGGGCTGGCGCGAGCTGCCCCGCGACCTGGTGGCCGAGGTGGCCGACGAGCTGAACGTCGCCGAGCTGGTGGAGCTGTCCTCGGTCGAGGGCGGTCTGGTCGACGTCACCGTGAAGGTCGACTTCCGCGCCGTCGGCCGCCGGCTGGGCGGTCAGGTGCAGGCGGTGGCCAAGGCGGTCGCCGCGGCCGACGCGGCACCGCTCGTCGCCGCCTACCGGGCCGGCACCGCGTCGGTCGAGGTGGACGGCGCCGGCGTGCCGCTCGTCGAGGGCGACCTGGTGGTGACCGAGACGCCCCGCGAGGGCTGGACGGTGGCCAGCGGCGGCGGCCTGACGGTCGCGCTGGACCTCACGCTCACCCCCGAGCTGGAGCGCGCCGGGCTGGTCCGCGAGGTGGTGCGGCTGGTCCAGGAGGCGCGCAAGTCCAGCGGCCTGGAGGTCAGCGACCGGATCGAGCTCTGGTGGACCGCCGACACCGACCGCATGCGGACGGCGCTCGCCGAGCACGAGGCCTCCTGGACCGGTGAGGTGCTGGCGACGACCGTGCACGCCGGCGAGGAGGGTCCGGGCACGGCGGTCGAGGGCCCCGACGGCGCCCGCCTCTGGCTCGCCCGGGCCTGACCCGCGGGACCCGGGCGCGCGTCGTCCCGGGGGTGTGCGAGCGACGTCGCGGGCGTAGCCTCTGGCCGTCTCCTCCAAGCCCTGCACCGGACGGGCGGCATGGTCGGCGCTCTGCTCCACCTCGGGCTCGTCACGGCGGGCCTCGTGGCCGCGTTCGCCCTGCTCGACCTGCTGCTCCGGTGGTTCAGCGGGCAGCTGCGGATCCAGCGGTCGGCCCGCCTCCGGGACCGTCCGCCGGCCGAACCGCCCCGCCGGCCGATCGAGCTGGTCGCGGCCGACGTGCGCCGGCTCTCCCGGCAGCTCGACCGCATCCCGGCCGGTGCACCGCAGGCTCGGCGGCGCGGGCTGCAGGCCGCCTACGAGGACGTCCTCGTCGAGGCCGCGCGGCTGCTGGAGGTGCCGCACACGCTCCGCGTCCTGCCGGCGGGGCGCGCCCGCGACGCCGAGCGGCGCCGGCTCGAGATCGCCCTGGCCGCGGCCGGGTTGCGCACCGTCCTCTGACCCCCCGCCGGAACGCTCAGTCGCGCTCGGCGCCGCCGTAGTGGACGGCTGCCCAGCCCGGGTGGCCCACGTAGCCGGGGTCCTCGAGCAGGGACGAGTGCCGCGGGCACACGCCTTCGATCGAGTACCGGATCAGCAGGCCGTGGTCGTGCTGGGTCTCCTCGGTGGTGGGCGCGCCGCTCCACTGCCCGGCGAACGAGTCGAGGAGCTCGGCGATGGAGCGGTGCTCCAGCGACCGGCACATCCCCCGCATCTGCTCGACCGTCTGCGCGTCCGAGTACGGCCAGCCGGCGAGGGCGTGCTCCCGGATCGCCTCGACGGCACGCGCCTCCGGCGACCGCTCGGCGCAGGCGGCCGTCACGAGCACCCCCAGGACCACCGCGACCGACCGCCGCATCGCTCTCTCCGCACCGCCGCTGCTCCGTCGGCAACGTACCGCCCCGGCCGGTGCACGCACGGCTCCCGGAGCGGTTCAGGCCTTGCGGCGGGCCCGCTCGCGGTCGGCTGTGCGCCGGTCGGGCTCGCAGATCCCGCAGGGGGTGAAGCCGTCGGTGCGGGCCTCGTCCAGGGGCAGCGGGATGGCGGTCGCGCCGGCCAGCCGGGGGCAGTCGGCCAGGTGGTAGCGCGGGTGCTCGTCGACGACGAACACCTCGTCCTTGAGGTCGACGACCAGCAGCAGGTCGGTGACCTCGACGTCCTCGACGGGCGGCTCCCCGTCGTCGGCCGTCGGCCCGGTCGCCGCGTGGACACCGCTCGCGGCGTGGGCGCCGGTCGGCGGTCCGTCGAGGGCCGGCTCGACGGCGGGCGGCTCCGGGGCGGCCGGCTCCTCGGCGGCCTCCTCGCCGGCGGCCTCCGGCTCCCGCTCCGGTGCGGTGTCGTCCTCGGACCGGGGCGCGGCCGGCTCCCGGGCGGCGCGGGCCTCGCGGGCCGGCCGGTCCTCCGTGCCCGCGCGGGGCGGCGCGGCCGCTCGCGACGTCCCGGCCGACGCCGCCGACAGCCCGCGCCGGGACAGGACGAGCAGGACGGCGGCGAGGACGCAGACCGCGACCGTGGCCCAGTACAGCTCCGTGGTGCCGGTGGCCAGGCCCGCCACGAACAGCCCGAGACCGACCAGCACCAGCAGCCCCGCAGCCAAGATCACGCCCGCACCCTATCCGCGCCGCACGCCGACGGCCCTGCGGACACGGGGTCCGCAGGGCCGTCGGCGGGGTCCTTCTGTCAGGCGGGGGCGTGCTGGTTCTGCCTGCTGCCCAGCGCGGGCTCGGCGGAACCACGGCTGTCCAGGTCGCGCAGGTGCGACTCCAGGTAGGACCGCAGCCGGGTGCGGTACTCGCGCTCGAAGGTGCGCAGCTCCTCGATCTTGCGCTCGAGGCTGGTGCGCTTCTCCTCCAGCGTGCTGACCGACTCGGCGTGCCGGCGCTCGGCGTCCTGCTCGAGGGCGGCGGCCTTGGCGCGGGCCTCGCGCTCCATGGTCTCGGCGCGGGTGCGGGCGTCGCCGACCATCGAGTCGGCGCGGTGCTTGGCCTCGCTGACCATCTGCTCGCTCTTGGCGCGCGCGTCGGCCATCAGCCGCTCGCTGTTGGTCTTGGCGCTGACCAGCATCTGCTCGGCCTGGGTCTTGGCCTCGTTGACGTACCGGTCGGCGGTCTCGGTGGCGAGGGCCAGCATCCGCGAGGCGCGGGCGCTGTCGTCCTCGCGGGGGGCCTGCACCGGCGGCGGCGGGGGCGCCTGCACGACCGGGGCGGCCACCGGCTCGGGCCGCTCGGCGGGAGCACGGCCGCCGCTGGCGCGCAGCTCGTTGTTCTCCTCGATCAGGCGGGCGAGCTCGGCCTCGACGACGTCGAGGAAGGCGTCGACCTCGTCCTCGTCGTAGCCCCGCTTGCCGATCGGCGGCTTCTTGAAGACGACGTTGTGCACGTCGGCAGGCGTGAGTGGCATCGCAGGTCACCTCGGGTCGGACGGCGGGAACAGGATCGTTCTCGGACGGTCGGCGGCTGTTCGCGCCCGTCCGGAGACCCCGAACCCGGGGGGATCAACGGTCACGCCGTGATGGCGAGTCGGGTCGTGATGCCACGCAGGATGAACACGGCCAGCAACAGCACCATAAACCCGAGGTCCAACCGGATGGACCCCAGGTTCAGAGGCGGGATGACCTTGCGGATGGCCTTCAGCGGGGGGTCCGTGGTCGAGTACACGACCTCGAGACCCGCCGCGACCAGGCCCTGCGGGCGCCAGCTCCGGGCGAGCACCATCACCCAGTCGACCACGAACCGGGCGAAGAGCAGCACGAGGAAGACGAGCAGCACCGAGGAGACGATCTGCCAGAAGAGAGCCACGGTCCTCGCTCGTTCGGGGCACCTCGCGTGCCGTTTGCACCGGTCCTGCTACGCCGTCAGGACTGGTCGAAGAACCCGCCGTCGCGGATCCGCGCCTTGTCCTCGGCGGTCACGTCGACGTCCCTGGGGCTGAGAAGGAACACCTTGGCCGTGACGCGCTCGATACTACCGCGCAGACCGAAGATGAGTCCCGCGGCGAAGTCGACCAGTCGCTTCGCGTCGGCGTCGTCCAGCTCGGTGAGGTTCATGATGACCGCACCGCCCTCGCGGAAGCGCTCGCCGATCTGGCGGGCGTCGTTGTAGGTGCGCGGGTGCACGGTGGTGATCCGGTACGGCTCCTTGACGGCCGGCGCCGGCTCCGGCGCGGCCACCGGCTCGCGCACCGCGAGGCCCGCGGCCCCCGCGGTGGCGGTCGGGCCGCCGGCCATCGCGCTCACGCGCGTGGCGCCCGACGCGGGCGCGGCCGGGGTCGCGGGGGCCAGGCCGAGCGGCCGCGCGCCGACCGGGCGGCGGGAGCTCACCGGCTCCGGCTCGCGGGCCGCGGGCAGCTCCTCGGCCTCGAGCTCGTCGTCGGCGTAGCCCGCGGCGCGGTAGCGGTCGTCGGCGTAGCCGCGCTCGGCGTAGTCGTCGGCGTAGTCCGCGCCGCGGTAACGGGAGTCCTCGTAGCGGGAGTCCTCGTAGCGGGCGTAGCGACGGTCGTGGTCCGGGTGGTCGGACTGGCGGGCGTCGTACCGGCCGTACGCCCGGGCGTCGTCGTCCTCGACGAGCCCGAGATAGATCCCCATCCTCCGCATGGCTCCGGCCATCGGACCTCCCCCTCTACTGGTGTCCTCAGCGTCGCGGTCGTTCGTCAACTTCGTCCAACGAGGCATCACGCTTCTGGGTCGTCCGTGGCCCGTGTGACTGGTGTGACTCGTGTGGTTGGGATCCCCCGATCCTCCGAGGAGGGTAGAGCCCGCTCGCCGAAGATCGCGGTTCCGACACGCACGAGCGTGGCGCCGGCTGCGATCGCCTGCTCCAGGTCGCCGCTCATGCCCGCCGAGAGCTCGACCGCCCCGGGGTGGTCGGCCCGCACGCGCTCGGCGAGGGCGGCCAGGCGGGCGAACGCGGGGGCTGGATCGGCTCCCCGGGGGGCGACGGCCATGAGCCCCCGCAGCCGGAGGCCGGGCAGCCCGGCCACGGCGTCGGCCAGCCCGGGCAGGGCGGCCGGGTCGACGCCGCCGCGGGCCGCCTCCTCCCCCGCCGGCCCGCCGAGGTCGACCTGTAGGAGGACGTCCACCGGCCGGCCGGCCGCCTCCCCCGCGCGGGCCAGGGTCTCGGCCAGCGGGAGGCGGTCCACGGAGTGCACGACCGCGCCGAGCCGCGCGACGGCGGCGGCCTTGTTGCGCTGCAGCTGGCCGATGAAGTGCCACCGCAGCGGGAGGTCGGTCAGCGCGGCCGCCTTGCCGAGCAGCTCCTGGGCGCGGTTCTCCCCCACGTCGAGGTGGCCCAGCCCGGCGAGGGCCCGGACGTCCTCGGCGGGGCGGGTCTTGCTCACCGCGACCAGCCGGACGCCCGCGGGGTCCCGGCCGGCGGCGCGGGCGGCCGCGGCGATCCGCTCGGTGACGGCGCGCAGGTGCTGCTCGAGGGGGGACGCGGGCACGGCAGCGATCCTCGCAGCCGCGCGCGCGCCGCTGCTCATGCCCGGAACGTCACGAGAGGAACACCACCCCGGCCTGCCGGCCGGTGACGCCGTCGCGGCGGTGGGAGAAGAGGAAGCGGTCCTCGACGGTGCAGCGCGGGTCGTGCACCACCTGGCCGACGCCGGCCCGGCCGAGCTGCTCGGCCACGCCGGCGCGCAGGTCCAGACCCGGGGTGCCCCGCCGGGTGCGCACCGCCGCGCCGGGCACCACGCGGGCCACCTCGGCCTGCAGGGCGGCCGGCACTTCGTAGCAGGCGCCGCAGACCGACGGCCCGAGCAGGGCGGTGATCGCGCGCGCACGGGCGCCGAGCCGGCCCATGGCGGCCAGCGCGGCGGGCACCACCTTCTTCCGCACGCCCTCGCGGCCCGCGTGCACGGCGGCGACCACGCCGGCCTCGGCGTCGGAGAGCAGCACCGGCACGCAGTCGGCGACGAGGACGCAGAGCACCAGGCCCCGCTCGGCGGTGACGAGCGCGTCGGTGTCGGGCACCGGCGCGTCCTGCGGGCCGTCGACGACGGCGACGCCGGCACCGTGCACCTGGGTCATCCAGACCAGCTGCTCGCCGGGGACGCCGAGCTCGTGGGCGAGGCGCTCGCGGTTGGCCGCGACGGCGGCGGGGTCGTCGCCGACGTGCGCGCCCAGGTTGAACGAGTCGTACGGCGACGAGGACCGGCCGCCCCGCCGATCGGTGACGACCTTGCGGGGTCGCACCGCCGACGGGGCGGCCGGGGACGTGCCGGGGGGCTGCGTCATCAGTTGCGGAGGAACTCCGGGATGTCCAGCTCCTCCTCGAAGTCCTCGCTGGACAGCGGGCGGCGGCCGTTGACCGGCCCCGGGATCGGCGGCAGCGGCGGCACCGTCAGCGGCGCACCGCCGGTGGCCGTGCGCGGGGTGACCGGCGGGGCGGCGGCCGGCGGGGTCGCCGGCGCGACCGGCGCGGGGGCCGGCGGCGTCGCGGCCACCGGCGAGCCGACCAGCCGCTCGCCCGTGGTCAGCGGCGCCGGGGGCGCGGCCGGGGTGCGGTGCGGCAGGCCCGGGGTGAAGGCCCCCGCGGCCGACGTCCCGGCCGGGACGGTGGCGACGCCGGAGTCCTTGCGGTTGCTCGGCTTGCCGCCGTCGAAGCCGGCGGCGATGACGGTCACCCGCACCTCGTCACCCAGGGCGTCGTCGATGACGGCACCGAAGATGATGTTGGCGTCGGAGTGCGCGGCGTCGGAGACCAGCGAGGCCGCCTCGTTGATCTCGAACAGGCCGAGGTCGGAACCGCCGGAGATCGACAGCAGGACGCCGTGGGCGCCCTCCATGGAGGCCTCCAGCAGCGGGCTGGCGATCGCCTGCTCCGCGGCGAGCAGCGCGCGGTTGTCCCCGCGCGCGCTGCCGATGCCCATCAGCGCCGAGCCCGCCCCCGACATGACCGACTTCACGTCGGCGAAGTCGAGGTTGATCAGGCCGGGCGTGGTGATCAGGTCGGTGATGCCCTGGACACCGGAGAGCAGCACCTGGTCGGCGGTGCGGAAGGCGTCCATGACGCTGACGTTGCGGTCGCCGAGCTGGAGCAGCCGGTCGTTGGGGATGACGATCAGCGTGTCGCACTCGTTGCGCAGCTCCTCGATGCCGGCCTCGGCCTGCACCGCCCGCCGCTTGCCCTCGAAGGCGAACGGCCGGGTGACGACGCCGATGGTCAGCGCGCCGAGCTTGCGGGCGATCGAGGCCACGACGGGCGCGCCACCGGTGCCGGTGCCGCCGCCCTCCCCCGCGGTCACGAAGACCATGTCGGCGCCCTTGAGCACCTCCTCGATCTCCTCGCGGTGGTCCTCGGCGGCCTGGCGGCCCACGTCGGGCTGCGCGCCGGCGCCGAGACCCCGGGTCAGCTCCCGGCCGACGTCGAGCTTGACGTCGGCGTCGCTCATCAGCAGCGCCTGGGCGTCGGTGTTGATGGCGATGAACTCGACCCCCTTGAGGCCGACCTCGATCATCCGGTTGACCGCGTTCACCCCGCCGCCGCCGATGCCGACGACCTTGATGACCGCTAGATAGTTGTGCGGAGGTGTCATGCGGCGCTCCCCAACTGGACCCTCATCCTCAAGTACAGGCTTACAGTTATGTCAACTCGGTCGACGGAGAGGAAGTTAGGCAGGCGGTCGGGGCGGCACAAACACCCTCGCTCGGTCGGCGTGTCGGTGTCGTGCGATCTCACCGAACTCTCCCGACCCGTTCGTCACATGCGAATCACGAGGTGTGACGACCCGCCAGGGAAACGTCTCATGTCCGGCTCCATGCTGCGGCGCGCCGGGGACGGCCACCGCTGCAGATCTCTTCGCCGCCCCGGGCGTGTCGCGCGTGTCGCGCGTGTCGGCCGGGACGGGTGTGACGATCCCTCGAGTCAGGCTCGCGGGATGCGCCCGAGCAGGTAGAACTCGTCGTTCGGCGGGATCGCCGCCCAGTGCGCGAGCCGGTTGGAGTAGGCGAACAGGCCGACGATCGCGCCGACGTCCCAGACGTCGTCCTCGGTGAGGCCCTGCTCGCGCAGCCGGTCGAGGTCGGCGGCGGTCACGGCGGCCGGCTCGACGGCCAGCCGGACGGCTACCTCGAGGACGACGTGCATCCGCGGGGGCAGCGGCGCCTTGCGCCAGTCGACGGCGACCTGGTCGGCCAGGTGGGGGTCGCGGGTGCGGATGCGCGCGATCGCCCCGTGGGCGATGACGCAGTACAGGCAGTCGTTGGCCGCGCTCGTCGCGACGACGACCAGCTCCCGGTCGCCCTTGGACAGCGCCGGGGTGTCCTTGTCCATCAGCGCGTCGTGCAGCGCGAAGAACGCCGCCGCCTCGGCCGGGCGCCACGCCAGGGCGCCGAAGACGTTCGGCAGGAAGCCCGACCGTTCCTCGACGTCGGCGTAGCGCTCCTGCAGCTCGGGTGCGAGGTCGGACCGGGGCGGGACGGGGAACCGGCTGATCGGGACGCTCATGGCGCCATGGTCGACGGGTGGCCCGCGGAGCACCAGCGCGGCCCGGTGATGTGCTGCAGCGGGCCCTTCTACGGGCGGAGCACCACCGCGGACGGCGCGCTGACGTCGATCGTCGCCGCCGGCTCGAGCCTGCCGGCCTCCAACTGGTCGAGCAGGGCGGTGAGCACGCGGCCCTTCGCCTCGCTCTCCCCCGCCTCACCCCACAGCACGGTGGTGCCGTCGGTGAGCGTCAGCGTCACCTCGCCGTCGTCGTCGGCCGCGGCCTCGGCGAGCTGATCCCGGACGGCCGCCGGCAGCGCCGCCAGCGCCGCCAGGCCGGCCCGCGTCGCCGCGTCGTCCGGGCCGGGGGCGGCCACGTCGAGCGGCACCACGCCGTCGGGCGCCGGGCCCGTGATGGTGTCGAAGAGCACGCCCTCGGCGTCGACGAGCACCCGCTGCCCGTCGCTGCCGACGACGGCGAGCGGTACCCGCTCGACCACCGTGACGACGACGCTGGACGGCCAGCCGCGGGTGACCTGCACCGACGCGACCTGCGGCAGGCGGGCCACGCGGGCGCGGGCCGCGTCGAGGTCCACCCGCAGCAGCGGCGTGCCGGTCGCGACGCCGGCGGCGTCGCGGACCTCCTCGGCGGTCAGCGACCCGGCGCCGTCGACCTGCACCGTGCGGACGGCGAGCAGCGGGCTGGCCCAGACGACCCAGGCGACGGTGGCCAGCAGCGGCAGCACGAGCAGCACCCGCAGCCGGCGGGCGCGGCGGCTGCGCTCGCGGCGGGGCCGCTCCGGGCGCCGGTCGCGGGCCGGCGCCGGCCGCGCCGCGGGTGCCCCCCGGGCGGCGCGGTCGCGGGTGGTGGTCCCCGGGCGGCTCACGGGCCGTCCGCGGGGTCGGGGACACGCCGGAGCGCCTCGAGCACCTCCGGTCCCACCATCGAGACGTCGCCGGCGCCCATGGTCACGACGAGGTCGCCCGGGCGGGCGCGGGCGGCCAGCGCCGGCGCCGCGGCCGACCACGACGGCTCGAAGTGCACCCGCTCCGGCGGCAGCGGCACGGCGTCGGCGACCAGCGCCCCGGTGACGCCGGGGACGGGGTCCTCCCGGGCGCCGTACACGTCCATGACGACGACCTCGTCGGCCAGCCCCAGCGCGTCGCCGAAGCCGTCGGCGAACTCACGGGTGCGGCTGTACAGGTGCGGCTGGAAGGCCACCACCAGCCGACCGTCGCCGGCCACCGCGCGGGCGGCGGCCAGCTGCGCGCGCACCTCGGTCGGGTGGTGGGCGTAGTCGTCGTAGACCCGCACCCCGGCGACGACGCCCTTGAGCTCGAAGCGGCGGTGCACCCCGCCGAAGCGGCCCAGCCCCTCGACCAGGCCGTCGGCCGGCAGGCCGAGCTCCGTGCCGGCCAGGAGCGCGGCGGCGCTGTTGCGGGCCATGTGCGCACCGGGCACCTGGATGCGCACCCGCCCGAGCACCCGGCCGTCGAGCACCGCCGTCCAGCTGGTGCCGTCCGGCGCCACGGCGAGGTCGAGGATGCGCAGGTCGGCGTCCTCGGCCGTGCCGTAGGTGCGCACACGGGCCTTCCCGGGCACCCGGGCCAGCCGGGCGGCGCCCGGGTCGTCGGCGCAGACGACGACGAAGCCGTCGGGGTCGACGGTCTGCAGGAACCGGTCGAAGGCGGCCTCGACGGCGGCGAGGTCGCCGTAGTTGTCCAGGTGGTCGGCCTCGACGTTGGTGACGATCGCGGCGTGCGGGGACAGCAGGAGGAACGACCGGTCGCTCTCGTCGGCCTCGGCGACGAAGACGTCACCCTCCCCCGCGTGCGCGTTGCTCCCCGACTCGTTGAGGTTGCCGCCGATGGCGAACGAGGCGTCGACACCGCACGCCTGCACGGCGACGGTCAGCATCGAGGTGGTCGAGGTCTTGCCGTGGGTGCCGGCCACCGCGACGCTGCGCCGGCCGGCCATGACCGCGGCCAGCGCCACCGCCCGGGGCAGCACGCGCAGCCCCCGCGCGCGGGCCTCGGCCAGCTCCGGGTTGTCGTCGCGGATGGCGGTGGAGACGACGACGGTGTCGGCGTCCCCCAGGTGGGCCGGGTCGTGGCCGACCTCCACGCGGGCGCCGAGGGCGCGCAGCGCGAGCAGGGTGGGGGTGTCGCGCCGGTCGCTGCCGGAGACGCGCACGCCGCGGGCCAGCAGGATGCGGGCGATGCCGCTCATCCCGGCGCCGCCGATGCCGACGAAGTGGACGGCGCCGAGCTCCTCGAGGGAGGGCACGGGGTCCTTCCAGGCGGCGACGTCAGCGGCGGCCACGGGCAGCCACCTCCAGCACGATGTCGGCGAGCCGCTCGTCGGCGTCGGGCGACCCGGCCGCCTTCGCGCCGCGGGCGTACCCGGCCAGCGCGTCGGGGTCGGTGAGCAGCGGGACGAGCGTCCGCTCGATCCAGGCGGGGCCCAGCTCGGCGTCGTCGACCAGCAGGCCGCCGCCGGCGTCGACCAGCGGCAGGGCGTTGCGGCGCTGCTCGCCGTTGCCGATGGGCAGCGGCACGAAGGCGGCCGGCAGCCCGACGGCGGCCAGTTCGGCGACGGTGACGGCGCCCGCCCGGCACAGGGCGAGGTCGGCGGCGGCGTAGGCGAGGTCCATGCGTTCCAGGTAGTCGACCACGACGTAGGGCGGCGCGCCCGCCGGGCGGGCCGGGACCGTGACGTCGGTGTTCTTCGGGCCCCGGGCGTGCAGCACCTGCACACCGGCCGCGGTGAGCGCGTCGGCGGCGGCGACGGCGGCGCGGTTGAGCGAGGCGGCACCCTGCGAGCCGCCGAAGACCAGCAGCGTCGGCCGGTCGGCGTCCAGGCCGAACCCGGCGCGGGCCTCGGCCCGGCGGGCGGCCCGGTCGAGGCCGCTGATCGTGCGCCGCAGGGGCATGCCGAGGTGCTCGCCGCGGTGCAACGGGGTGCCGGGCACGGTGACCGCCACCCGCGCGGCCAGCCGGGCACCGATGCGGTTGGCCAGCCCGGGCAGGGCGTTCTGCTCGTGCACGACCACCGGTACCCCTGCCCGGCGCGCGGCCAGGTACGCCGGCAGCGCCACGTACCCGCCGAAGCCCACCACCACGTCGGCCCGCAGCTCGCGCAGCAGCGCCGTGGTCTCGCGGACGGCACCGACGACCCGGCCGGGCACCTTGAGCAGGTCGGGGGTGGGCTTGCGCGGCAGCGGGACCGGCGGGATCAGCCGCAGGTCGTAGCCGCGGGCCGGCACCAGCCGGGTCTCCATGCCCCGGGCGGTGCCGAGGCAGGTGATCCGCAGGTCGCCGTCCCCCCGCCCGCGCAGCGCGTCGGCCAGCGCCAGCATCGGCTCGATGTGCCCGCCGGTGCCGCCGCCGGCCAGCACGACGCTCGTCCCCGCGCTCACCGTGGCCTCCCCGGGCGGCGGGACGCGGCCGGCCCGGCCGCGGTGCCCGGTCCGGGCACCGGCCGCCGCGGCGCGCTGCGGGACCGTTCGTCCGCGGGCGGCCGGGGGCGGCCGCCGGTGCGCGGCGCCGTCCGGTCGCGCGGCTCCCCGCCGGGCACCCGGGTGAGCGTGCGCGCGCCGGCGACGGCCGGACGGCGGGCGGCCCGGCCCTCGGCGCCGGGAGCCGGACGGCGCCGCGGCGGCCGCACGGGGTCGACCGGCTGCGCCGGCACGGGCAGCAGCCAGCGGGACAGCCGGCCGCGCGCGTGGCGCTGGGCGGACTCGATCGCCGCCGGCTCGGAGCGGGCGAAGCGGACGAGCAGCCCGACGATGAACAGGGTGAGCACCAGCGAGGTGCCGCCGGCCGAGACCAGCGGCAGCGTGACGCCGGTGACCGGCAGCAGCCCGACCACGTAGCCCATGTTCATCGCCGCCTGCCCGACCAGCCACGTGGTGATGGCCACGCTGGCCAGCTGGACGAACCGGTCGGTCGAGCGGCGGGCGATCCGGAAGCCGGCGTAGGCGAGCACGCCGTACAGCGTGACGACCACCAGGCAGCCGAGGAAACCGAGCTCCTCGCCGATGATCGCGAAGATGTAGTCCGAGTCGCCGTAGGGCAGCAGGCCCCACTTCATCCGGCTGTTGCCGAGGCCGACCCCCCAGAAGCCGCCGGTGGCCAGCGCGTAGAGGCCGCGGACCGCCTGGTAGCCGGAGTCGGTCGGGTCGGCGAACGGGTCGAGGAACGAGGTCACGCGCGCCCACCGGTACGGCTCGCTGACCAGGTAGGCGATGCCGGCCAGGCCGACGCCGGCCAGCCCCAGCCAGACCTTCAGCCGGGCGCCGCCGGCCCACAGCAGCGCCACCAGGATGATCGCGAAGGTGATCACGCCGCCGAAGTCCGGCTCGGCCAGCAGCAGCAGGGAGACCAGCCCGAAGGCCGGCACCAGCGGCATGAGCAGCGAGCGCGTCGTCAGGTAGCGGTCGCGCTTGGCGAGCACGTTCGCACCCCACAGCGCGAAGGCCAGCTTGGCCGGCTCGGACGGCTGCAGGTGGGCGAAGCCGAGGTCGAACCACTGCCGGGCGCCGTTGAGCTTCACGCCGACGACCAGCACGAGGACCAGCGCGAGCAGCGCCCCGACCATCGCCCAGCCGGACCAGCGCCGCAGGAAGCGCACCGGCAGCCGCAGGGCGACCAGCAGCGCCACCCAGCCGATCGCCGCCCAGGTGAGCTGCTCGACCCCCGGGGTCCAGGCCGGCTTCTCGTCGAGGGCCGCGGTCACCGACGCGGCGGAGAACACCATGACCAGGCCGATCGCCAGCAGCAGCCCGGCCGCGCCGAGGACCAGGTGGCAGCTGGTCATCGGCCCGTCGAGCCACTCCGGCGGCTGCAGCCGGCGGACGCGGTACCGGCGCGCGGTGGGTGCGGCGGGCGGCGGGGCGGACCCGGGGCGGCGCACGGTGGCGGTCATCGCGGCCTCAGCCCAGCGCGCGCACCGCGTCGGCGAAGGCGCGGCCCCGGTGCGCGTAGTCGGTGAACACGTCCATGGAGGCCGCCGCCGGCGCCAGCAGCACGGTGTCGCCGGGCCTCGCCAGCCGCGCGGCCTCGGCCACGACCTGCCGCATCGTCGCCTCCGCGTCCATCCCCTCATCGTCGCCGCTGGGGACCTCGACGACGGGCAGCCCGGGGGCGTGTCGCGCCAGCGAGCGGGCGTACGCGGCCCGGTCGCGGCCCAGCAGCACCGCCCCGGCCAGCCGCGGCGCCACCTCGGCGACCAGCGGGTCGACGTCGGCACCCTTGAGCAGCCCGCCGGCGATCCACACGACGCGCGGGTAGGCGGCCAGCGAGGCGGCCGCGGCGTGCGGGTTGGTGGCCTTGCTGTCGTCGACGTAGTCCACGCCGCCGACCGTGCCCACCCGGACGTTGCGGTGGGCGCCGCCGCGGAAGCCCGCGAGCCCCCGCCCGACGGCCTCGGCCGGCACGCCGGCCGCGCGGCCGAGCGCGGCGGCAACGAGCGCGTTGACGACGTTGTGCGGGCCGCTGACCTGCAGCGCGTCGCGGGCGAGGAGCTCCTCCCCCGCCGGGTCGGCGGCGAACGCGCGGTCGACCAGGACGCCGTCGCGGACCCCCAACTGGCCCGGTGCCGGCGCGCCGAGGGTGACGGTCACCGGGTGCGGGTGGGCGGCGACGAGCCCGGCGGCCACCGGGTCGGCGGCGTCGGCGACGGCGACCGGGGCCCCGCGCAGGATGCGGGCCTTGGCGTCGCGGTAGGCGGCGAACGACCCGTGCCAGTCGACGTGGTCGTCGGCGACGTTGAGGATCGCGGCCGCGGCCGGGGCCAGCGACGACGACCAGTGCAGCTGGAAGCTGGAGAGCTCCACGGCGACGGCGTCGTAGGCCGGGGCGCCGTCCGCCCCCGTCTCGGTCACCACCTCGACCAGCGGCCGCCCGACGTTGCCGGCCGCCACCGCGTGCCGGCCGCCGGCGAGCAGCACCGCCTCGAGCATGGTCACCGTCGTCGTCTTGCCGTTGGTGCCGGTGACCGCCAGCCACGGCGCCGGTTCTCCCCCACCCACCCCGCGCGCGCGGAGGCGCCAGGCCAGCTCCGGCTCGCCGATCACCTCCACGCCGCGGCGGGCGGCGTCGGCCAGCAGGGGCGCGTCGGGCCGCCAGCCGGGCGAGGTGACCACCAGGTCGGTGCCCGGCGGCACCTCGGCGAGCGCGCCCAGCCACTCCGCGCCGCCCTCGAGCAGCGGGTCGACGGCGGCGGGGCGGGCGGCGTCGGCGAGCAGCACCCGCGCGCCGCGGGTCAGCAGCACCCGGGCCGCCGCGGCCCCGGAGACCCCGAGGCCAGCGACGAGCACCGTCCGGCCGGACAGCTCCGTCATAGCCCCACGAAGGCGAGCCAGTCGGCGTAGAAGAGGCCGATGCCGAACGCCACCGCCATGCCGGTGACCAGCCAGAACCGCACGATGACGGTGTTCTCGCTCCAGCCGGCGAGCTCGAAGTGGTGGTGCAGCGGCGCCATCCGGAACACCCGGCGCCGGGTGGCGCGGAAGAACGCCACCTGGATGACCACCGACAGCGTGACCGCCACGAACAGCCCGCCGAGGACGACGAGCAGCAGCTCGGTGCGGGTGACGACGGCCAGGCCCGAGAGCAGGCCGCCGAGGGCCAGCGAGCCGGTGTCGCCCATGAAGATCCGGGCCGGGCTGGTGTTCCACCACAGGAAGCCGAGGCAGGCACCGAGCGCAGCGGCCGCGACGAGCGTGATGTCGAGCGGGTCGCGGACGGCGTAGCAGCCGTCGATGAGCTCGTTCGTGCAGTCGTGGGTGAACTGCCAGAAGGAGATGAAGACGTAGGCGGCGAAGACCATCGCCGCGCAGCCCGAGGCCAGGCCGTCGAGGCCGTCGGTGAGGTTGACCGCGTTGGAGAACCCGGCGATGAACAGGTAGGCCAGGATCACGAAGCCGACCGCGCCCAGCTCCAGCTGCAGGATGTCCCGGACGAAGGAGACGCTGGTCGACGCCGGGGTCAGCCCGTCGCCGTCCTCGAAGTTCAGCGCCAGGACCGCGAAGCTGACGCCCACGACGAGCTGGCCGACCAGCTTGGCGGTCTTGTTCAGCCCGAGGCTGCGCCGGTGCCGGATCTTGAGGTAGTCGTCGAGGAAGCCGACGGTGCCCAGCCCGACCATGAGGTAGAGCAGCAGCCAGCCGGTGGTGGTGATCCCGCGGCCGGGCTGGCCCATGAGGAACAGGTGGGCGACCAGGTAGCCGCCGACCGTCGCCGCCACGATGACGGTGCCGCCCATGGTGGGCGTGCCCTTCTTGGACAGGTGGGTCTCCGGGCCGTCGTCCCGGATCTCCTGGCCCAGCCCGTGCTTGCGGAAGGCGCGGATGGCGAGCGGGGTCAGCAGGATCGAGAAGATCAGCCCGAAGCCGCTCGCGAAGAGGACTGACCTCACGCGCCCGCCCCGGTCGACGACAGCGCGGGCGCGGCTGGGTCGGGCACGTGCACTGACTCCTCTCCCGGCCGCACCCCGGCGGCTCGAGCCCCTGACGACACGGCCCCGCGGGACATGCCTACACCGTGGGCGGGGGCGGCGCCCCGGCGGGTTCGGCTCACGCCGTGGTCCCGGCGGCCAGCGGGGTGAGCGCGTCGCGCAGCACCTCGCGGTCGTCGAACGGGGTGACGACGCCGGCGACCTCCTGGCCGCTCTCGTGCCCCTTGCCGGCCACCAGCACCGTGTCGCCGGGCCGGGCCAGCCCGACGGCGGTGGCGATGGCGGTGCGCCGGTCGCCGACCTCGAGCACCTCGGCCCGCTCGGGGTCGGGCACCTCCCGGGTGCCGGCCAGCATCGCGGCGCGGATCGCGGCGGGGTCCTCCGAGCGCGGGTTGTCGTCGGTGACGACGAGGACGTCGCTGCCGGCCGCCGCGGCGGCGCCCATGCCGGCGCGCTTGCCGGGGTCGCGGTCGCCGCCGCAGCCGAGCACGGTGATCACCCGGCCGGTCGTCGAGCCGCGCAGCGCGTCCAGCGCCGTCCGGACGGCGTCGGGGGTGTGCGCGTAGTCGACCACGGCGACGAACGGCTGCCCGGCGTCGACCGGCTCCATCCGGCCCGGGACGACGGTGGTCGCGATGCCGGCCAGCGCGGTGGCCGGGTCGACGCCCACCGCGTCGAGCAGCGCCACGGCGAGGACGGCGTTGGCCACGTTGAACCGCCCCGGCAGGCGGACCCGGCCCGGCCAGCTGCGCCCGCCGGGGCCGTGCAGCGTGAAGGTGGAGCCGCCGTCGGGGGCCGCGGCGATGCCGGTCGCCGTCCAGTCGGCGTCGGCCCCCGAGCTCGACACGGTGACCGGGCGCGGCCGGCCCGGCCGGTTGAGGAGGCGGCGGCCGTAGGCGTCGTCGACGTCGACCACCTCGGCGTCGGCGCGGCCGTCGAAGAGCAGCGCCTTGGCGCGGAAGTACTCCTCGAGGTCGCCGTGGAAGTCGAGGTGGTCCTGGCTGAGGTTGGTGAAGCCCGCGACGGCGAACCGCAGCCCGCCGACCCGCCCCTGCACCAGCGCGTGGCTGGAGACCTCCATGACGACGGCCTCGACGCCGGACTCGGCCATGCCGGCCAGCAGCGCGTGCAGCACCGGGGCCTCGGGCGTGGTGCGGGCGCTTGGCACCGCGACGGGGACGCCGTCCCGGCCGCGGGTGCGGGTCTGCACGGTGCCGATCAGGCCGGTGGCCCGCCCGGCGGCGGCGAACCCCGCCTCGACCAGGTAGCTCGTCGTCGTCTTGCCGTTGGTGCCGGTGATGCCGACGACGGTCAGCCGGCTGCCCGGGTCGCCGTACACGCGGGCGGCGACGGCGCCGAGCACGGCGCGCGGGTCGTCGACCACGCACACGGGCAGCCCGCTCGCGGCGGCGTCGTCCCGGCCGGCGGGGTCGGTGAGGACGGCGACGGCCCCGCGCGCGACCGCGTCGGGCAGGTAGCGGACGCCGTGCGTGCGGGCGCCGGGGAGGGCGGCGTAGAGGTCGCCGGGCTGCACCTCGGTGGAGGCGAGGGTGACCCCGGTGACCGCCGTCGCGGGGTCGGGTCCGGCGACGGGCCGGCCGACGAGATCGGCCAGCTCGGCGAGCGGCAACGGCCGGGTACCCGCAGGTCGGGGCACCGACCCGGGGGCGGTCGGGATCACGGGGCTCCAATCTACCGGCGCGGGCGTCCACGGCCCGGCAACCGACCGGGGCGCGCGCGCCTCAGGGGCCGGTGAGCTGGAAGTCCGGCCGCGGCGTCCCCGACGGCACGATGCCGCCGGCGGTGAGCGCCTGCCGCATGATGTCGGCGAAGACCGGGGCGGCTACCTGGCCGCCCTCCTCCGAGCTGGTGGGGCGCTCGAGGTCGACCGCGACGACGTACTGGGGGTCGTCGGCCGGCGCGAAGCCGACGAACGTCGTCACGTACCCGCCGCCGGCGTAGCCGCCGGTGTCGGGGTTGGCGCGCTGGGCGGTGCCGGTCTTGCCGGCCACCCGGAAGCCCTCGACCGCCGCCAGGGGCGCGGTGCCGCCCTCGCCGACGACGGCCTCGAGCATGTAGGCCATGTCCTCGGCGGTGGCCTCGCTGATGACGCGGGTCCCCTCGGGCGCGGTCTCCCGGGTCACGGTGCCGTCGGCCGCGGTGACCGACTCGACGACCCGGGGCGGGATCCGCACGCCGCCGTTGGCGATGGCCTGGTACACCGACGCCATCTGCAGCGTGGTCACCGAGACGCCCTGCCCGATCGGGACGTTGGCCGCGCGGCTCTCCGTCCAGTCGGCGGAGTCCTGCAGGATGCCGTCGCTCTCCCCGGGCAGTTCGATGCCGGTGGCGCTGCCGATGCCGAAGGCCCGCAGGTACCGCTCGAGGGTCTCGTCGCCCACCTCGCGGGCCAGCATGATCGTGCCGACGTTGCTGGACTTGGCCAGGATGCCGGTGACCGTCCAGTCGATCGGCTCGTGGTCGTGCGCGTCGGTGACCACCCGGTCGCCGGCCTGGATGTGGCCGTCGACGGTGAGCACCGTGTCCGGGGTGGCCACGCCCTCCTCCAGCGCCGCGGCGAGGGTCACCGCCTTCATCACCGAACCGGGCTCGAAGACGTCGGACACCACGGGGTTGCCCAGCAGGTCCGGGTCGGTCTGCGAGTACTCGCCCGGGTCGTAGCCGGGGCAGGAGGCCATCGCGACCACCTGGCCGGTGCGCACGTCGAGGACGACGGCCGAGGCGCGGGTCGTGGCGCCGTCGGCGCACGCCTCGGCGAGCCGCTGCTCGGTCACGTACTGCAGGTCCTGGTCGAGGGTGAGGGTGACCGTGCTGCCGTCGACGGCCGAGGTGGACTCGTCGATCCCCGACGGGATCGGGTTGCCGCCGGTGCCCACCTCGACCCGGCGCTCGCCGTCGGTGCCGGCCAGGTCGTCCTGGAAGCGCCGCTCGACCCCGGCCAGCCCCTCGCCGTCGCGGCCGACGAAGCCGACCACCTGGCCGCCGACGAACCCCGCCGGGTACAGCCGCAGCGGGTCGTCCTCGAAGAAGATGCCGCCGAGCTCCAGCTCGGAGATCTGGTCGGTCACCTCGGGCAGGACCTGCCTGGCGAGGACGGCGTAGCGGCTGTCCGCCGACAGCTCCTCGGTCAGCTCGGAGACCGGGACGTCGAGCAGCGTGGTCAGCGCCAGCGCGGTGCGCTCGGGGTCGGCGATCACCGTGGGGTCGGCGACCACCCGCGAGGCGTCGACGGTGTAGGCGAACGGGTTGCCGTCGCGGTCGACGATCTCGCCGCGCAGCGCGGCGATGGGATAGGTGCGCAGCCGGTCCTGCTGGGCGGCGGTGGCGTAGTCGCCGCCGTCGACGCCTTGGAGGAAGACCAGGCGGACCAGCACCAGCGTGAGCAGCAGGACGAGGGCGATCAACCCCCACCGGTTGCGGCGGCCGCGCTGCTCGATCGTCAGGCCGCCGGAGCTGCGCCGGCTGCCCGGCGGGCGGCGCGGGGTGAACGGGCTGGTGCCGCGCGGCGACGGCGGGCGGCCGGCCGGGCGCGGCGGACGCAGGGTGCTCGACACGGTCAGTCCACCCCCGACGCGCCGTCGTCCGACGGGTCCGGCGCGGGTTCCGGCTCACCGCGGACGGTGGAGCTGCCGTCGGGCTCGACCACCAGGTAGGCGGGCGGGCCGGCGGGCACCAGCCCCTCCTCCGCCGCCGCGCGGGCCAGTTCGGCCGGGGTGTTCCCCTGCACCACCCGCTGCTCGAGACGCTGGACGTCCTCCTGCCGCTGCGCGTTCTCGGTGCGCAGCTGGGTGGCCTTGAGCGAGTCGACCGCGATCGCGGTGTTGAGGAACAGCAGGCCCAGCGTCGTGGCGAGCAGCATGACCACGACCAGGAGCACGAACGGCGCGCGCCGCCGGGGCGTCGTCCGGGGGCGGCGGGCGGCCTCGCCGGCCGGCACCAGCCAGAGGTCCGGCCGCGTCGGGGTGCTGCGGGTGGCGCGGCCGGCGGCCCCGGTGGCGCTGGAGGGGCGGAGGTTCCCGGTGCGGACCACGCCGGTGCGGTGGGTCCGGGTGCGCGGCGCCGTCGTCCTCGGGGTCGCCTTCGGGGTCGTCGTCCTCGGGGTCGCCTTCGGGGTGCCGGACGGCGTCGCCGGGCGGCGGGCGGGCGTGGTCACGCGGCCCGCCGGGTGCGCTCGGCCGCGCGGACGCGGGCGGAGGCCGCGCGCGGGTTGGCCGCGGCCTCGGCGTCGGACGGCGCCTCGCCGCCGCGGGTCAGCAGCCGCAGCACCGGGCGGTGCTCGGGCAGCGGCACCGGCATGCCCGGCGGGGTGGAGTCGGTGGCGCCGGCGGCGAGGGTCTGCTTGACGAGCCGGTCCTCGAGGGAGTGGAACGTGATCACGGCGATCCGCCCGCCGACGGCCAGCGCGTCCAGCGCCGCCGGCAGGGCGCGGCGCAGGGCGCCCAGCTCGTCGTTGACCTCGATCCGCAGCGCCTGGAAGGTGCGCTTGGCCGGGTGCCCGCCGGTGCGGCGGGTGGCCGCCGGGATGGACTCGCGGACCAGCTCGGCCAGCCGCCCGGTGCCGGTGAACGGCTCGCGGTCCCGCTCGCGGACGATCGCGGCGGCGATCCGGGAGGCGAAGCGCTCCTCGCCGTACTCGCGCAGCACCCGCGCCAGCTCGCGGGCCGGGTAGGTGTTGACGACGTCGGCGGCCGACCGGGGCGCAGTGGGGTCCATGCGCATGTCGAGGGGGGCGTCGGCGGCGTAGCTGAAGCCGCGCTCGGGGCGGTCCAGCTGCAGCGAGGAGACGCCGAGGTCGAACAGCACCGCCTGCACCTCGGTCAGGCCGAGCCGGTCGAGGACGTCGGGCAGCTCGTCGAAGACGGCGGGGACGACGGTGGCCCGGTCGGCGACGCCCGCGGCCGCCAGCCGGCGCCCGGCCTCCGCCCGCGCCTCGGGGTCGCGGTCGAGCCCCACCAGCCGCAGCCCGGGGTGGGCGGTGAGCAGGGCCAGCGAGTGACCGGCCAGGCCGAGGGTGGCGTCGACGAGCACGGCGCCGTCGGCGGCGCAGGCGGGGCCGAGCAGCTCGAGGACCCGGTCGAGCAGCACGGGCACGTGCACCGGCGGCGCGTGCTCCTGGCTGCTCATCGTCGACTGCCTCTCGAACGGGTCGGGCGGCGTCCCCCGATGGTGACGGAGGGACGCGGCGGACTGTGGGAGCCCGGCGGCGAGGCGCGCGGATCGGCGCAGGGGTGCGGCCGAGGTGGGGCGGAGTGGGGGAAGTGGAGCCGAGTGGGGTGGCGTCCCGAGCCGGACGGGGGAGCCCGTCCCCCGCGGGGCCCGCCTGGCGCCGGGGAAGTGCGTCAGGTGGGGCCCCGCGGGGACGGGGTGGTCCGCCGTGCCCTGCGGGCTCCGGGTGCGTGGACCGAGCCGCGGGGAAGGCGGTTCGGGCCGGTCCTGATCGAGCCGCGGGGAAGGCGGCTCGAGCGGGTGCGTCGGGGTCCGGGCGGTGGCGGACGAGGTCTCGGGGGTCACGACAGCGTCGGCATCCCCTCGCTCTCCATGTCGGCGAAGGCGGCCTCCTGCTCGGCCACGTAGGCCTCCCAGGTGGCGGCGTCCCAGATCTCGAAGCGGGTGTCGACGCCGACCACGACCACGTCGCGGTCGAGGTGGGCGTACTCGCGCAGGTTGGCCGGGATGGTGATGCGGCCGGTCTTGTCCGGCTCGACCTCGACCATCGAGCCGAAGCTCATGCGGGCGCGCATGCGGGCGGCCGCGGTGTCGGCGGGGGCCATCTGCTGCAGCGCGGCGCTCTGCTCGGCGACGCGGGACATGGTGAGGCCGTAGAGGCAGTGCTCCTGGCCCTTCTTGATCACCATGCCCTCGGCCACCTGCTCGCGGAAGCGGACGGGAAGAGCGAGCCGGCCTTTCTCGTCGAGCCGCAGCGGATAGCTGCCGACGAACACCGGATCACCCCCGTCACTGGTCCTCCCCCGGTTGCGCAGCTCCCCCTGGACCGGGAGCTGCTCCCCACCGGGCGACACAGTAACCCACTAGCCCCCACTGGACACCACTCGACGCCGTGTCGTGACCTTCTCGGCCCCCTCCTCCCGCCGCAGGTCAGTGCCGCCAGGAGGCCGGTGGGGGGCCGGTGGGGCGCGGTGGGGCGCTCGACCCCCTCCGGACGCGCCGGGCCACGTACCTTGGTGCGCGTGACGGAGGCGACACGGACCGCCGACGGAACGGCCGGGTCCTCGGTCGACGTCGCAGCGGAGGGCGCGCGGATCGCGGCCAACATCGGCCGGGTCATCGAGGGCAAGCCGGACGTCGTCCGTCTCGCGCTGGTGGTCCTGCTCGCCGAGGGGCACCTGCTCATCGAGGACGTGCCGGGCGTGGGCAAGACGACCCTGGCCAAGGCCCTCGCCGCGTCGATCGACGCCAGCGTCCGCCGCATCCAGTTCACCCCCGACCTGCTGCCGAGCGACGTGACCGGCGTCAGCGTCTACGACCAGGAGACGCGCGAGTTCGAGTTCAAGCCGGGCGCGATCTTCGCCAACCTGGTGGTCGCCGACGAGATCAACCGGGCCTCGCCCAAGACCCAGTCGGCGCTGCTGGAGTGCATGGAGGAGCGCCAGGTCACCGTCGACGGCGTCAGCTACGAGCTGGCCCGCCCGTTCCTGGTCATGGCCACCCAGAACCCGATCGAGATGGAGGGCACCTACCCCCTCCCCGAGGCGCAGCGCGACCGGTTCACCGCGCGGGTGTCCATGGGCTACCCCGACCGCGAGGCGGAGCTGGCCATGCTCGACGAGCGGGCCACCGCCGACCCGCTGGCCTCGCTGCCACCGGTGGCCGACGCCGCGACGGTCCAGGCGCTCATCGGCGCCGTGGGCGGGCTGCACGTCTCCGAGGCGGTCCGCCGCTACGTCGTCGCCCTGGTCGACGCCTCCCGCCGCTCCCCCGACCTGCGCCTCGGCGCCTCGCCGCGCGCCGGGCTCCAGCTGCTGCGCGCCGCCCGCGCCGCCGCCGCGCTCTCCGGCCGTGACCACGTGCTGCCCGACGACGTCCAGGCGCTGGCCGCGCCGGTGCTGGCGCACCGGCTGCTGCTCACCGCCGACGCCACCCTGGCGCGCCGCAGCGCCGAGCAGGTCGTCGCCGACCTGCTGGCGACGGTGCCGGTCCCCCGCGGGCGCTGACGCGGTGCGGGGGCGGGTCGGGACGGCGCTGTCGTCCCTGACGCTGCGCGGGCGGTGCCTCATCGCGGCCGGCGGCACCCTGCTCGCGCTCGGCGCGCTGCTCGGCGAGCGGGCGCTGGTGCAGCTATCGGTCTTCGTGCTCGCGCTGCCGCTGCTGTCGGCGGCCGCCGTGGCGCGCGAGCGGTTCCGGCTGGCCTCGCGGCGCACCGTCACCCCGGCGCGGGTGCCGCGCGGGGAGGACGCCGACGTGCTGCTGGAGGTCACCAACGCCGACAGCCGCACCGGCGGGCTGTGGCTGCTGTCCGAGCAGCTGCCCGCGGAGCTCGGCCCCTCCCCCGGGTTCGTGGTGGAGCGGCTGGCCGGTGGGGAGTCGGCGGCGCTGACCTACCGGGTGCGCGGCACCCGCCGCGGCCGGCACACGCTCGGCCCGCTGCGGCTGCGGCTGGTCGACCCGTTCGGCCTGGTCCTGCGCACGGCCACCGGCGCGGACACCGTGCCCCTGGTCGTCGTCCCGCGGGTCCGGGCGCTCGGGCCGGGGGGTCCGGCCGGCGGGCACGGCGGGGGCGGCGAGGGCGACCGGCGGTCGATCGCCGTCCACGGCGACGACGACGTGAGCGTGCGCGAGTACCGGCACGGCGACGACCTGCGCAAGGTGCACTGGCGGACCACCGCCCGCACCGGCGAGCTCATGGTGCGCCTGGAGGAGCGGCCGTGGCGGGCGCAGGCCACGCTGCTGCTCGACACGCGCACCCGCGCCCACCTGGTGGCCAACCGCGACGCCGCCGCCCGCGGGGCCGCCGAGGTCGCCGGGCCGCCCGGCGACGACTGCCCGCCGCCGGACAGCCTCGAGTGGCTCGTCGAGGCGGCGGCCAGCATCGGCGTCACCCTGGGCCGGCGGGGCGCGACGCTGCGGCTGGTGACCGAGGCCGGGGAGCTGTCGACGACGGGCGGCCGGGGCGGGCTGGCGCCCGCGGAGCTGCTCGACGCGCTGGCCGGCCTGCGCCCGTCGAAGGTCTCGGGCCTGGCCACCGGGGTGGAGCAGCTGGCCCGGGCCGCCGGTGACGGCCCGGTGGTCTGCCTGCTCGGCGCGGTGGGGTCCGACGACGTCGCCGACCTGGTCCGCGCGCGCTCGGGGCCGACCACCGACTTCGCCGTCCTCGCCGACATCGGCAGCTGGGCCGACGCCGGGCTGGTGCGGGGCCGTCGCTCCCCCGCGGCCACCGCGCGGGCCGAGCTCGACCAGCAGCGCGACGACGCCGCCACGCTGCTGCGCGCCGCCGGCTGGCGGGTCGCGATCGCCCGGGCCGACGTCGCGGTCGAGCAGGTCTGGGCGGAGCTGACCGGGCCCGACGCCGGCGCCCTCCCGGTGGTCGGCGGCGTGGGGGTGCCGGCGTGAACCGGCGGGACGTCACCTCGGCGGTGGCCGCGGCCGCCGCGACGCTGCTCGGCGCCTTCGCGCTCACGCCGGTGTTCGCCGGCCGGGCCTGGTTCGGCCCGGTGCTGGCCACCGTCGTCGTCGTCCTCGCCGGCGGGCTGCTGCTGCGCAGCGCGGGACCGGCGCTGTGGGCCAGGGTCTCGGGCGACCGGCCGGTGCCGCCGCGCCTCGGTGCGCTGGCCGTGCCGCTGGTGCCGATCGGCCAGATCGCCCTCATCGTCTGCCTGCTCGTCTCGCTCTACGCGCCGGCGCAGGCCCTGTTCGGCGTCGTCCCCACGCCGGCCGCCGTCGCCGACCTGCTGCGGGTGCTCGCCGACGGCTCGGCCGAGCTGCGCGAGCAGGCCACCCCGGCGCTGCCGCTGCGCGGCCTGCTGGCGCTGACCGTCGTCCTGGTCGGCCTGGTGGCGATCGCGGTCGACCTGGTCGCCGTCGCCGGGCGGCAGCCGGCGCTGGCCGGCCTCGGGCTGCTGGTCCTCTACTGCGTGCCGGTGGCCACGATCACCGGCGGGATCGGGCTCACCGCCGTCGCCGCCCCGGCCGCCGGGCTGGCGTTGCTGCTGTGGGCCGACCAGAGCCGGCGGCTGGCCCGCGGCGGCCGCTCGGGCCGCCGGGCGCCGCTGGGCACCGGCACGCTGCTGGCCCTGCGCACCGGGGTGCTCGCCCTGGTGGCGGGGCTGGTGCTCGGCGCCGTGGTGCCGACCCTCGCCGAGAACTCCTTCACCACCGGGCTGGGCGGCGGCGCCGGGGACAGCAGCGCCACCGGCACCTCGCTCGACCCGGTCGCCGCGATGCAGGGGCAGCTGACCCTGCCCGAGGCGATCGACCTGCTGCGGGTCGACGCCACCGTCGACGACCCCGGCTACCTGCGTGCGGTGTCGCTGGACTTCTACGACGGGCAGGACGGCTGGACGCTGTCCAACCTCGACGGCGAGACCTCCATCGCCGACGACGACCAGCTGGCCCCGGTGCCCGACCGCGAGCAGAGCCGGCCGGTCTCGGCGACGATCACCGCGCTCGGGCACACCGACCGCTTCCTGCCGGTGCTCACCTCGCCGCAGGAGGTCGACGTCACCGGCGACGGCGACGACGACTGGCGCTTCGACCCCACCACCGGCACGGTCTTCGGCCGCGACGTGACCACCGCCGGCCTGACCTACGACGTGCGCGCCGCCCAGCCGCAGCCGGGCGTGGAGGCGCTGGAGTCCTCCCCGGCGCTGGCCGGCTCCTCGACGCTCCAGGCGCGCTACACCGAGCTGCCGCAGCTCGACCCGACGGTGGTGGACCTGGTCCGGGAGCTGACCGCCGACGCGGCGACGCCCTACGCGCGGGTGCGGGCGATCCACTCGTTCCTGACCGACCGGGCCAACGGCTTCGTCTACAGCCTGTCGACCGCGCCCGGGACGACCGGTGACGACCTCGCCGACTTCCTGCGGCTGCGGCGCGGCTACTGCGAGCAGTACGCCGGCGCGATGGCGGTCATGGTCCGCGCGGCCGGCGTGCCCGCCCGCGTGGCGCTGGGCTACACGCCGGGCGACCAGCAGCCCGACGGGACGCGGCTGATCACCAGCGACGACGCGCACGCCTGGGTCGAGGTCTACTTCGCCGACCTGGGCTGGGTGCCGTTCGACCCGACGCCGATCGCCACCGAGCGCCGGGTCGAGCTGCCGTGGGCACCGCGCGGTGACGCCCCCGAGGAGGGCGAGCCGGCCGCCGAGCCCTCGGCGCCCACCGCCTCGGCCACCGCCGGTGCCACCGTCGAGATCGACCGCGACGACCAGTTCGTGCCGCTCGACCTGCCGCAGGAGCAGACGGCGCCGTGGCTGCGCCCGGTCCTCCTCGGTGCGGGCGGGGCGGTGCTGGTCCTCGCGCTGCTGGCCGGTCCGGCGCTCGCGCGGGGCGTGCAGCGGCGCCGGCGGCTGGCCGACGGCAGCGCCGCCGCGCTGTGGGACGAGCTGGCCGCCTCCGCGCGCGACCTCGGGGTGGGCCTGCACGCCGCGCGCACCCCGCGGCAGACCGCCCGGCAGCTGGCCGCGGTGGTCACCGGGACCGCCGGAGCAGGGGCCGCGGTGCGCCGGCCGGACTCCGCCGACGAGGCCGCCGCCGTCGACGCGCTGCGCCGGCTGGCGCTGGCCGAGGAGGCGGCGAGCTACGCGCGGCCGGGTGCGGCGGCCGATCCCGGGCTGGCCGCCGCGCTGCGCACCGCCCGGCGGGGGCTGGTGCGGGCGACGCCGCGCCGGGCCCGGCTGCTGGCCCTGCTGTGGCCGGCCTCGCTGATGTCCGGTGCCGGGCGCCGGGCGGTCGAGACGCTGGGCCGCCGGCTCACCGCGCTGCTCCGCCGCCGCCCCCGCCCCGCCTGAGGCCGCCCGCCGGGATCAGCGGCGGCGACCCGCGCGGCGTGGTCGCGACCCGCGCCGCACACCGTGGAGATGGCGACCACACGCCGCGGGAGAGCGCCCCCCGGGAGATGCGAACGGCCGCCGTCCCGGAGGGGACGGCGGCCGGTCGGCGTCGGGCGGCTACTGGTCGTAGCGGCGGCGGAAGCGCTCCTCGAGGCGGTTCTTCAACGGCTGCTTGCGCGGACGGCCCTTGCGGCCGGTCGCACCGCGCGGACCCGCGGCACCCGGAGCGCCGGCCTCGACGGCACCGGTGGCGGACTTGTAGTTGAGGACGCCGAGCGCGGCACCGCCGAACATCACGAGGAAGCCGGCGACCCCCAGCCACACCGAACCGGCGACGGCGCCGCCGATCAGGCCGGCCAGGCCGACGAGCACCAGCAGCGCACCCAGCTGCAGCTTGCGGCGCGCCTTGACGCGGCGGTCACCGCTGCGGACCGAGGAGGCGAACTTCGGATCGTCGTCGACGAGGGCGCGCTCGATCTGCTCCAGCAATCTCTGTTCGTGCTCGGAGAGCGGCACGTCGACCTCCAGTGGGCCCAAGCCAAGACCGCCGGCACGTCCGGCCGGCGTGACATCGAGGATACGAGCCGATCGCAGGGTGCGAAAGGCGAGTCTGCGGCGACCCGCCGGGTTCCTGCGGAGATCACTCCCCCGGGTGCCCCCCGGCCGTCGCCGGAGCGGCCGGGGGGCCCTGGTCGGCGGCCGCCGTCCCGCGCCGGGCCCGCTCGGGACGCGGGATCACCCGGCTCGCGGCGAGGCCGCCCTCCCCCTCCCCGCGGGCCCACCGGTCGCGGTGCAGCAGCGTGGCGGGGCGCACCGCCCCGGCCCCGAACCGGCGGGCGGCCCGGTCGGCGGCCAGCTCGGCCTCGCGCCGGCCGTGCTCGCGGGCCCCGAGCTCGAGCTGCCGCGGTGCGGAGTCGGCGTCGACCAGCCGCTCCGCGCGCACCCCCACCAGCCGGATGCGCGCGCGGTCCAGGCCGAGGGCGTCGAAGAGGGCGCGCGCGGTGTCGTAGAGCTCCTGCCCGACGTCGGTCGGGACGGCGAGGGTGCGGCTGCGGGTGATCGTGGCGAAGTCGGCGAAGCGCACCTTGATGCTCACCGTGCGGGCCAGCGCCCCGTGCGAGCGCAGCCGCCCGGCGGTGCGCTCGGCCAGCCGCAGCAGCTCCCGGTGGATCACCGCGGGGTCGTCGACGTCGGTGGCGAAGGTCTCCTCCGCCCCGGTGGAGCGCTCCGGCTCGTCGGGGACGACGCGGCGGGGGTCGCGGCCCCACGCCAGCTCGTGCAGGTGCGACCCGGCCGCCGCGCCGACCGCCCGCTGCAGGGTGCGCGCCGGCACGTGCGCGAGGTCGCCGACGGTGCGCAGCCCGAGCCGCAGCAGCTGCTCCTCGGTCTTCGGGCCCACGCCCCACAGCGCGCCGACCGGCAGCGGGTGCAGGAAGTCCATGACCTCGGCCGGGCGGACGACGAGCAGCCCGTCGGGCTTGGCGGAGGTGGAGGCCAGCTTGGCCACGAACTTCGTGGGCGCCACCCCGACCGAGCAGGTGATCCCCTGCTCGTCGTAGACGCGGGCGCGGGTGTACTCGCCGATCTCGGCCGCGTCGCCCAGCCGCCGGCCGGCGCCGGCGACGTCGAGGAAGGCCTCGTCCAGCGAGAGCGGTTCGACCAGCGGGGTGATCGACCGGAACAGCGCCATGACCGACCGCGACACCTCGGCGTAGAGGGTCATGTCGCCGGGGAGGACGGTGGCCGTCGGGCACAGCCGCAGCGCCCGGGCCGTGGGCATGGCGGCGTGCACGCCGAAGCGCCGCGCCTCGTAGGTGGCCGAGGTGACCACCCCCCGGTTGCCCGCACCCCCGACGATCACCGGCGTGCCGGCGAGCTCCGGGTGCCGCCGCACCTCGACGCTGGCGAAGAAGGCGTCCATGTCGACGTGCAGGACGGTGCACCCCTCGGCGCGGCCCGGCGACGGCATGACGGCCCCTCCTCCCAGCTCGAACACGTGTTCGATACCCGGGCAGCGTAGCGGGCAACCGGAGCACCGCCCGGACGGCGCGCGCGGGGCGTTCCGTGGTGCACGACCTTTCAGGTGTGCGCCGTGATCGACTGCGGTAGGAAGGGCGCCGGAGGGGTGCCCACCCGAGGTCGCCCCGAGTCAGGAGCGGAGGAGCCAGTGGCGCTCGACGACGACGACATGACCAGCACGGAGGGCCCGGCCGACGGCGGTGCCTCCGGCACCCCCGGGGTGCACGACGGCGGGGCCGACGGCGGGGCTGACGGCGGGGCCGACGGCGGGGCCGACGGCGGGGCTGACGGCGGGGCTGACGGCGGCGCGGACGGCGGTGCCGACGGCGGTGCCGACGGCGGTGCCGACGGCGGTGCCGACGGCGGCGCGGACGGCGGTGCCGACGGCGGGGCCGACGGCGGCGCTGACGGCGGGGCCGACGGCGGCGCGTGAGCGAGGACCTCACCACGCAGGGCCGGACGGGACCGTCGTCCCGCCCGGCCCTGTGGCGGTGCACGCACACCGATCCCGAGGACTTCGCCCGCGACCACTGGGCCCGCCGGCCGCTGCTGGCCCGCGCCGAGGAGACCGGTGAGTCCTTCGCCGACCTGCTGACCCTCGACGCGGTCGACGAGCTGCTCACCCGCCGCGGGTTGCGCACCCCGTTCCTCCGGATCGCCAAGGACGGCGCCGTCGTCGACCCCAAGCGGTTCACCGGCTCCGGCGGCGCCGGCGCCGAGGTGGCCGACCAGGTCACGTCCGACGCGGTGCTGCGGCTGTTCGCCGAGGGCAGCACCGTCGTCCTGCAGGGCCTGCACCGGCTGTGGCCGCCGCTGATCGAGTTCGCCGACCAGCTGGCCGCCGACCTCGGCCACCCCACGCAGGTCAACGCCTACGTCACGCCGCCGTCCTCGCGCGGGTTCAGCCCGCACTACGACGTCCACGACGTCTTCGTGCTGCAGTTCGCCGGCGAGAAGCACTGGCGCATCCACGAGCCGGTGCTCCCCGACCCGCTGCGCACCCAGCCCTGGCAGGACCGCTCGGCCGCCGTCGCCGCGGCCGCGGAGCGCGAGCCCGTCGTCGACACCGTGCTGCGGCCGGGCGACGCCCTGTACCTGCCCCGCGGCTACCTCCACTCCGCCGAGGCACTGGGCGCGATCAGCGGCCACCTGACCATCGGCGTGCACTCCGTGACCCGCTGGGCGGCCGCGGAGTCGGCGCTCGACCTCGTGCGCACGCTCGCCGCCGACGACCCCGAGCTGCGCCGCTCGCTGCCGCTGGGGCTGGACCTGGCCGCACCGGCCTCCGTGGCCGACGACGTCGCCGCGGTGATCGCCGGCCTGCGCGACTGGCTCGGCCGGGTCGACCCCGAGGAGGTCGCCGACCGGCTGCGGGCGCGGACGTGGGCGCAGGTCCGGCCCGAACCGGTCGCCCCCCTGGCCCAGTCCGCGGCGGCCGCGGCGCTCGGCACCGACACCGTGCTGCGGCTGCGGCGCCGGCTGCGGGTGCAGCTGCGCCCCGCCGCCGACGACCGCGTGACGCTGGTCGCCGGCCGGCGCACCCACGAGCTGCCCGCCGCCACCGCGCCGGCCCTCGCCGAGCTGCTGGCCGTCGGGGAGCTCAAGGTCGGCGACCTGCCCGGCCTCGCCGCCGACGAGCAGGTGACGCTCGCCCGCCGCCTGGTCACCGAGGGGGTGGCCACCGTGCCGGACGCAGCCGGGACGGCGTGAGCACCTCCCCCGGCAGGACGCGCCCGGCGGGGCGGCTCGACCCGTCGCGCTGCTCGGTGCAGGCCCTGGCGCGCGGCGACCTCATGGTGGCCACGGCCTCGCTGGCCCAGCGCTGGGTGCTCGTCGAGCAGCCCGGGCCGTGGGGGCGCGACGCGCTGGCCCAGTCGCGGTTCGACCCGGCGGTGGCCCCGCTGCTGGCCCGCCGGTCCCGCGCGGAGAACGTGCGGCTGCTCCTGGTCCGCCGCCCCGGCGACCGGCTGACCGACTCCGGCCGGCGGTGGGCCTACGTCGACTCCCGCCCCGGCAGGGAGGGCCTGTGGTGGTCGGTCCGGTCCAGCGACGCCGACCTGCTCGAGGCGCCGTGGGACGGCTCGGTCGGCGAGCCGGCGCACGGCCCGGTCTACCTGGTCTGCACCCACGGCGGGCACGACGCCTGCTGCGCCCTGCGCGGGCGGCCGCTGGCCCGGAGCCTGCCGGCGCCCGGCCCGGCCGACGTCTGGGAGTGCAGCCACCTCGGCGGCGACCGGTTCGCCGCGAACGTCGTCGTCCTCCCCCACGGCTACTACTACGGGCAGGTGCCCGGGGACGGCGCCGAGCTCGTCGCGGCGCACGGCGCCGGACGGGTGGCGCTGCCCTGGCTGCGGGGCCGCGCCGGGTTCGCGATCCCGGCGCAGGCGGCGCAGCACCTCGTGCGGGAGGAGCGGGGCCTGCTGGGCGTCGACGACCTGCGACCGCTGGGCGTCCGGCACCTCACGCCGGCCGGCGCGGAGGTCGAGCGCTTCACCGTGACCCTGGCCGGCCCCGACGGCGCGCTCGCGGCCACGGTGGAGAGCCGCCCGTCGGAGCACGCGGCGCTGCTGACCTGCTCGGCGCGGCACCCGGCGCACGTGCGCACGTGGCAGCTGGAGTCGCTGGTCTAGAGCGCGGCGCCGCGGGCGAGCAGCAGCGGGATCGCGAGCTCGGTCGCGGTGAGCGACCCGTGGTAGGCCGCCAGCCGGCTGGGCCCCGGCTCGAACCGGCTCGAGGTGATCGCCCAGCTTCCGCGGGCCAGCGCGACGACGTCGCCGACCCGCGCGGCCACGGCCGCGTCGACCGCGCCGAAGACGCCGCTGGCGATGGCCTCGTCGCGGCCGGCCACCCAGGCACGGGGGCCGAGGACGCCGCGCCAGCGGTCGAGCAGGTCGGCCTCGGCACCGGGCAGGGCGTGCACGTAGCGGGCGCGCGGCTCGCCGGCCAGCACGCGGACGCCGTCGAGCAGCTCGGGCTCGTCGTCGACGTCCAGGCGGGTGTCGGCGGGGACGTCGAGCATCCCGTGGTCGGCGGTGACCAGCAGCGCCGCGTCGTCGGGCAGGCCGGCGACCAGCTGCTCCACCACCCGGTCGACGATCGCCAGCTGCGCGCGCCAGCTGTCGGAGTCGACGCCGCGGACGTGGCCGGTGAGGTCGAGCTCGGGGATGTAGGCGTAGACCAGCGCCCGCGGCGCCGCGCGCAGGGCCTGCAGGGCGACCGCCGTAAGGTCGCCCGGGCTGACCACGCCCGCGTAGTCGGCACCGCGGTAGGCGGCCTCGGACAACCCGGAGCCGCGGTAGGCGTAGGGGCCGACGGCGGTGACCGCGACGCCGGCGTCCCAGGCCTGCTCGAACACCGTGCGCCGGGCCTGCCAGGCCAGCGGGTCGGGGTCGTCGGTCCACCGGGTGTGGTTGAGCAGCCGGTTCTCGCCGGGCACGTCGGTGACGAACCCCAGGACGCCGTGGCTGCCGGGCGGCAGGCCGGTGCCCAGGGTGGTGAGGCTGACCGGGGTCGTGCTCGGGCAGGGGGCCTGCAGGTCGCCGACCGGGGCGGCGAGCGCGGCCAGGATCGGGGCGAGGCCCGCGTGCGCGCGCACCAGGTCGGCGCCGAGCCCGTCGACGAGCAGGACGAGGACCCGGCGGGCGCCGCCGAGCGCCGCGGTGAGGCCGAGGGGGTCGGCGGGCAGGTCGCCGCGCTCGACCGGCACGCCGACCGCCGCCGCGGCGCCGGGCAGGACGTCGGCGAGGGTGGCCGTGCCGTAGCGCGGGCGGACCAGGTCCGGCGGGAGCGCGCTCACGGCCGGGTGGCGAGCACGTGCAGGCCGGTGGCGACGTCGCGGTAGGGCGAGGTCTCGGCCAGCGCCAGCTCCAGCGCCCGCACGTTCGCCGGGTCGGCGCCGGAGGCGGCGTCGAGCAGGTCGGCGACCACCGAGACCCCGCGCCACGTCGTCGCCCGCAGCCCCGCCCCCTCGACCAGGGCGAGCAGCTCGTCGGGGCCGAACCGCCGCCGGGCCGGCCGGGCGCGGGTGGGGGCGGGATCGCGGTCCTCCACCAGGGCCAGGGCCTCGACCGGGTGCCCGGAGAGGGCGCGGGCCAGGACGGCGCCGGCGCGGTTGACCGTCGCCACGCTCACCTGGCCGCCGGGCCGCAGCACCCCGGCGATCTCCCGCAGCGTGACCGCCGGGTCGTCGACCACCTCGAGCACGGAGTGGCACAGCGCGAGGTCGAACCCGCCCGCGCCCCCGGCCGCCGGCAGCACCTCGTGCAGCAGGTCGCCGTCCCCCTGCATGGCCCGGACCCGGGCGCCGACGCCGGCCGTGCCGGCGCGGCGGCCCAGGGTGGCCAGGGCGTCGGCGCTGGGGTCGACGACGGTGACCTCGTGGCCGAGCTGGGCCAGCGGGACGGCGAAGATGCCGCTGCCGCCGCCGACGTCGAGGACGCGCAGCGAGGTGCCGGCGCGGACGACCGGGTCGAGGGCGGCCCAGACGGCCGCGGTGCGGGCGGACGGCTGCTCCGCGGCGGGCGAGGCGGGGGCAGGCGGCACCCGGCCGAGCCTAGTGGCGCCGCTGGGCCGGCACGTGGTCGGCGGCGCGCTCCAGCTCGGCGATGTCGATCTTCTTCATCGTGAACATCGCCTGGACGGCGCGCTGCCGGCGCTCGGGATCGGGGTCGTTCTGCAGCTCGATCAGGCGGATCGGCACGACCTGCCAGGACACGCCGAAGCGGTCCTTGAGCCAGCCGCAGGGCGCCTCCTCGCCGCCGTCGGTCAGGCGGGTCCAGTAGTGGTCGACCTCGTCCTGGTCGGTGCACATGATCTGGAAGGAGATGGACTCGTTGAAGGACCAGCCCTGGGGGCCGCCGTTGAGGCCCACGTACTCGGTGTCGCCGAGGCGGAAGCTCACGGTCAGGGCCTGGCCCTCGCGCTGGGGGTCCTCGGCGCCGTAGCGGACGGTGCCGAGCAGCTCGGCGTCGGGCCAGACCGACGTGTAGAACCGCGCCGCCTCCTCGGCCTCGGTGTCGAACCACAGGCAGATCACGGTCCTGGGCATGGTCGCGTCCTCTCGTGCGGGGTCCGTCGCAGTGAGAACCGCCGGGCCGCCCGGAACTCATCGCTCGGCCGGCCCACCCCGCGGTGACGCTCAGTGGCCCGAGCTGCCGGGGCTGGAGTGCCAGAGCTTGCGCGGTGCGGCGGCGCGGCGGGCGGCGAGCTTGGTGTCCTCGCCGGCCGGCTTGATGTCGGCGTAGGGCGACATGCGGAAGCCGGTGGGGTGCACCAGCACCGGGCGCACCATGACCGGCCGCGACCCGTGGGACGCCGCGGCCCCGGCGATGGCCTGCTCGGTGTACCGGCCGGGAGCGGCCATCTGCTCGGCGACCGCCGCCAGCCCGCCGGCCTCCCAGGCCTCGTGCAGCGCCGGCAGCTCCCACGCCCCGGTAGCCCGCAGCGACACCCCGCGCGGTCCGGTGCGGCGGACCACGCCGCGGATGACCAGCAGCCACGAGTGGAACACCGTCGCGGCGTAGGGGCCCTGCACGTCCTCGAAGAAGGTGGAGTCGGTGCAGCCGGTGCCGTCGTCGAGGGTCACGAAGACCACCCGCCGCCCGGAGCGGATCGGCGGCGTCTGGGTGGCCACCTTGACGCCGGCGACCAGCACCTCGGACTCGCTGCGGCAGGTGAGCACCTCGCTCGCCGGGACGGCGCCCAGCTCGGCCAGGAAGCGCCGGTAGAAGTCGACCACGTGCCGGCTGGCGTCCAGGCCCAGCACCTCGAGCTCGGCGCGCACCAGCTCGGCGTCGGTGAACTCGGGCAGCCCGCTGCTGTCGGCCCAGTCGGGGGTGGCCTCCTCCTCCGGCAGCTCCAGCCCCATGAGGTCGAGGCTGAGCTGCCCGCGGGCCGTGGCCCGGGCGCCGCTGCGGGTCCACCGGTCCAGCTCGCCGATCTGCAGCAGCAGGTCGCGCCGGTTGACCTGCCGACGGCGCCGGGTGGGCCGGCCGGCCTCGCGGTCGCGCAGCCCGAAGCCGTAGAGGGAGTCGAACCCGCCGGCCAGCACCAGCCGCTCCACCACCGGCCGGGACACCGCGGCCCGCTGCCAGAAGTCGGCCAGCGACCGGTACGGCTGGCCGTCGACGATCCGCCCGACCTCCTCGTCGGAGATGCCCTTGACGTCGGCCAGCGCCAGCCGGATGCCGTAGCGGGACGGGTCGGGCATCGACACCGGCATCCACTCCGGCAGCGGCCGGGGCTCACCCTCGTCCTCAGGGTCGGGGTCCAGCCGTTCCACCCGGTAGGTGTCGGCGGAGGCGTTGACGTCGAGGCCCAGCACGCGGATGCCGAAGTTGCGGGCGTCGTCGAGGATGAGCCGCTTCGGGTACATGCCCGGGTCGTGGGTGAGCACCCCGGCGAGGAAGGCCGCCGGGTGGTGCGTCTTGAGCCACGCCGACTGGTAGGTGGGCAGGGCGAACGCCGCGGCGTGCGCCTTGCAGAAGCCGAACGAGCCGAAGGCGGCCAGCACCTCCCACACCCGCTCGGCGACCTCGACCGGGTAGCCGGCGTCGAGCACGGCGGGCATGAACCAGGCGCGCACCTCCGGGTGGGCGTCCTTCTCCCCCAGCGCCCGGCGCACCTCGTCGGCCTCGGCCAGGGTCACGCCGGTCATCCGGGAGACGATCTGCAGCACCTGCTCGTGGAAGACCACCACCCCGGCGGTCTCCTCGAGGCAGAACTCCAGGTCGGGGTGCGGGTACTCGGTCTCCCGCCAGCCGTTCCGGGCCATGAGGAACGGCGTCACCATGTCGCTCTTCACCGGCCCGGGCCGGAACAGCGAGATGTCGATGACGATGTCCTCGAAGGTCTGCGGCCCGAACTTGCCGACCAGCTCCCGCTGCCCCGGCGACTCGATCTGGAACATGCCGAGCGTCCGGGTGCTGCGGATCAGCTCGAACGTCGTCGGGTCGTCGCGGGGGATGGCGTCGATGTCCACGGTCTCGCCGTCGACCCGCTCGATCTCGTCGAGGGCGTGCGCGATCGCCGACTGCATGCGGATGCCCAGCAGGTCGAGCTTGAGCAGCCCGAGCTCCTCGACGTCGTCCTTGTCGAACTGGCTCATCGGGTAGCCGAGGAAGCTGTTCTCCACCGGCGTGCGGTCGAGCAGCGTGGCGTCGGAGAGCAGCACGCCGCACGGGTGCAGGGCGATGTGCCGGGGCAGGCCGTCGAGCCGGGCGACCAGGTCGAACATCAGGTCGAGGTCGCCGGTCCCGCCGCCGCGCTTCGACCCCATCCGGCTGGCCCGCAGCTCGGGCAGGTCGCGCAGCGCGGCGTGCACCTGGTTGGCCCGGATGTGCGGGAACGCCTTGGCGATCGCGTCGACCTCGGCGATCGGCATGCCCAGCGCGGCGCCGACGTCGCGGACGGCGTGCCGCACCCGGTAGGTGTCCATCATCGAGATGCAGCTGACCCGGTGGGCGCCGAAGCGGTCGATCACCGCGTCGTAGACCTCCATCCGCCGGGCCGACTCCACGTCGATGTCGATGTCGGGCAGCTGGTGGCGCAGCGGGGAGATGAAGCGCTCCATCAGCAGGCCGTAGCGGATCGGGTCGACGTCGGAGATGCCGAGCAGGTAGGTGACCAGGCTGCCGGCGCCGGAGCCGCGGGCGGCCGCGCGGACCCTCGAGCTCTTGATGAGGTCGACCACGTCGGCGACGGTGAGGAAGTAGGAGGGGTAGCCGAGGGAGTCGATGACCGCCAGCTCCTCCTCCAGCCGCACGCGGACCCGCTCGGTCAGCGCCATCCCGCGGCGGCCCAGGCCGGCCTCGCACCGCGCGCGCAGCACCTGCGAGGGGCCCATCCCCCGCTCGGCGGCGGTGGTGACGACGTCGAGCTCGGGATAGCGCACGGTGCCGATGCCGAGGTCGTCGCGGACGTCGACGGCGCACTGCTCGGCCAGCCGCGCGGTGCCCTCGAGCAGCCGCAGCGCGGCGTCGCGGTCGGGACCGACGAGGTCCTCGGCGACCTCGGCCATCTCCTTGCCCGACTTCAGGTAGCCCTCGGCGGTGCGCCGGTCGACGTGCCGCAGGTCCAGCGGCACGAGCCGCCGGGCGGCGTCGAGGACGTCGGCGGTGGGCGCGTCGAGGGCGTCGACGTAGCGGACGGCGTTGCTGAGCACCACCGGCACCTGCTGCTCGGCGGCGAACCGCAGCATCGCCTGCGCCCGCGCCCGGTCGCCGCGGCCGCGGTGGTGGACCAGCTCGACCGCCAGCCGCCCGGGCCCGAACACCGCGCGCCAGGCGGCCAGGACGGCGGCGGCCTCGTCGGCCCGGCCCTCGGCCAGCGCCCGCCCCACCGGCGACTGCGGCCCGAGCAGCGCGACCAGGCCCGGGGCGTGCTCGGCGGCGACCGCCAGCGAGCTCACCGGCTCGCCCCGGGTGCCGCGCAGGTGGGTGGCGCTGGTCAGCCGGCACAGCGAGCGCCACCCCTCGCCGTCGCGGGCGAGGAAGGTGACCCGCGGCAGCCGCGGGTCGACGCTGGACCCGCCGCGCGCGGGCACCCGGCGGGCGGGCGACGGCCCGCTCAGCCGCGACGCCTCCCCCAGCGGCCGGGCCAGGGGCCGCGGGACGGCGGAGTCGACGGCCGGCGCCATCGCGAGGTCCACCCCGAAGATCGGCCGCACGCCGGCCGACCGGCAGGCGAGCGCGAACTTCACCGCGCCGTAGAGGCCGTCGCGGTCGGTGAGCGCGAGCGCGCCCATGCCGTGCTCGGCGGCCCGGGCGACGAGGTCGGCGGGATGGTTCGCGCCGTACCGCATCGAGTAGCCCGAGGCGACGTGGAGGTGGACGAAGGGGTCGGCGTTCACTTCCTCGAGCCGGACCCGCCGACCACCCGGGGACGGGGGGCGGCCGGCCGGACCGGCTCGGGGACGAGGGTGCCGAGGGTGTGCTCGACCACGGTGAGGAAGGCGCCGACGTCGCGGACCAGGTCGGCGGCCTCGCGCTCGGTGACCGCCCGGGAGAGCCCGGCCTCGGCCGCGGCCCGCTTGGCGGCGCCGGCGGCGAAGAAGGTGGCCCACTCCCCCAGCTCGGGCGCGACCTGGCCGAGCAGCACCCAGGCGCTGCGTGGCCGGCGGCGGCCGGCCTCCGGGCGGGTGCGGGCGGCGAGCACGGCGGCGGCGCCGCGCAGCGCGCCCAGGTGCGCGGTGGCGTACCGACGGCGGGGGTCGTCGGTGCACGCCGCGGCCTCGGCCAGGGCGCGGCGCGCCTGGTCGAGCAGCCCTGCGGCCGCCGGGGGCAGGGGCGGTGGCAGGGGCAGCTGGTCGGCGGACTCGAACGACATGGCTCGCGCGGCGCCCATCAGTCGTGCACCCGCACGAGCCACCAGCGGTTGCCGGCGGCGTCCCAGGACAGGTCGTAGACGCCGGCGAAGCTCATCCGCGACCGGCCGGCCCGCACCGCCTCGACCCGCCACACCTCGCGGGAGGCGACCAGCTCGGCCGAGGCGCCGGAAGAGGACCCGGAGGAGGCGGCGTGCTGCCGCCACCACGGGGCGGTCTCCACCCAGGAGTCGAGCAGCTCGCCCACGACGTAGCGCGACTGCCCGCGCCAGAACTGCGCCGGGCCGAGCGGGCCGCGCTCGACCTGCACCTCCTCGCCGAGCCGGGTCCGATCCCCGACCCCGGCCCCGCCGAGCACCCGGCTCATCGCACACTCCCCTGCTCTGCGTCGCCGCCGGTCCACCGCCCGGGCGGGGAAGGACCCGAGAGCGGCGGATGCCGGCTGCGCTCGGACCCACCTGGTGATCGAACATCTGTTCGAACACCAGGAAGTACACCGGACGGGCACGGGCCCGTCAAGTCGAGCGCCTCCCGGCGCGCCGCCCCTCTCGACCCCGATGGAAGCAGCCACCACCGACGGTTTCCGCGGTCGGCGGGGACCTGGGAGCAGGACCCGGGGGCGGATCGGGGCGCGCGGGTTCCGGGGCCGGTGGCAGGATTCCCCCATGACCCGTCCCGCGCACCCACGGGTCGCCGAGATGGCCGAGCTGCTGGCCGCCTCCGGCGCCTCCGGCCGGGTGCGCGAGCTGCCGGGCAGCGCCCGCACCGCCGCCGAGGCCGCCGCGCAGCTGGGGGTGCCGGTCGGCGCCATCGCCAGCAGCCTCGTGTTCGACGTCGACGGGGCGCCGCTGCTGGTCCTCACCAGCGGCGGCCACCGCGTCGACGAGGTCCAGGTGGCCGGCCTGCTCGGCGTCCCGAACGTGCGGCGGGCCTCGCCCGACTTCGTCCGCCGGCACACCGGCCAGCCGATCGGCGGCGTGGCCCCGATCGGCCACCCCGACCCGATCGGCACGCTGGTCGACGTCGAGCTCGCCCGCTACGACCAGGTGTGGGCCTCGGCCGGGCACCCGACGGCGGTCTTCCCCACCAGCTACGACGAGCTGCTCCGGCTCACCGCGGGCACCGCCGCCGAGGTCGGTGGCGCCCTCGAGCCGGGCACCGGCCCCGACGTCGAGGAGGCGGTGGAGGCACCGTGACCGGCACCCGGCCCGCCGTGCGGGTCACCGAGCTGCCCGTGCGGTGGATCCGCGACCACATGCACGAGGCGCTGGCCATCTACGGCCTGGCGATGGGCTACGACCCCTCGGTCGTGGCCGGGCGCTACGGCTACGCCATGCAGCACACCGAGCGCGCGGGATTCCGCGCGGTGGGCGCCTTCGCCGAGACGCCGGACGGCGAGGAGCTGGTCGGCTTCGGCTACGGCTACCTGGTCGCCCCTGGGCAGTGGTGGCACGACCAGGTGCGCGCGGCGCTGGACCGGCGGACGGCGAAGCGCTGGCTGCCCGGCGCGTTCGAGGTCTGCGAGCTGCACGTGCACCCCGACCACCAGAGCCGCGGCCTGGGCCGGCAGCTGCTGCACGCGCTGCTGGCCGACCTGTCCTACCCGGCGGCGCTGCTGTCGACCCCGGACGCCGACACCAAGGCCTTCCGGCTGTACCACGCCGACGGCTTCGTCGACCTCGCCCGGGGCCACCACTTCCCCGGCGACTCCCGCCCGTTCGCGATCCTCGGCGCCCGCCTGCCGCTGCGCCCCGCCGCGACCTGACCGGCGTGCCGCAGACCTCCACCGTCGACGCCGTCGTCGTCGGCTCGGGCCACAACGGCCTGGTCGCCGCCTGCTACCTCGCCCGCGCCGGCCTGTCGGTGGAGGTCGTCGAGCGCGACGACGTCCTCGGCGGCGCCGTCTCGACCGTCGAGCGCTGGCCCGGCGTGCGGGTGGACCGCGGCTCCAGCGCCCACGTGATCGTCCGGCACAGCGGGATCGTCGAGGAGCTCGACCTCGCCGCCCACGGCCTGGAGTACGTCGACTGCGACCCGTGGGGCTTCGCCCCCGGGGACCCGCCGCTGGTCTTCTCCCGGGACCTCGACGCCACCTGCGCCTCGATCGCGGCCGCCTGCGGTCCGGACGACGCCGCGGCCTACCGGCGCTTCGTCGAGGTCTGGGGCCCGCGCAGCCGGGCGGTCGTCGCCTCCTTCGGCCGCCGCCCGGCGGCGGGCAACCTGCTCCGCGCCTTCTGGCCGCTCGGGGCGCCCCGGGGCGGCCGACCCCGCACGCCCGGCGGTGATCTGGCCGTCGACTTCCTGGGCTCCGGCGACGCGCTGCTCGACCGGTGGTTCACCAGCGAGCGGCTCAAGGCCGCGCTGGCGTGGTTCGGCGCGCAGTCCGGCCCGGCGGTGTCGGAGCCGGGGACGGCGGCCATGGTCGGCTGGGTCGCGCTGCTGCACGACGTCCCGCCCGGGCACCCGGTGGGCGGGTCCGGGGGGCTGACGCAGGCGCTGCGGCGCCGGCTGGAGGCCGACGGCGGCCGGGTGTCGCTCGGCGACGCGGCCACCCGCCTGCTGGTCACCGACGGCCGGGTCACCGGGGTGGAGACGGCGTCCGGACGGCGGATCGCGGCCGGCACCGTCGTCGCCGCGTGCCACGTCCTGGCCACCCGCGCGCTGGCCGGCGACGCGGCTCCCCCGGCGCTGGCCGACGCCGACCCGCCGCTGGGCAACGGCTTCGGCCTCGTCGTCCGCTGCCTCACCGACGCCCCGCCGTCCTACCCCGGCGCCGGGCCCGGAGCGCTGGCCGGGCTGCAGCTGCTGTGCACCGACCGCGCCGAGCTCGCCGCCGCGCACGGCGACTGGCGGGCCGGCCGGCTGCCGCGCGTGCCCGTGCCGCTGGCCATGTCCTTCTCCGCGAGCGACCCGACGCTGGCCCCGCCCGGGCGGCACGTGGTCACGCTCTGGGGCCAGTGGTACCCGTACGACCTGGCGGACGGCGGCGACTGGACGGCGCTCGCCGACGCCGAGGCCGACCGCCTCATCGCCGCCGTCGACCGGTTCGCGCCGGGTTTCGCCGCCTCGGTGCTCGACCGCTACGTGCAGACGCCGCTGCGGCTGGAACAGGAGCTGGGCCTGGTGCGTGGCAACGTCATGCACGTCGAGATGGGTCTGGCCAGCATGTTCGCCCTCCGGCCCACGCCGGCGCTGGCCGGCTACCGGGTGCCCGGGCTGGCCGGCCTGTACCTGGCCGGGGCGTCCACCCACCCCGGTGGCGGGGTCTCCGGCAACTCCGGGCGCACCGCCGCCCGCCTGGTGCTGGCCGACCGGCGCCGGCGCCGCCTGGCGCGGTGGCGCCGGTGACGACGGCGACCGCGCCCGGGGTGGCCGCGCGGCACCTGCCGCTCGCCCTGGCCGGCCTGCTGGTGCTCACGGCGATCGCCTACCCGCTCACCGACGGCGGCGCCCGCGACGCGGTGAGCTGGGCGATCGTGCTGCTCGGCTCGGCGGTGTCGGTGGCCCACGCCGGGATCTCGCGCGGGTGGCGCACGGGGCTGGGCGTCGCGGCGCTCGTCGTCGTCACGTCGCTGGTCTTCGAGGCCGTCGGGCTGGCCACCGGCTTCCCCTACGGCAGCTACACCTACGGCGACGTGCTCGGACCGCGGCTGCTCGGCGTGCCGTTCCTGGTGCCGCTGGCCTGGCTGATGATGGCCTGGCCGAGCTGGGTGCTGGCGGCCCGCCTGGCGCGCCGGCCGGCGGTCCGCGTCCCAGTCGCGGCGGGCGTCTTCGCCGCCTGGGACGTCGTCCTGGACCCGCAGATGGTGCAGGCCGGCTACTGGACGTGGGCGCACCCCTCCCCCGGGCTGCCGGGCATCGACACCGTGCCGCTGACCAACCTGGGTGGCTGGCTGCTCGCCGGTCTGGTGCTCATGGCCCTGCTCGACGCGCTCGTGCGCCGCACCGCCACCCCACCGCGGATCGGGGACGCCGCGCCCCTGCTCGCCCTCGGCTGGATGACCCTCGGCGGCGCGCTGGCGCACGCCGGCTGGCTCGGGCTGCCGGGCTCGGCGGCGTGGGGTGCGGCGCTCGCCGTCCCGGTCCTGGTGGCGCTCGCCGTGCAGCGGCGCCGCGCGTGAGCGGCGCCGTCGTCCGGCTGCTGGCCGGTGCCTCGGTGGCCGGGGCGCTGCACGCCGCCGTCAACACCGCCCTGCTCCGCCGCCCGCCGGCGGCGCCGCCCCGGGTGGCGCGGCCGGTGACCGTCGTCCTGCCGGTGCGCGACGAGGAGCGGCAGGTGGCCGCCTGCCTGGGCGGGGTGCTCGACCAGCGGGGCGTGCCCGACCTCCGGGTGGTGGTCGTCGACGACGGCTCCACCGACGGCACCGCCGCGGCGGTCCGGGCGGTCGGCGACCCGCGGGTGCGGCTGGTCGCGGCCGGCGAGCCGCCGCCCGGGTGGCTCGGCAAGCCGCACGCCTGCGCCGTCGGCGCGGCCACCGCCGGGGTCGACGACGTCCTGGTGTTCCTCGACGCCGACGTGCGGCTGTGGCCCGACGCGGTCGCCGCCGCCGTGGCGGTGCTCGACGAGCACGACCTCGACCTGGTCTCGCCGTGGCCGCGGCCGCTGGCCGGCACCGCGGCCGAGCGGCTGGTGCAGCCGCTGTCGCCCTGGCTGTGGGCCACCACGCTGCCGCTGCGGCTGGCCGAGCGGTCGCCGCGACCGTCGCTGGCCGCCGCCAACGGGCAGTTCCTGGTGGTGCGCGGACGCGCCTACCGGGCGGCCGGCGGGCACGCCGCGGTGGCCGGCGAGGTGCTCGAGGACATCGCGCTGCTGCGGGCGGTCAAGCGGGCCGGCGGGCGGGGCGTGCCGGTCGACGGCTCGCGGCTGGCCGCCTGCCGCATGTACGAGGGGTGGGCGCAGCTGGGCGAGGGCTACGCCAAGTCGCTGTGGGCGACGGTCGGCGGCTCTCCCGCGGCGAGCGCGGCCGCGGCCGCCGCGCTGACCGCCGTCGGCGTCGTCCCGGCGCTGGCCGCGCTGCGCGGCTCGCGCGCCGGGCTCGTGGGCTACGCCGCGGGCGTGGCCGGCCGGGCCGTGGTCGCCGCCCGCACCGGCGGCCGGGTGTGGCCCGACTCCCTGGCCCACCCGCTGTCCCTGCTGCTGCTCGACGTGCTCATGGCCCGGTCGGTGGCCGGCCACCGGAAGGGGACGCTGAGCTGGCGCGGGCGCACCCTGCCCACGCCGGCCGCACCCGGGCTGACGACGATGGGGCGGTGACCTCGCCCGCTCGCGTCCTGTTCGACCCCGCCGAGATGAGGGGGCGCGACTTCTACCGGATCCTGAACTCCGTCGTCGTCCCCCGGCCGATCGCCTGGGTGTGCACCCGCTCGGCCGACGGGGTGGAGAATCTCGCGCCGCACTCCTTCTACACGGTCTCGTGCGTCAAGCCGCCGATCGTGCAGTTCACCTCGGTGGGCCGGAAGGACTCGCTGAACAACGCGGAGGCGACCGGCGAGTTCACCATCAGCCTCACGCCGCGGTCGCTGTTCGAGCAGGTCAACGCGACGGCGACGGACTTCCCGCCGGACCAGAGCGAGGCCGAGCACACCGGTGTCCGGCTCGAGCCGAGCGACCGGGTGGCCGCCCCGCGGGTGGCCGACTCGCCGGTGAGCATCGAGTGCACGCTGCACTCCACGATCAAGCTGGGCGACTGCTGGGTGGTCCTCGGGCGCGTCGTCGCGGTGACGGCCTACGAGTCGGCGGTCCGCGACGGCCGGCCGCGGATCGAGCACCTCGACCCGGTGGCCCGCCTGGGCGGCAACGAGTGGACGACGCTGGGCGAGGTCCTGGAGATCCCGCGGATCCCCTACCGCGACTGGTCGGAGGACCCGGGCATCGGCGAGCGCCTCCGCGGCGGCTGAGGGTGCTCCCGACCGGCGCCGCGTCAGGCGGGGAGGTGGACGGCGACCTCGTCGGCGGCGTCGGAGCCGAACGCCTCGGCGAACCGGGCGAGGAAGGCCCGCCGGTCGAGCGCGTACTCCTGCGTGCCGATGACCTCGACGGCCTCGGTGGCGATGGCCGAGCCGAGCTGGGCCGACCGCTCGGCCGACAGGCCCCAGGTGCGCCCGGCGATGAAGCCCGCGCGCAGCGCGTCGCCGCCGCCGGTGGGCTCCACCGGCTTGGTCTCGGGCACGGCCGCCACCGCGATGGGCTCCTCGCCCGCGCGGCGGACCAGCACGCCCTGGGCGGCGCGGGTGGTGACCCAGCTGCCGACGCGGTCGAGGACCTCCTCGAGCGTCCAGCCGGTCTTCTGCAGCAGCAGCGCGGACTCGTACTCGTTGGTGAAGAGCAGCTCGGCGCCCTCGACGAGCGAGCGGATCATCGCGCCGTCGGCCCAGGCGAGCTGCTGGCTGGGGTCGGCCGCGAACGCGTAGCCGCGCTCCCGGCACTCCTCGGTGTGCCGCACCATCGCGCGCGGGTCGTTCGGGCCGACGACGACGATGTCCGGCGCGCCGACCCGGTGCGCGACCGGCGCCAGCTCGATGTCGGCGGCCTCGGACATGGCCCCCGAGTAGAAGGAGGCGATCTGGTTGTTCTTGACGTCGGTCGTGCAGACGAAGCGCGCGGTGTGCTTCATCTCCGACCAGTGCACGCTCTTGGTGTCGACGCCGTGCCGGGACAGCCAGGCCTCGTAGTCGGCGAAGTCGCTGCCGACGGCGCCCACGAGCACGGGGTTGAGCCCCAGCAGCCCCATGCCGTACGCCATGTTCGCGCCGGCCCCGCCGCGGTGCTGCACGAGGTCGTCGACGAGGAACGAGAGCGACACGTTCTCCATCTGGCCCTCGACGAACTGCTCGCTGAAGCTGCCCGGGAAGGTCATCAGGTGGTCGGTGGCGATCGAGCCGGTGACTACGACGGGCACGGGAGGGGCTCCTCGGGGTTGACCGGCGCAGGAGGACGGCGCGGAACGCAGAACAGCCTACGGCCCGGGGTCCCGGTGCGCCGGTCGGTCCCCCAGCGCCCGGCGCAGCGACAGCCCCAGCTGGCCCACGGCCACCGCGCCCAGCAGGACGCCGACCGCCGTCCCCACCGTGACCACGGTGCCGGCGTGCGGACCGGCGCCGGCCAGCGCCAGGATCCCGGCGCCGCCCAGCGTGAACCCGGTCAGCGCCACCCGCGTGGGGCGCTCGAACACCGAGATCGCGCCCGTCTCGGTCACCCCGGCCTGCCCGGCGCGGGCGCGCAGGTAGTCGGGCAGCCAGCACACCGCCCCGAAGGCCGCGGCCAGCCAGCCGGGGGCGCCGGCCGCCCAGAGACCGGCGGCGTAGGCGGCCTCGGTCAGCCGGTCGACGGCGGAGTCGAGGACGAACCCGCGCCGCGACGCGCGGCCGGTCGCGATGGCCAGCGCGCCGTCCAGGCTGTCGAGCAGCCCGGACAGCCCGACGAGCAGACCGGCGGCCACCAGCCAGCCGCCGCCGGGGACGGCGAGCGCCGCGCCCCCGACCGCGACCAGCAGCCCCAGCGCGGTCGCGAGCAGGGGCGGCACCCCTGCCAGCGGGCGGGCCAGCGCGTACGCCGTCGACAGCCAGCCGCGGACCAGCGCGCTGGCGGTGGGATCGGTCCCGCCGTGCCACCGCGCCCACGCGGTCAGGTACTCCTCGCGGCTCAGCACAGGCGGCAGTCCACCAGCCCGTGAAGAGTCCGGCGAGAGCGGGGACAGTGGGAGCGTGCTCGCCGGCCTCTCCCCCGCCCGCCGACGCGTCGTCCTGGGGCTGCTGGCCGTGGTCGCCGCGGCGCTCGTCGCCCTCGCCGTCGTCCTGCTCGAGCCCGGCGACCCCGGGCGCTCGTCGGAGGCGGTCTCGCAGGACGAGGTGGGGCCGGTGCTGCTGGTCCCCGGGTACGGCGGCTCGACCGCCTCGCTGCAGGAGCTGGCCGGGCGGCTGACCGCCGCCGGGCGGGACGCCGTCGTCGTCCCGCTGCCCGGCAACGGCACCGGTGACCTCGCCGGGTCGGCCGACGCGCTGGCGGCGGCCGCCGAGCAGGCGCTCGAGCGCACCGGCGCCGACAGCGTCGACGTCGTCGGCTACTCGGCCGGCGGCGTCGTCGCCCGGCTCTGGGTGGCCGACGGCGGTGCGGACGTCGTGCGGCGGGTGGTGACGCTGGGTTCGCCGCACCACGGCACGGCGCTGGCCGACCTCGCCGGGCAGGTGGCGCCGGAGCAGTGCCCCGAGGGGTGCCGGCAGCTGGCGCCGGGCAGCGACCTGCTCGCCCGGCTCAACGCCGGCGACGAGACCCCCGCCGGCCCGAGCTGGGTCTCGATCTGGACGACGCAGGACGAGACGGTGACGCCGCCCGACTCCGCCCGGCTGGACGGCGCGCTGAACCTGACCGTGCAGTCGGTGTGCGCCGACGCGCGGGTCGGGCACGGCGGGCTGCCCCGGACGCCGCTGGTGATGGCGATGGTCGAGGCCGTGCTCGCGCCCGGCGACCCGGTCCCGCTGACCGCCGACGACTGCAGCCGCCTCGGGGGCTGACCGCCGCTAGGCTGGGCCGCCCCCGGACCGTGGGGAGGCCAGCCGTGAGCGACCCCGGACCCCTGCTGGCAGCCGCCCGCACCGCGCACGCGCAGCAGCGCTGGGACCAGGCGCACGCGGCGTTCGGCGCCGCCCGGGCCGAGGGCGGGCTGACCGCCGACGACCTCGCCGCGCTCGCCGACTGCGCCTGGTGGCTGGGCCGGGTCGACGAGTCGATCGCCGTCGGGGAGGAGGCCTTCCGGGCGGCGGTGCGCGAGGAGCGCCCGCGGGCGGCGGCGATGGCCGCGATCGGGGTGGCGGTCAACCTGGTCATGCGTGCCGACGAGGTCCCCGGGTCGGGCTGGCTGCAGCGGGCCGCGGCGCTGCTCGCCGGAGAGCCCGAGTGCGCCGAGCAGGGCTACCTCGCCTACCTGCTCGAGGTGGAGGGTGCGCTCGACCAGCCCGACCAGGAGCCGGTGCTGGCCGCGGCGCGGCGGGTCGTCGAGCGCGGACGCCGGTTCGCCGAGCCGACGCTGGTGGCGGCGGGCCTGCTCGGCGAGGGGCGGGTGCTGGTCCGCCGCGGCGCGGTGCCCTCCGGGCTGGCGTGCTTCGACCAGGCCATGAGCTACGTCCTCGCCGGTGAGGTGCTGCCCGAGTTCGCCGGCAACATCTACTGCCACCTGATGTCGGCGACGTACGAGCTGGGCGACCTGCGCCGGGCGTGGTCCTGGGTGCGGGCGACCGCCGCCTGGCTGGAGACGCTGCCCGCGGCGGTGCTGTTCACCGGCATCTGCCGGGTGCACCGGTCGCAGGTGCTGCAGTCCGCCGGGGCGTGGGCGCAGAGCGAGGCCGAGGCGGCCCGGGCCTGCGCGGACCTGGCCGACATCGCCTGCCTCACCGCCGCCGAGGCGCACTACCAGCTGGGCGAGCTGGCCCGGCTCCGCGGCCGCTGGGCCGACGCCGAGGAGTCCTACCGCCGCGCGCACGAGCTGGGCCGGACCCCGCAGCCGGGACTGGCCCTCCTCCGCCTGCGCCGGGGCCGGACCGACGCCGCCGGCGCGTCGATCCGGGCGGCGCTGCTCGCGCAGACGGCGAACCCGCTGGTCCGTGCCCGCCTGCGGGTGGCGCAGGCGGAGATCGCCCTGGCCGCCGGGGACACCACCGCCGCGGAGGAGGCGGTGACCGAGGTGGAGGAGGTCGCCCGCCGGTACGCCAGCCCGCTGTTCTCCGCGGCCGCCCGGCAGTGGCGCGGGGCGCTGCTGCTGGCGACCGGGCGGCCGCACGAGGCCCTCCCCCTGCTGGCCGCGGCGTGCGCCGGCTGGCGAGAGCTGGAGGCGGTGCACGACTGCGCCCGCGTCCGCGTCCAGCTGGCGGCGGCCTACCGCGCCCTCGGCGACGCCGACGGCGCCGAGCTCGAGCTGGCCGCCGCGGCCGAGGTCTTCGACCGGCTGGGCGCGGCGCCCGACGCCACCGCGGTCGCCGAGCTGCGCGGGATCCCCGCGCAGCCCGGGGGCCTGACGTCCCGGGAGGCCGAGGTCCTCGTCCTCGTCGCGGAGGGCCGGACCAACGCCCAGATTGCCGACGCGCTGGTCATCAGCCGCAAGACCGTCGCGCGGCACCTGTCCAACATCTTCACCAAGCTGGCCGTCACCACCCGGACCGCGGCCTCGGCGTGGGCCCACGCCCACTCCCTCGTCGGGACGAACGACCCATCCGGCGCCGGCGCGGGATGGACCGTCCGCCCGATGCCGGGCACCCCGCCGCGTTCCTAGCGTCGCCCCGTCGACCGACGACGGAGGAGGGGCGAGATGGCTGCGGACACGCGGACGACCGGCGCGGGGCCGGACACCGCTGCGGTCGAGGTCTTCGCGGAACGGCTGCTGGGCACGTTCACCGAGAGCGTGGTGACGCTGCTGGTGGACGTCGGCTTCCGCACCGGGTTGCTGGAGGCCGTCGCCGCCGGGGCGGGCACCAGCGAGGAGGTGGCCGAGCGGGCGGGGCTGGTCGAGCGCTACGTCCGCGAGTGCCTCGGCGGGCTGGCGACGGCGGGCATCGTCGAGTACTCCCCCGCGACGCGCACCTACTCGCTGCCGCCGGCCCGCGCGGCCTGCCTGACCGGCCCGGGAGCGCAGAACATGGCGTCGCTGAGCCGCATCACGGCGCTGCTCGGCCGGCACGTGGGTGAGGTCGCCGAGGCCTTCCGCACCGGCGGCGGCGTGCCGTACGCCCGGTTCCGCCCGGAGCTCACCGACGTGATGGACGAGGCCTCGCGGGGCCTGTTCGACGGCGTCCTGCTCGACGGGATCCTGCCGCTCACCGGAGACCTGCCCCGTCGCCTCGCGGCCGGCGCGCGGGCGGCGGACGTCGGGTGCGGCACCGGGCACGCGGTGAACGTGCTGGCGCGGGCGTACCCGCGGTCGCAGTTCACCGGCTACGACATCGCCGCCGACGCCGTCGAGCGCGCCCGCGCCGAGGCCGCCGGGTGGGGGCTGGCCAACGCCGCCTTCGAGGTCCGCGACGCGACCCGGCTGCCGGTCGAGCCGCCGTTCGCCGGGGTGTTCGCCTTCGACGCCGTGCACGACCAGGCCGATCCCGCCGGCGTGCTGGCCCGGGTGCACGACGCCCTCGAACCGGGCGGGGTGTTCGCGATGGTCGACATCAAGGCGGCCAGCGACCTCGAGGGCAACCTCGGCAACCCGCTGGCGCCCTGGTTGTACGGCGTGAGCACGCTGCACTGCCTGACCGTCTCCCTCGCCGAGGGCGGCGCCGGGCTCGGTGCGGTGTGGGGCGAGCAGGTGGCCCGCCGGATGCTGGCGGAGGCGGGGTTCGTCGACGTCGTCGTGCACGAGCTGCCCGACGACCCGGTCGACGTGCTCTACGTCGCCCGGAAGCGGGCGGACGCGCGATGAGCACGGCGGTGGTGATCGGCGCGAGCGTGGCGGGGCTGTGCGCCGCCCGCGTGGCCGCGGAACGCCTCGACCGGGTCGTGGTGGTCGACCGCGACCGTCTGCCCGCTGCGGCCGAGGCCCGTCCCCGGGTTCCGCAGGGGCGGCAGCCGCACCTCCTGCCGGCCGAGGGCGCCCGGCTCCTGGAGGCGTGGTTCGCCGGCGTCGGCGCCGAGCTGCGCGACGCCGGCGCGGTCGACCTCGACCTGTGCGCCGACTTCTCGTGGCATCAGGCGGGCGGGGTGCTGCGCCGTCCGGTCTCTGCGCTGCGCAGCCCCTCGATGTCCCGGCCGCTGCTGGAGCGGCTCGTGCGCGCGCACGTCGAGCAGCTGCCGGGGGCCGTCGTCCGGGACGGCGAGGCGGTCATCGGGCTGACGGTCGACGAGCCCGGCACCAGGGTCACGGGGGGTCCGGCTGGCGGACGGCGGCACCCTCTCGGCGGACCTCGTCGTGGACGCGACCGGGCGGTCGGCGCACAGCGTGGCCTGGCTGGCGGACCTCGGCTTCCCCCCACCGCACGACGGTGGTCCGGGTGGACACCCGCTACGTCTCGCGCACGTACCGCCGGTCCGGTGCGCCGGAGCGGGACGGGAAGGCGGCGGCGGTCGTCGACACCCCCGTGGCGCGGCGGCTGGGGATGCCGCTGCCGGTCGAGGACGGGCGCTGGATCGTGCTCCTCGCCGGCTTCGGCGACGAGTCGCCTCCCGTGGAGGAGGCGGCACGCCTCGCCTACGCGCGCAGCCTGCCCTCCCTCGTCATCGCCGACGTCATGGCGTCCTCGGAGCCACTGGGAGAGCCGGCCACCCACCGTTTCGTGGACGACCAGCGGCGGCACGTGGAGCGGCTGCGCCGGTGTCTCGACCGGTCGGGGGACGTCGACCGCGCCTTCGCCCGCCGGTCCTCGCCGCGGCGGGCAGGGCCGTCGCCGCGCCGTGGTCGATCGCGGTCGGGGGGCGACTTCGTCTTCCCCGACACCCGGGGGGCCGAGCCGCCGGGGACGGACGCGCTCAACAGGTACCTGACCAGGGCGACGCGTGCCGCCCACCACGACGACGCGGTCGTGCTGCGCCTGAGGGAGGTCCAGGCCCTCGTCCGCCGTCCCGAGTCGCTCCTGGCACCCGGGTTCGCCGTGCGGGTGCTGCGGCGCGGAGGGCGCGCGGTGGCGATGTCGACGAGTCCGGCGGAGGCGGCCCGCCGATGACTTCGGCAGGCCGGCCCGGTCTGCCCCTCGACGCCGACCCGAGGAGGCCTCCGTGCCCAAGCTGCGCGTGCACTGCCTGTCCGTGTCCCTCGACGGGTACGCGGCCGGCCCGGACCAGGGCCTGGACCACCCGCTCGGCGTCGGCGGGGAGGACCTGCACGCCTGGCTCGTCGCCACCGCGACGTTCCACCGGATGCAGGGCGCCGAGGGCGGCACCACCGGCCCGGACGACGACTTCGCCCGCCGCGGCGACGAGGGCATCGGCGCGACGATCATGGGCCGCAACATGTTCGGCCCCGTCCGCGGGCCGTGGGGGGACAGCGACTGGGCGGGCTGGTGGGGGCCGGAGCCGCCGTACCACCACCCGGTGTTCGTGCTCACCCACCACGCGCGCGACCCGGTCGAGATGGCCGGCGGGACGACGTTCTCCTTCGTGACCGACGGCATCGGGTCGGCCCTGGAGCAGGCGTTCGCGGCGGCCGGCGGCCAGGACGTCCGCCTCGCCGGCGGGGCGGCCACGGTCCGCGAGTACCTGCGCGCCGGCCTGGTCGACGAGCTGCACGTGGCCGTGGCCCCGCTGCTGCTCGGCACCGGCGAGCGGCTGCTCGGCGACGGCGTCGCCACCGACCTCGTCGTCGCCGAGCACGTGGCGACCGAAGCCGCCACGCACGTCCGGCTCGTCCGGCCCTGACCGGACCGGCACGGCCTGTCGGACTTGCCCTCGCGGCGGGTCCTGCGGTCTCGTGGGCACCCGGTGCGGAGGGACGGGAGGTCGGGCATGCGCCGGTTCGGCCGTCGCGCGCTGGTGTGCCTGGCCCTCCTCGCCACCGCGGCCTGCTCGTCGACCGCGGACGCCGACCGGGCGGCGCCCGGCACCGGCGCCGTCGCGACCGGCGAGGCGCCGGGCACCACCCCGCCGCCGGACGTGGCGGGTGAGCTCGCGGCGCTCGAGGAGCAGTTCGACGCCCGCCTCGGCGTCTTCGCGCTGGACACCGGCTCGGGCGCGACGATCGCGCACCGCGCCGACGAGCGCTTCGCGTACGCCAGCACCATCAAGGCCCTCGCCTGCGGCGCGCTGCTGGCGCAGACCTCGCCGGCCGACCTGCAGCGCGGCGTGCCGATCCAGCAGAGCGACGTGTCGTCGGCCTGGTCACCGGTGACGAGCACCCGGGTCGGCGGCAGCATGACCTTCGCCGAGCTCTGCGACGCCGCCGTCCGGTACAGCGACAACACCGCGCTCAACCTGGTCCTGCGCGAGCTCGGCGGCCCGGCCGGGCTCGACACGGCCCTGGAGCGCGCCGGCGACGACGTCACGAACGTCGCGCGGACCGAACCGGAGCTCAACAGCGCGGTGCCCGGCGACGAGCGGGACACCACCACCCCCCGCGCGCTGGCCACGACGCTGCAGGCGTACACCCTCGACGACGACGTCCTCGACGAGGCGGACCGCGCGCTGCTGCTCGACTGGCTCCACCGGAACACCACCGGGGACGCGCTGATCCGGGCCGGCGTCCCGGCCGACTGGGAGGTCGGCGACAAGACCGGCAACGGCGCCTACGGCACCCGCAACGACGTCGCCGTGCTCACCCCGCCCGGCCGCGCCCCGATCGTGCTCGCCGTCATGTCGAGCCGCGACGCCCAGGACGCCGAGCACGACGACGCCCTCGTCGCAGCGGCCGCCCGCGTCGTGGCCGGTGCGCTCAGCTGAGGGCGCGGCGCATCAGGACCCGCGGGAACCCGCCCGCCACGGCGTCGGTGTCGGCGGCCTTGGTGAACCCGGCCTTCTCGAACAGGCTGCGGGTGCCGACGAAGGCCATGGTCGTGTCGACCTTCCGGTCCCCGTTGTCGGCCGGGTACCCCTCGACCGCCGGGGCGCCCTGGGAGGCGGCGTAGTCGACCGCCCCGCGGACGAGCGCGTGCGCGATGCCCTTGCCGCGGTGGCCCGGGCGCACGCGGATGCACCAGAGGGACCACACGGGCAGGTCGTCGACGTGCGGGATCTTGGTGGAGCGCTGGAAGGGCAGCTCGGCGCGCGGCGCGACCGCGGCCCAGCCGACGACCTCGTCCCCGTCGTAGGCGAGCACCCCGGGCGCGACCGGGCGGCCGGTCAGCTCGCGGACGTACTCGCGGCGGGCCGGCCCGACGAGCTCCCGGTTGGTCTTCGAGTCGAGGCGGTGGCTGAGGCACCAGCAGACGTTGGAGGCCGGGTTCTTCGGCCCGAGCATCGTCGCGACGTCGTCGAACCGCGCGCTCGTCGCCGGCGCGATCTCGATCCCCACCCGGTGCACGCTAGTCAGCTGGTGACGTCCTTGGTGGCGAAGTTCGCCCACGCCCCGGCCAGCAGCACGCCCACGTACACGCCCTGCAGCGCCAGGCCGCGGACGATCTCCCGCCACAGGACCGGGTCGCGGAAGAAGTCGACGAACGACAGCCAGTAGCGCGTGGGCAGGTACGGCGCGATCGGCGAGGCGGCGTCGAGGGTGAACAGCAGCGACGAGGCGACCAGGACGGCGAGGGCGCCCATCGTCGCGCCCAGCGGCGAGTCGGTGAACGTGGAGAAGAACAGCGCGAACGCGGCCACGCCGAGCATCGACACCGCCACGTAGCCGATCGCCATCAGCGTGCGCAGGGTCAGCTCCTCGGAGCTCAGCGAGGTCCCCGACACCGACGTCCCGCCGGTCGGCTGCGCGTCGAAGAGCGTGCTGCCGAGCAGGTAGCCGACGGCGGCCACGACCACCACGGTGACCAGCACGAACGCCAGGACGGCGACGAGCTTGGCGACCAGCAGCCGGGTGCGGCCCGCGGGCCGGGCCAGCAGGTAGCGCAGGGTGCCCGCCTGGGCCTCGCCGGCGATCGAGTCGCCGGCGACCACCGCCACCGCGATGGGCAGGAACAGCGGCAGCACGATGGCCAGCGCGGCGAGGGTGAACAGCTGCCCGTTGGCCAGGACGGCGGACAGGAACGGCGGCCCCTCCCCCGGCCGCGGCGCGAGGTCGGTCAGGACCAGCAGCAGCGCCACGGCGATCGGCAGCGCGTTGAGGACGGCGATCGTCGCCCACGTGCGGGGCCGGCGGAACAGCTTGCGCAGCTCGACGGCGATCACCGGAGGGACCCCCGCCGCTCCACCCGGTCGGTGCTCGTGCCGGCCGCGGCCAGCACCACCTCCTCGAGCGTCGGGCGCTGCAAGGTCAGGCCGGTCACCGGCACGCCGGCCTGCACCAGGAGCGCGTTCACCTCCGCCGGGTCGTCGCCCTTCACCACCACCCGCCGGCCGTCGACCGCGGTGACCCGGCCGTCCAGCGCGGCCCGCACGTGCTCGGGTGCCGGGCTCTCCACGACCGTGGCGCCGGTCGGCGCGGTGAGCACGGCCAGCTGCTCCTGGAGCACCAGCCGGCCGCGGTCGAGCACACCGACCCGGGTGGCCATCTGCTCGACCTCGGCGAGCAGGTGGCTGGAGAGGAAGATCGTCGTCCCGCCGCGGTGCAGGTCGAGCAGCAGCGACCGGATCTCGGCGATGCCCTGCGGGTCCAGCCCGTTGGTCGGCTCGTCGAGCACCAGCAGCTCCGGACGGCGCAGCAGCGCGCCGGCCAGCCCCAGCCGCTGCCGCATGCCCAGCGAGTACGCCTTGACCGGGCGCCGTCCCACCCCGGCCAGGCCCACCTGCTCGAGCACCTCGTCGATCCGGGCGCGCCGGGTGCGCCGGCGGCCGCCGGGCCCCGAGGCGTCGAGCAGCGACAGGTTCTCCCGCCCGGACAGGTGCCCGTAGTGGGCGGGGCCCTCGATCAGCGCGCCCACCCGCGGCAGCACCCGCCGGCCGGCCCGCGGCATCCGCGCGCCGAGCAGCTCCACCTCGCCGCTGGTCGGCAGCACGAGGCCGAGCAGCATCCGCACCGTCGTCGTCTTGCCCGAGCCGTTGGCGCCGAGGAAGCCGTAGACGTCGCCCTCGCGGACGTCGAGGTCGATCCCGTCCACCGCGTGCAGCCGGCCGTACCGCTTGACCAGACCGCGGGTGACGATCACGGCGCTCACGGGCGGCTCCGCAGCTCGGGGAGCTCGCGCGCCGCGGCCTCGAGCGCCTCGAGGGTGACCGTGCCGGTGAGCACGTAGGACTGCTGCCCCGGCGAGCCGACGAGCATGATGCCCACCGGCCCGGCGGCCAGCCGGACGCCGAGCTCGTCGGACACCGCGGACGGGGTGGTGTCGGCGACGCGGCGCAGGTCCTGCGCGAGCCGGAAGGGCACCGGGACGACGGCGAGCAGCGTGACGCCGCGGCCGTACAGCCCGATGGCCTCCGGTGCGCCGGCGACCGTGCGGCGCGGCAGCCCGGCCAGCGTGCCGGGCAGCGCGACCGTGCGCAGCCGCTGGTCGGCGAGGGTCAGGACGTCCTCCTCGTAGTCGCGGCCGAAGTACGCGCCGCCGGGCGGGGTGAAGGCGACCACCTCCGCCGACGGCCGGCGCAGCTCCAGGTCGAGGAAGCGGGTGTCCAGCGCCGGGTTGGTCGCGTCCTCGGAGTACAGCTGCACCTGCAGCGGCAGGCCGGTGGCCGCGTCGACCCACAGGTCGATCCGCGCCACCGACGACGCCTCGTCAGCAGGCACCAGGCGCAGGCCGAGGGCGTCGCGGCCGGCGACCCGGGCGGCGCCGGTGCGGCTGAGCTCCTCGTCGGTGGCCTCGGAGAGGAGGCGGCGGGCCAGCGTGGGCGGCAGCAGGTCGGGCGGCTGGGGCAGTTCGAGCGGTGCCACGCCCGAGCGGGTGGCGCGGTTGGCCTCGTACTCCCACGTCCACGAGCCGCCCTCGTCGCGGTGCACGCCCGTCTCGCCGGTCGGGGTGACGACGTCGACGCGGTGCGAGGTGGCGCTGCGCCACCAGACGCGCATCGTCGTCCGGTCGCTGAACAGGTCGGCCAGGGCCGGTAGCTCGTCGCTCACCGGCAGGGCCAGCCCGCCGGCCGACTCGGCGTAGCCGGAGAAGCCGAGGTCGGCGGTGGCCAGGGCGGCGGTGCGCAGGTCGGCGGCGGAGACGTCGGCGTCCTCGGCCGGCAGCGCCCCGACGACCGACGGCAGCGCGGCGAGGACGGCGACCAGCGCGAGCACGAGCGCCCAGCGCCCCGCGGCACCGCGCCGCCGAGATAACACTCTGGTAACGGTACGAGGAATGCCTGTGCCCGGCCTGTGCGGACCGCTCAGCCGGCGCGGGCGAGCTCGGCGGGTGGCCGGATGGCGTGGATCTCGGTGCCGTCGGGCCGGTAGGCGTGCCACCGCCCCGCGTCGTCGCGCTCGATGCGGAAGCCGTGGTGGACCTGGGTGTGGTGCCGCTCGCAGAGCAGCCCGGAGTTGTCCAGGCTGGTCTCGCCGCCGAGCGCCCAGGCGAGCAGGTGGTGGACCTCGCACCGGTGGTGCGGGGCGTCGCAGCCGGCGAATGGAAGGACCCCGCTGCCCCCCACGCCTCGCCCGCTCGGCGCGGGCCCCTGCAGCGGGGCCGACGGCCCAGGTCGAGCGGTTCCCCGTGGGGGCCGAGCACGATCCGGGTGAGGTCGGCGTCGCAGGCCGCCCACCGGGCGCGGGCGGCGGAGAGGACCGCGCCGAAGCCGGTGCGGGCGGCGCCCCGGCCGGTCGTGGGGTCGAGCAGGTCGTCGAGGTCGACGGTGACCGCGACGCGGGGTTCGACGGTGCGCAGCAGCGGCAGGGTGCCGCAGCCGAGGTGGAGGTCGGCCAGCTGCACCGCGGCGTCGGCCTGCCGCTTTGACCGGGGCCGGGTGGGGGGCCACACGAACGGCGCTCGTGGCGATCGCCACGCGTGACTCCCGGCGACACGGGGCACCGCTCCCCCATGGCTCCGATCAGCGATGCGGTGATCGTCGACGTGCTGCGCCGGGTCGACCGGCTGGCCACCCCGCTGGTGCGCCGGCTCGGCCGCCCACCGGCCCTCCCCCTGGAGCAGCGCGACGACTGGTGGGCCGAGCAGGTCTCGCGGATCGCCGCGGTGGTGTCGGCCGCGCCGCGCTTCGCCGGCAAGCTCGCCGACCTGCTCCCCCTGCAGAACACCGTCGGGACCGCCGTCCAGTCGATCGTCGTCCTGGGCGTGGCCGGCGAGCACCAGGTGACCGACCCGGCCGAACGGGTCGCGCTGCTCGCCCGGGTGCTGCTCGACCGCAAGCTGCCGGCCGAGCAGGTCCGCCCGCTCATGACCCACGCGAGCGGCACCTACCGCGAGGAGGCCCTCGGCGCCAAGCGCGGGCCGGTGCGCACCGTGTGGCGGCTCTCCCGGATGCTCGGCCGCATCGACGAGTCGCTCGACGCGCGGCCGAAGGGCCGGCTGCACCACCGGGCGCTGTCCAACCTGCCGGTCGTCGGCGTCTTCGGCGGTTACGCGGCGGAGCGGGAGGGGCTGCGGCGCGCCGCGCGGCTGGCCCGCGAGGCGCTGACCGTCACGGCGCCGGGGTGAGCTCCGCCAGGTTGGCGTAGATCTCCCGCGTCGCCGTGGAGCGGTTCATGGTGATGAAGTGGATGCCGGGCACGCCCTCGTCGAGCAGGGTCCGCACCAGGTCCGTCGCCACGTCCACACCGAACGCACGCACCGCGGCCGGGTCGCCGTCCAGGGCGGCGAACCGCTCCGCGAGGTCCGCCGGGAACGCCTGACCCGACAGCTGGACGATCCGGTTGATCATCTTGACGTTGGTCACCGGCATGACGCCGGCGATGATCGGGACGTCGCAGCCCCGGGCGACCACCCGGTCGCGCAGCCGCAGGTAGTCCTCGGCGCGGAAGAACATCTGGGTGATGGCGAAGTCGGCGCCGGCGCGGCACTTGGCCACGAACATGTCGGCGTCGGTGTCGAAGTCCGGCGACCGCGGGTGCCGCTCGGGGAAGGCGGCCACGCCCACGCTGAAGTCGCCCATCGACCGGATCAGCTCGACCAGCTCGGCGGCGTAGCTGAAGCCCTCCGGGTGCGCGGTCCACTCGGCCTGGGGGTCGGCGCCGGGCGGGTCGCCGCGCAGCGCGAGCAGGTTCCGCACGCCCGCGGCCGCCAGCCGGCTCACCACGTGCCGCAGCTCGGCGACGCTGTGGTCGACCGCGGTCAGGTGGGCCAGCGGGGTCATCGTCGTCTCGGTCGCGATCCGCTCGGTGACGGCGACGGTGCCCTCGCGGGTGGTGCCGCCGGCGCCGTAGGTCACCGACACGAACGACGGCTGGAGCCGCTCGAGCTCGCGCAGCGCCGTCCACAGCTGGCGCTCGGCCTCCGCCGTCTTCGGCGGGAAGAACTCGAACGACCACGTCGGGCGCCCTCGGGCGAGCAGCTCGCGGATGGTCGTGGTCACGGAGGACGAGAGTACGTAACCGGAACCGGGGAGTCGGTGTGAGAAACACGGCTGCCCGGTGCATCCGGAGGCGGCCGCCGCGCCGAAGAGGTCTCGCCGCGCCCGCAGCCCCCCGAGGAGACGCCCGTGACCATCGACGGCAGGACCCGCCCCTCGGTGCTGGAGGAGTGGCGCCCCACCGGATCGGGCAATACTGATCACGTGACCGCCGGGACCCAGGACCTCGACGCACCGGACCTGCTGGCCGCCGTCGACCTCGACCGGCTGCGCGCCCGCGTGTGGCAGGCGCTCGAGGTGTTCCTCGACCGGCAGCGCCGCACCCTCGCCGGCATGGACCCCTCGCTCGGCGCGGTCACCGAGGAGGTGTGCGCCCTCGCCCGCGGCGGCAAGCGGCTGCGTCCGGCGTTCGCGTACTGGGGCTGGCGGGGCGCCGCACCCGAGGCCGGGGGCCCGGTGGAGGACGACGACGCGGTGCTGCGCGCGGTCGCCGCGCTGGAGTTCGTGCACGTCAGCGCCCTGGTGCACGACGACGTCATGGACGGCGCGAGCACCCGCCGCGGCCGCCCGTCCACCCACCTCGGCTTCGCCACCCGGCACGGCGCCGAGCGGCTCGACGGCGACGCCGGCGCCTTCGGCGTGGGCGCGGCGATCCTGGTCGGCGACCTCGCCCTGGTCTGGTCCGACGAGCTGCTGCGCTGCTCCGGCATCACCGGCGCCGCGCTCACCCGCGCCCGCGGCGTCTGGGACACCATGCGCACCGAGGTGACCGCCGGCCAGTACCTCGACCTGCTGCGGGCCGCCGGCGGGCTGCCCGGGCCGGACGGCGCGCTGACCGTCGCCCGGTACAAGAGCGCCGGCTACACGGTGCAGCGGCCGCTGCAGCTCGGCGCTGCGATCGCCGGCGCCGGCCCGCGGGTGTTCGAGGCCTACACCGCCATCGGCCTGCCCCTGGGCGAGGCGTTCCAGCTGCGCGACGACGTCCTGGGGGTGTTCGGCGACCCCGCCGTCACCGGCAAGTCGGCCGACGACGACCTCCGCGAGGGCAAGCAGACCCTGCTCGTCGCCCTGGCCGAGCTGGAGGCCGACGAGACCGGGCGCACGCTGCTGCGCGAGTCGCTGGGCAACCCCGACGCCGGCCCCGACCAGTTCGACGCGCTGCGCCACCTGATCGACGCCACCGGCGCGCGGGAGCGGGTGGAGGAGCGGATCGCCGAGCGCACCGCGCAGGCCCGCGCCGCCATCGCCGCGGCCCCCATCGCCGAGGACGCCCGCGCCGCGCTCGACGCGCTCGCCGTCGCGGCCACCTCCCGCACCGCGTGAGGACGGTCCCCGGTCGCACCGACCGCGTCGTCGTCGTCGGCGCGGGCCTGGCCGGCCTGGCCACCGCGCTGCGGCTGCGCGGCGCCGGCCGCGAGGTCACCGTCGTCGAGCGCGGTGCCGGCCCGGGCGGCCGGGCCGGGGTGGTGACCCGCGGCGGGTACACGCTCGACACCGGCCCGTCGGTGTTCACCGCGCCCGAGGTGCTCGAGGACACCCTGGCGGCGGTCGGCGACAAGCTCGCCGACCGGCTGCAGCTCGTCCCGCTCGAGACGACCTACCGCGCGCAGTTCGCCGACGGCTCGCACCTCGACGTGCCCGCCGACCCCGACCGGTTCGCCGCCGCCGTCGAGGCGCTGTGCGGACCGGCCGAGGCCGCGGCGCTGCGCCGCTACCTCGGCGAGCTGGCCGAGCTCTACCGCCTGCAGCTCACCACCTTCATCGACCGCAACCTCGACTCCCCGCTCGACCTGCTCGGGCCGGAGCTGCTGACCCTCGTCCGCCGGGGCGGCTTCCGCCGGCTGTCGAACCACGTCGCGGGCCGCTTCGCCGACGACCGGCTGCGCCGGCTGTTCAGCTTCCAGGCGCTCTACGCCGGCGTCTCCCCGTTCCGCGCGATCGCCGCCTACGCCGTCATCGCGCAGCTCGACATCGGTGCCGGCGTCTGGCACCCGGTGGGCGGCATCGGCGCCGTCCCCCGGGCGCTGGCCGACGCCGCCGCCGACGCCGGGGTGGTGTTCCGGTACGGGACCGCGGTCCGCGAGCTGCCGACGTCCGGACGGCGGGTCAGCGGCGTGCGGCTGGACGACGGCGAGCTGCTGCCGGCCGACGCCGTCGTCGTCACCGCCGACGCACCCGCCCGGCTGGTGCCCGGCCTTCGCGGCCCCCGCCGGCCGGTGTACTCGCCGTCCTGCGTCGCGCTGCACCTCGGGGTGCGGGCGGAGCTGCCCGGCCAGGCGCACCACACGATCAGCTTCGGCGCCGCGTGGGAGCAGGTCTTCCGCGAGCTGACGGTCGAGGGGCGCCCGATGAGCGACCCGAGCCTGCTGGTCAGCATGCCGTCGGCGACCGACCGCTCCCTCGCCCCGGCGGGCGGGCAGGTGCTCAGCGTCGTCGCCCCGACGCCGAACCTCGACCCGCGCAGCGGCGGCAACCCGTCGATCGACTGGGCGGCGCTCGCCCCCCGCTACCGCGACGAGCTGCTGGCCACGCTGGAGGCCCGCGGGTGGACCGGCATCTCCGGCGCCGTCGAGGTCGAGGAGCTGGCGACGCCGCGGGACTGGGCCGCGCAGGGGATGGCCGCCGGCACCCCCTTCGCGCTGGCGCACACCTTCGGCCAGACCGGGCCGTTCCGCCCGTCCACGCTGCCGCGGTCCGGGCCGGAGAACGTCGTCCTGGCCGGGTCGTCGGTGCAGCCCGGCGTCGGCGTGCCCATGGTGCTGATGAGCGGCCGGCTGGCCGCCGAGAGGATCACCGGATGACGGCGGTCGCCGACCGGCAGGTTCAGCTCGACGCCGCATACCGGCACTGCGCGGCGATCGCCGCCCGGCACGGCAAGAGCTACCACCTGGCGACCCGCCTGCTCACGCCCGACCGGCGGCCGGCGGTGCACGCGCTCTACGCCGCCGCGCGCACCGCCGACGACCTGGTCGACGTCCCCGGTGCCGACCCGGCCGGCGACCTCGCCGACTGGTCCCGCGCCGCCCTGGCCGAGCTGGAGGCGGGCTGGTCCGACGACCCGGTCCGCCTGGCGCTGGTGCACACCTACCGCCGGTACGCCATCGACGTCGACCACCTGGTCGACTTCCTCGCCGCGATGACCAGCGACCTGACCGTCACCGGCTACGCCGACCTCGACGCGCTGGACCGCTACATGTGGGGTTCGGCGGCGGTCATCGGGCTCATGGTGCTGCCGGTGCTGGGCACCGCGCCGGGGGTGACCCGGGAGGAGGCCGCGCCGCACGCGATCGCGCTGGGCGAGGCGTTCCAGCTGACCAACTTCCTGCGCGACGTCGGCGAGGACGTCGACCGCGGCCGGGTGTACCTGCCCGCGGACCTCATGGCCGCGCACGGCGTCACCCGCGAGCAGCTGGCCGAGAAGCGCCACGACGCGCGGTTCGAGGCGCTCATGCGCGAGATGGTCGCGATCGTCCGGCGCCGCTACGACGACGCCGCCCCCGGGACGCCGATGCTCGCCCGCGAGTCGCGGGACTGCGTGCGCGCAGCGACCGACCTGTACGGCGGCATCCTCACCGAGATCGAGAAGGCGGGCTACCGGGTGCTCGACCGCCGGGTGCGGGTGTCGAAGCCGCGCCGCCTGGCGGTGTTCGCCCGCCGGTTGACCGCCGCCCAGCTGGCCAGGGTGAGCACGACCAGCGCGAAGCCGAACAGCAGGTCCTCCACCGGCGCGTAGGCGATCCGCGGCCCCCAGATCGAGCCCGGGTCGTAGACGACCACGTCCAGGCCGGTGAGCACGCCGTTCATGAGCAGCTGGAAGAACAGGACGATCGCGTAGGCGACCCAGAAGACCTTGCGGGTCACCATCCGGGTGCGCAGCACGGCCAGGTCGACGACGAGGACGGCGACGACGGCGACCACCGCGAGCGCGGAGTAGCTCACGACTCGTCCTCGGCGGGGTACCCGGCGTCCCACCGCGTCACCCGGCGCACCGCCTCCAGCGCCAGGACGGCGCAGATCGGGACGACGACGAAGAACAGGACCTCCTCGACCGGGATCCCGCCGGGCAGCCGGACGCCGAGGGTGCGCGCGTCGCTGTAGTCCCAGTGCCCCTGCGCGATCGCGTACAGCACCCAGGCGACGAAGACGACGAACCCGGGCGCGAGCGCGACCAGCAGCCGCCGCCAGCGGGCGTAGACGCGGGTGCGGAGGAACACCTCGAGCGGCGCGGTCACCAGCAGGCACCCGGCCAGCAGCGCGAGGTAGGTCAGGGGCCCCATGCGGGCGCTACAGCGCCAGCGCCTGGGCGCGGCGGGTGACCTCGGTGTGCCGGTCGCCGCGCAGCGCCTCGACCGGCGTGCCGGGCAGCGAGTCGTCGGCCCGGAAGAGCCACTCGAAGGCCTCCTGGTCGCTGAACCCGCCGTCGCGCAGCACGGTGAGCAGGCCGGGCAGGTGCTTGAGGACCGCCCCCTCCTTGAGGAAGTCGGCGGGGATCCTGCTGTTGCCGCTGCCGGGGACCGCCATCAGCTTGCCGTCGCGGATGAGCTGGCGGACGCGGTTGGGCGAGACCCCGAGGGTCTGGGCGACCTCCTGCGGGGTGAGCGTCTCCATGGCGCCGAGCTTATTCAGGACCGCCGCGGAATCGTCGGCCGTCCGCCCTAGCGTCGGCGACATGGCCCTCCTCCCCGACGAACGCGAGCAGTTCCTGGCCGAGCCGCACGTCGCCGCGCTGTCGGTCGCCGACGGCGACGGGCGCGGCCCGCTGACGGTGCCGATCTGGTACGGCTACGAGCCCGGCGAGCGGCTGCGCATCGTGACCCCGGCCGGGTCGCGCAAGGCGCGGCGGATCGCGGCGGCCGGGCGGTTCAGCATGCTGGTGCACCGGGTCGCCCCGTCGGTCCGCTACGTGTCGGTCGAGGGCCCGGTCGCGGCGACCCGGCCGGCCACCGAGGACGACGTGCGGGCGATGGCCCGCCGCTACCTGCCACCCGAGGCGGTCGAGGGCTACGTCGCGTTCTCCCTGGCCGACCACGGCGAGCAGGTGGTCGTCGAGCTGGACCCGGAGCGCTGGCTGTCCGCCGACCTGGGGTGACGACCGGCCCCGGGCAGGGGGCCACCCATTCGTCACAGCCGTCCCGGCGACCCCGCCCACCGCGTGGTTCGCCGGGAAGGGCCGCCGACGCTCCTACACTCGCTGGAGTGGACACCGCCGTGACCGATCCCGTCGTGGGGGTCGTCCTCGAGGGGCGCTACCGCCTCGAGGAGCGCGTCGCGCGCGGCGGCATGTCGACCGTCTACTCGGCCACCGACCTGCGGCTGCACCGCACGGTCGCGGTCAAGATCATGGCCGACCACCTGGTGCACGACCCGACGTTCGTCGACCGGTTCATCCGCGAGGCCCGCGCCGCGGCCATGCTCAGCCACACCAACGTGGTCTCGGTCAGCGACCAGGGCAGCGACCGCGGGATGGTCTACCTGGTCATGGAGCTGGTGCGCGGCCGCACGCTGCGCGACCTGTTGCAGGCCCGCGGCCGGCTCACCGTTGCCGAGGCCTTCGCCGTCCTCGAGCCGGTGCTCGCCGGGCTCACCGCCGCCCACCGGGCCGGCATCGTGCACCGCGACATCAAGCCGGAGAACGTGCTCATCGGCGTCGACGGCGTGGTCAAGGTGGCCGACTTCGGCCTGGCCCGCGCCGTCGCCGGGACCGGGCAGACCAGCGCCACCGGTGGCGTGCTCATCGGCACGGTCGCCTACCTCTCCCCCGAGCAGCTCGAGCGCGGCAAGGCCGACGCCCGCAGCGACGTCTACGCCGCCGGCGTCGTCCTCTACGAGATGCTCACCGGCCACCCGCCCTACGGCGGCGACACCCCGCTCGCGGTGGCCTACCAGCACGTCCACCACGACATGCCGGTCCCCTCCGCGGAGGTCCCGGGCATCGCCTGGCAGGTCGACGACCTCGTCGCCCGGGTCACCCGCCGCGACCCCGCCGCCCGACCGCTCGACGCCGGGGCCTTCCTCGCCGAGCTGGCCGACCTGCGCGACGACCTCGGCATCGAGCGGGTGCCGGTGCCCACCGGGCGCAGCTCGGCCCGCCCCGACACGCTGCGGCCGACCAACCGCTCGCACTCGACCCGTCCGCGGCACCCCAGCGACCCGGGCACGCGCGACATCCGCCCGGGCACCGAGGTGCTGAACACCCCGCGGCACGGCGGCAGCCGCACCAGCGTGCTCGGCGCCGGCCCGACGCAGAACGTGGTCGGCCAGCGCCCGCCGGTGCGTCCCCGGCCGGGCGTCCCCGACCACATCCGCCGGCGGCGGGCGCGCCTGGTCGTGGCGATCGTGCTGCTGCTCGCCGTCACCACCGGCGCCGTCGGCTGGTGGCTGGGCTCCGGGCGGTGGACGACCATCCCCGACCTGGTCGGCCAGCCGCAGGACACCGCCATCGGCCTGCTGCAGGAGGCCGGACTCGACCCCGACTGCTGCGAGGAGCAGTGGAGCGAGGAGGTCGCGGCGGGCGTCGTCATCGCCGCCGACCCGGCCGGCGGCGAGGCGATCCGCGGCACCGACGTCCGTCTGGTCGTCAGCAAGGGCCCGGAGCGCTTCTTCGTCGACGCGGCCCTGGTGGGCCAGCCCGAGGACGCCGTCGTGGCGGCGCTGCAGGAGCAGCCGGCGCTGCAGGTGACCGTCGAGCAGGAGTACGACGACGAGGTCGCCGCGGGCCTGGTCACCCGGTTCGACCCCGCGCCCGGCACGCCGCTCCCCCGCGGCCAGCTGGTCACCGTCTACGTCAGCCTGGGCCGTGCGCCGGTCGAGATTCCGAACGTGATCGGCTCGACGCCCGAGGCGGCCACCGCGACCCTCGAGCAGCTCGGCTTCACCGTCGAGCGCGCCGACGACGGCCGCAGCCGCGACGTCGCACCCGGCCAGGTCATGGCGGTCACCCCCGACCCCGCGGCCGGGCCGGCGCCCTACGGCAGCACCGTGACGATCCAGGTCTCCGCCGGCGTGCCGCGGGTGGAGGTGCCCGACGTCCGCGGCAAGGACGCGGCCGAGGCCACGGCGATCCTCGAGGGTGTCGGGCTGAAGGTGAAGGTGAGCACGTTCATCGCCGGCGACCGCGTGTACCAGCAGAGCCCCCGCCCCGGCGAGGTCGTCGACGAGGGCACGACCGTGCAGCTCGGTGTGAGCTTCGGGTAGCGGTGCACGAGCACGGCAGGACCGCGCCGCCGATCGGCGCGCAGATCCAGATCAAGGGCGGCCTGGCCACGGGCGGGCTCGCCTACACCGACGCCGTCGGCGCGCGCGCCGTCCAGGTGTTCGTCGGCAACCCGCGCGGCTGGAGGCTGACGCCGGGGAACCCGCAGCAGGACGCCGCCTTCACCGCGGGGTGCGCCGAGCGCGGCGTGCCGTCGTTCATCCACACGCCGTACCTGGTGAACGTCGGCTCCCCGACCGAGGCCACCGTCGAGCAGTCGATCGCGACGATCCGGCACAACCTGCTGCGCGGGGCCCGGCTGGGCTGCCGCGGCGTCGTGGTGCACGCCGGCTCCGCCGTGGGCGAGGACCGCTACGAGGCAGCGCTCCGGCAGCTGCACGAGCGGTTGCTGCCCGTGCTCGAGGAGATGCCCGACGACGGCCCGCGGCTGCTGGTCGAGCCCACCGCCGGCGGCGGGCGGTCGCTGGCCGCCACCGTGGAGGACCTCGGCCCGTACCTCGAGGCGCTCGAGGGCCACCCGCTGGTCGGCGTCTGCTTCGACACCTGCCACGCCTGGGCGGCCGGGCACGACCTGTCGCTCCCGGGCGGGATGACCGCGACGCTGGACGCGCTGGAGGCGACCGTGGGCCCCGGCCGGCTCGCCCTCGTGCACGCCAACGACTCCCTCGACGAGTGCGGCTCCAAGCGGGACCGGCACACCACGATCGGGGCGGGCACCATCTCGGGCGGCGACCACGGCGTCGGCCCCTTCCGGGAGCTGCTCGCCCACCCGTCGACGTCCGGCGTCCCGGTCGTCGTGGAGACCCCCAGCGAGCTCGACGGGTCGCCGTGGGCCGGCCACGCCCGGGACATCGCGCTGCTGTGCTCGCTCCGGGACGCCCCGGCCGAGGACTCCTCCGCCGCCGCCTGATCCCGGCGCTGACCTGCGAAGCTTGGCAGCGGGGGTAAGGGTCGGCTAACTTAGGCGAGCCTTTGCTTCCCCCGCACACCGGAGTGCCGCGTGTACGTCTGCATCTGCTACGCCGTCAGCGAGACGCGGCTGGCCGAGGTGATCGCCGAGGGCGCGCGCACCGAGGAAGAGGTCGGCGACGCCTGCGACGCCGGCACGGGGTGCGGCAGCTGCCTGGACCGCATCTGCGACCGGCTGCGCGCGGTCGACCCCATGCACGGGCTGGACGTCCCCGCCGTCGCGTGAGCCGATAGCCTCGGCGCAACCGAGCCGAGGAGGACCTCATGCAGGGTGACGCCCGCGTGATCGAGATGCTCAACGAGCAGCTCACCAGCGAGCTGACCGCCATCAACCAGTACTTCCTGCACGCGAAGATGCAGGAGAACTGGGGCTACAACAAGCTCGCCGAGTACACGCGCAAGGAGTCGATCGAGGAGATGACCCACGCGGAGCGGCTCACCGACCGCATCCTCTTCCTCGAGGGCCTGCCCAACTACCAGAAGCTGTTCGCCCTGCGGATCGGGCAGAGCGTGCGGGAGCAGTTCGAGTCGGACATGGCGATCGAGCTCGAGGTGGTCGAGCGCCTGCGGCCGGCGATCGCCTACTGCGAGCAGGTCGGCGACCGCACCACCAAGCGGCTGTTCGAGGACATCCTCGAGGACGAGGAGCACCACATCGACTACCTCGAGACGCAGCTGCACCTCATGGACACCCTCGGTGAGCAGCTCTACCTCGCCGGGCAGATCGAGCAGCCGACCACCGGGGCCACCCACACCGACTGACCGCGTCCTCCGTCCCGCCCGAGGTCCTCGGGCGGGGCTAGGCTGCGCCGTCTCACCTCACGGACGGGGGACCGCGGCGATGACGCTCTACCTGACGAGGTTCAGCTACACCCCGCAGACCTGGGCACGGCTGGTGGCGAACCCGGAGGACCGGCGCGAGGCGGCTCGCACGTACATCGAATCGGTCGGGGGCAGCCTGCACGGGTTCTGGTACGCCTTCGGCAGCCACGACGGCTACACGCTCTGGGAAGCGCCGGACGACGTCTCGATGGCGAGCGTCGCCATCGCCCTGAGCAGCGGCGGGGCGCTGCACGGGATGGAGACCACGGTCCTGCTCAGCGTGGACGAGACGCTCGAGGCCCTCCGCCGGGCCGCGCAGGTCGGCTACCGGCCACCGGGGGCGTAGCCCGCCCCGGCGCGTGCGGCGGCGCCGTGTACCCCCGGGTAGCTACACGGCGCAGCGGCGTGGTGACTTCAGGTGGCCGGGTCGCGTCAGTTGACTGCCGGGGCCGCGCACGCCGCCGGGGTGTGCCGCTACCCGAGACGAGACCACCGTGCACTCCCGCCGCTTCCTCGCCGCCGCCACCGCGGCGCTGACCGCCACCGGGCTCGGCCTCACCGCCGCACCCGCTGCGGCCGCCCCGGCCGCCCCCGGTCTCCAGTCCTACGTCGTGACGCTGGAGGACGGCAGCCCGGCCGCCGCCGTCGCCGAGCGCGCCCGCGCGATCGGCGGGCGGATCGAGCACGTGTACTCGACGGCGCTCGACGGCTTCGCCGTCACCCTCCCGCCGGGGCTGGCCGACCGGCTCCGGCAGCTGCCCGGTGTGACCGCGGTGGAGGCGGACCTCCCGGTCCAGGTCGCCGCTGCGCAGTCCGGCGCCACCTGGGGCCTGGACCGCATCGACCAGCGGAACCTGCCGCTGAACAACACCTACACGACCCAGGCCAGCGGCTCCGGCGTCACCGCCTACGTCATCGACACCGGCATCCTGCTCGACCACGCCGAGTTCGGCGGGCGCGCCACCTCCGGGTTCGACTTCGTCGACCGGGACACCGACGCGACCGACTGCAACGGCCACGGCACGCACGTCGCGGGGACGATCGGCGGGACCACGTACGGCGTGGCCGAAGGCGTCGCCCTGGTCGCCGTCCGCGTGCTCGACTGCGCCGGGAACGGCAGCATCTCCGGCGTCATCGCCGGGGTGGACTGGGTGACCGCCCAGCACGAGGCCGGCCGACCCGCGGTGGCCAACATGAGCCTCGGCGGGGGCGTGAGCAGCGCGCTGGACTCCGCGGTGGCCGGCTCCATCGCCGACGGCGTCACCTACGCGGTGGCGGCCGGCAACGGCAACGCGATGGGCGTCCCGCAGGACGCGTGCAAGTCCTCCCCCGCCCGGGTCCCCGGCGCCCTCACGGTGGGGGCGAGCGACCGGACCGACAGGCCGGCGTCCTTCAGCAACTACGGGAGCTGCGTCGACCTGTTCGCGCCCGGGGTGGGCATCACCAGCGCCTGGTACACCGGCCCCTCGGCCACCAGCACGATCAACGGGACGTCGATGGCGACCCCGCACGTGGCCGGCGTGGCGGCGCTCCACCTCCAGGGCAACCCGACGGCGAGCCCGGCGGCGGTGGCCACGGCCATCAAGGGCCTGACCACGAAGAACAAGGTCTCGACCAACCGCACCGCGAACAACGACCTGCTGTTCACCACCTACTGAGGCGGGGCTCAGCGCTCCAGCAGCGACGCCAGGACATCGGCCGCGCGGTCCACGGCCGCCCGGTCGACGTCCAGGTGGGTGACCAGCCGCAGCCGGCGGGCGCTCACCTGGCTGACCAGGACCCCCCGCGCCCTGGCCGCCTCGGCGACCATGGGCGCCGGGACGTCGTCGAGCACGACCATGTTCGTCTCGACGGTGGCCGGGTCGACGCCGAGCCGCTTGGCCAGCAGCTGCGCGTGCTCGTGGTCCTCGGCCAGCCGGTCGAGGTGGTGCTCGAGGGCGTGCAGCCCGGCCGCGGCGAGGACGCCGACCTGCCGCATCCCGCCGCCGAGCCGCTTGCGCCAGATGCGGGCGGCGGCGATCCGCTCCGCCGAGGCGACCAGCACCGAGCCGACCGGCGCACCGAGGCCCTTGGACAGGCAGACCGACGCGGTGTCGGCGAGCCGGCCGTAGGTGGCCAGCTCGGTCCCCGACGCGACGGCGGCGTTGAACAGCCGCGCGCCGTCGAGGTGGACGCCGACCCCGTTCTCCCGGGACCAGTCCCACAGCACCCGCAGCTGGTCGAGCGGCTGGACGAGCCCGCCGCCGCGGTTGTGCGTGTTCTCCACCGCGATCGCCGCGGTGGGCGTCAGGTACGGGTCGCCGCGCGGCCGCACCTGCTCGACCAGCGCCCGCGCGTCGAGCCGGCCGCCGGCCGACACCACCGTGCGCGTGGAGAGGCCGAAGACCGCGGCCGCCGCGCCCAGCTCGTAGGTGACCACGTGCGCGTCGGCGTCGCAGAGCACCTCCTGCCCGGGCTCGGCGAGCAGCCGCATGCCGATCTGGTTGCCCATGGTCCCGGTCGGCACGAACAGCGCCGCCTCGTGCCCCATGAGCTCGGCGACGCGCGCCTCGAGGGCGTTGACCGTCGGGTCCTCGCCGTAGACGTCGTCGCCGACCTCGGCGGCGGCCATGGCGCGGCGCATGGCCTCCGTGGGCCGGGTGACGGTGTCCGAACGGAGGTCGATCAGGTCAGCGGCCGGGGGTGGCGGGGTGGGACTAACCACGCAGCATCTCCGCGATCAGGAACGCCAGCTCCAGCGACTGCCCGGTGTTGAGCCGCGGGTCGCAGGCGGTCTCGTACCGGCTGTTGAGGTCCTCGTCGCTGATCTCCATGGCGCCGCCGAGGCACTCGGTGACGTCCTCGCCGGTCAGCTCGACGTGGATGCCGCCGGGCCAGGTGCCCAGCGCCCGGTGCACGTCGAAGAAGCCGAGGACCTCGTCGACGATCCGGTCGAAGTGCCGGGTCTTGTACCCGGTCGAGGACTCGTGGGTGTTGCCGTGCATCGGGTCGCACTGCCAGACGACGAGGTGCCCGCTGGCGGTGACCTTCTCGACGATGCCCGGCAGGACGTCGCGGATCTTCCCGTTGCCCATGCGGCTGATCAGGGTCAGCCGGCCGGGGACGCCGTCGGGGTCGAGCCGCTCGACGAGCTCCACCGCCTGCTCCGGCGTCGTCGTCGGGCCGATCTTGACGCCGATCGGGTTGGCGATCCGCGAGGCGAACTCGATGTGCGCGCCGTCCATCTGGCGGGTGCGCTCGCCCACCCAGACGAAGTGGGCGGAGAGGTCGTACGCGCGGCCCTCGTGCGTGCGGGACAGCGCCCGCTCGTAGTCGAGGATCAGCGCCTCGTGGCTGTTGTACAGCTCCACCGAGCGCATGGCGGAGTGGTCGATGCCGCAGGCCTTCATGAACGCCAGCGCACGGTCGATCTCGCGCGCGATGACCTCGTAGCGCACGCCCGCCGGGGAGCTGGCGACGAAGTCCTTGTTCCAGTCGTGGACGGCGTGCAGGTCGGCCAGGCCACCGCGCGCGTAGGCGCGGATCATGTTCATCGCCGCCGCCGAGTTGGCGTACGCGCGCACCAGCCGGGTCGGGTCGGGGATGCGCTTCTCGAGCACGGGCTCCAGCGAGTTGACCATGTCGCCGCGGTAGGACGGCAGGCCGAGCGCGTCGACGTCGGAGGACCGCGGCTTGGCGTACTGGCCGGCCACCCGGCCGACCTTCACCACCGGGACGCTCGCGCCGTAGGTGAGCACGATCGCCATCTGCAGCAGGGTGCGGGTGGTGCTCTGCAGGTGCGGCTCGGTGTTGAGGTCGAAGGTCTCCGCGCAGTCGCCGCCCTGCAGGAGGAACGCCTTGCCGCGGGCGACGTCGGCCAGCTGCGCGCGCAGGGTGTCGACCTCGGCGGGGGCCACGATCGGAGGCACCGTCGACAGCGTCTCCAGGACCGAGTCGAGGGCGCCGCGGTCGGGCCACGTCGGCTGCTGGGCGGCGGGCAGCGTCCGCCACCGGTCCAGGTCGGGGACCAGCTCAGCAGGTTCGGTGAGGCTCACACGCCCCAGGGTACGGGGGGCCCTGCCTAGCCGAAGAAGACCTCGGCCTCGGCGTACCGCTCGACCGGCACGAGCTTGAGCTGCGCGGTGGCGGCGGTCAGCGGGACGCGGACGATGTCGGTCCCGCGCAGCGCCACCATCACCCCCGACTGGCCGTCGTGCACGGCGTCGACGGCGGCCAGCCCGAAGCGCGTCGCGAGCACGCGGTCGAACGCCGACGGCGTCCCACCGCGCTGGATGTGGCCGAGGACGACCGCCCGTGCCTCGCGGCCGGTGCGCTCCTCGAGCAGCGCGGCCAGCGCCGCCCCGATGCCGCCGAGCCGGACGTGGCCGAACGCGTCGGTCTGCCCCGTCGTCAGCGTCAGCTCGCCGCCCTTGGGCGCCGCGCCCTCGCTCACCACGACGATCGGCGAGTAGCCGGAGGCGAAGCGGTGCTGGCAGTGCGCGACGACCGCGTCGACGTCGAAGGGGTGCTCGGGGATCAGGATGACGTTGGCGCCGCCGGCCATGCCGGCGTGCAGCGCGATCCAGCCGGCGTGCCGCCCCATCACCTCGACGACCAGCGTGCGGTGGTGGCTGTCGCCGGTGGTGTGCAGCCGGTCGATGGCCTCCATGGCCACGCCCACGGCGGTGTCGAAGCCGAAGGTGTAGTCGGTCGAGTCCAGGTCGTTGTCGATGGTCTTCGGGACGCCGACGACGCGCACGCCCGCCTCCGACAGCCTGGTGGCCACCCCCAGGGTGTCCTCGCCGCCGATCGGGATCAGCGCCTCGATGCCCAGCCGCTCGAGGTTGGCCAGCACCCGGTCGGCGCCGCCCTCCACGCCGTAGGGGTTGGTCCGCGACGTCCCGAGCACCGTGCCGCCGCGGGGCAGGATGCCGCGCACCGCCGGGAGGTCCATCGGCACGGTGTCGGCCTCGAGCACGCCGCGCCAGCCGTCGCGGAAGCCGACGACCTCGTCGCCGTGCTCGGTGACGCCCTTGCGGACCACCGCCCGGATGACCGCGTTCAGGCCGGGGCAGTCGCCGCCGCCGGTGAGGATGCCGATCCGCATGTGCCGTCCTCCGCACGAGGTCGCCGGGCCCGTCCGCGCCATGATGCCGCAGGTCGCGACGGCGACCGCAACCGGTGGGTGACAACGGTCACAGGCGTCACACGCGGTCCGGCAGGATCGCCCGGGTGAGCCCCGACGAGCTGCTGGCCCTCATGCCCTTCGCGCAGGTGTCCGGCGTGGAGCTCGAGCGGGCCGCCCCCGACGAGGTCGCCGGCCGCCTGCCCTGGTCACCGCAGCGGTGCACGGCCGGCGGCGTGCTCCACGGCGGGGCGCTGATGACGCTGACCGACTCGGTGGGCGCCGTGTGCGCCTACCTCAACCTGCCGGCCGGCGCGTCCACGTCCACCGTGGCGTCGTCGACGTCGCTGGTCCGCGGAGTGCGGTCGGGCGCCGCGCACGCGGTGGCGCGCCCGGTGCACGTGGGCCGCTCGTTCATCGTCGTCGGCGTCGAGGTCACCGACGACGACGGCCGGCTGGTCGCGCAGACCACGCAGACCCAGGCGGTGCTCGGCGGCGGCTGAGCACCGCGCGCGACCGCTCACACCGCGGTGGCCATCCCCCACACCGTCGGCCCACCGGCGGCGAGGTGCGTCTCGTGCCGCACCGCGAAGCCGTGCGCCTCGTAGAAGGGGACGTTGGCCGGGTTCATCGTCTCCAGGCAGGCGACCAGCCCGGCCCCGCGCGCCGCGGTCAGGCCGCGCTCGAGCACCTCGCCGCCGAGCCCCTGCCCCTGCGCGTCGGGGTGGACGCCGAGCAGGTGGAGGTAGGCGTGCGGCTCGGGTGGGCGCCGCTCCCCGATCACCGACATGGCGCCGCCGATGAGGGCGGCCCGCTCGGCGCCCATGAGGGCCACCATCAGGCCGGGCAGCGTGGGCAGCCCGTCGTCGTCCTCGTCGGCGGGCCCGGGCCACCGCCACATGGCGACGGCGACCGGTGCCCCGCGACGGACGACGTCGACCCGCCCGGCGCGCAGGTACTGCTCGGCGAACAGGCCGAACATCGCCGCGCAGCAGTGCGGCCGCGAGTCCGGGTCGGGGAAGAACCACGCCATCAGCGGGTCGTCGGCGAAGGCGCGGGCGAGGAGCGTGCGGGCCTCGGCGGCGGTCACGTCCACGTCAGGCCTGCCTCTCGAGGAGCTGTCCCGGCCAGCCCCCCACCTCGAAGGTCGCCGTCCGCGTGAAGCCCGCCGACTCGTAGAACCGCACGAGCTTGCCGTCGTCCCCGCCGTAGCAGTCCACCCGCTGCCGGCCGACCCCGCGGGCCCGGGCGCGGTCCCACGACTCGTCGAGGAGCCGCCGCCCGGCCCCGCGCGCGGTCGGGTCCCCCACCAGCAGCAGGACGTAGTCCTCGTCCTCCTCGGCGCGCGGCACGTAGTCGTGCGCCCGCGGCCCGTGGACCAGCGCGGCCACCGCAGCGCCGTCCCGGTCGAGCAGCAGCAGCTCGCCCGCCCCGATCAGCGCGCGGGTCCGCTCGACCCGGAGCGCCGACTCCGACCACGGCCGGTCGCCCCACTGCCCGGTGCGCCCCTGCGCGACCAGCCACGCGACGGCGCCGTCGAGCAGGCCGAGGACGGCGGGCAGGTCGTCGACCCCGCCGGTCCGGACGGTCACCGCGCCAGCTCCATGGCCCGCCACCGTTCCAGGTTGTAGCGGGCGTCGACCAGCGCGTCGTGCGTGCCGCCGGGCTTGGGCGGCAGCGGCGGCTGCCCGAGGTCGTCCCAGCGCTGCCGCAGCTCGCGGGTGAACCGCGGGATCGCCCGGGGCAGCGCCGTCATCGGCCCCCACAGCTGGGCGAGGGCGACGTGGTCGTAGGCGGCGAACCAGGCCCACAGCTCGACCTCCTCCCCCGGTCCGGTGAGGAAGGCGAGCAGGTCCTCGCGGATGCGCTCGCGGCTGCGCCAGGCGGGGTCGGCGGGCGAGGGCAGCTTGTCGAGCACGTTGCGCCGCACCCACGGGATCGCCTTGCGGTCGTCGAACTCGGTGCTGACGGCGTAGAACTCGCGACCGGTCTCGTCGACGACGCCGATCGAGACGAGGTCGATCGTCGTCCCGTCCTCGATGAACTCGGTGTCGTAGAAGAACCGCCGCACGGCACCCACCGTAGGCGGGCGCTAGGTTGCGGCTCATGCCCGTTCTGGCCATCGACGCAGGCACGACCGGGGTGACCGCGCTGGTCGTGGGCGAGGACGGCGGCGTGCTCGCCAAGGGCTACCGCGAGTTCGCCCAGCTGTTCCCCCGCCCCGGCTGGGTCGAGCACGAGCCCGACGACATCTGGACGGCGACCGTCGCCGCCTGCCGCGAGGCGCTGGCGCGGACCGACGCGCGGCCGACCTGCCTCGGCATCACCGACCAGCGGGAGACCGCGGTGGTGTGGGACCGCCGCACGCTGCGCGCGCCCCGGCCGGCGATCGTCTGGCAGGACCGGCGGACCAGCGCGGTCTGCGACCGGCTGCGCGCCGACGGCGTCGAGGAGCGGGTGGCCGCGCTGACCGGTCTGCGCCTGGACCCGTACTTCACCGGCACGAAGTTCGCCTGGCTGGCCGAGCACGAGCCGGAGCTGTGGAACGGCGTCCGGAACGGCTCGCTGGCGCTGGGCACCGTCGACTCCTACGTGATCGCCCGGCTGACCGGCGGCGCCCGGCACGTCACCGATCCGAGCAACGCCAGCCGCACGCTGCTCTACGACCTGGCGGCGGGCGGCTGGTCCGACGAGCTGTGCGGGCTGTTCGACGTCCCGCGGGGCGCCCTGCCCGAGCTCGTGCCCAACTCCGGCGTCGTCGGCACCACCGACCCCGACGCCTTCCTCGGCCTGGAGCTGCCGATCGCCGGGATCGCCGGCGACCAGCAGGCCGCGCTGTTCGGGCAGGCCTGCTACTCCCCCGGCGACACCAAGTGCACCTACGGCACCGGCTCGTTCGTGCTCACCAACACGGGGCCGACGCCGGTCCGGTCGGACGCCGGGCTGCTCACCACCGTGGCCTGGGACCTCGGCGACGGGCTGGTCTACGCGCTGGAGGGGTCGATCTTCGTCACCGGCGCGGCGGTGCAGTGGCTGCGCGACGGGCTGGGGCTCATCGACTCCGCCGCCGAGACCGAGGGGCTGGCGCGCACGGTGGACGACTCCGGCGACGTCGTGTTCGTGCCGGCGCTGACCGGGCTGGGCGCCCCGCACTGGGACCCGCACGCGCGCGGCGCCGTCCTGGGCATCACCCGCGGGACGACGCGGGCGCACCTCGTGCGGGCCACCCTCGAGGCGATCGCGTTCCAGGTGCGCGACGTCGTCGACGTGATGGTGTCCGAGGCCGGGCTCTCGGTGCCCGAGCTGTCCGCCGACGGCGGCGCGAGCGCGAACGGCCTGCTCATGCAGCTGCAGGCCGACGAGCTGGACGTGCCGGTGCGCCGGCCCGTGGTGGCGGAGACGACTGCGCTGGGCGCGGCCTTCCTCGCCGGGCTGGGCACCGGCGTGTGGGGCTCGACCGACGAGCTCGCCGCCACCTGGACCCTCGACGCCCGCTGGGAGCCCACCCCGGGCCGCCGGGACGACGGCCGCTACGACCGCTGGCGCGACGCCGTCCGCCGCGCCGGCGGCTGGGCCGGCTGAGCCGCGGCGATGATCATCGGCAGGTGGCTGCTCGCTCCGGCGTGTCGGCCGGCCACCTGCCGATGATCACGCCCGGTCGGGCGGCGGACCTCAGCGGTAGGTGTTCTCCGTCAGGGGAATGACCCAGGCGCGGCGCTCGGCGATGAGGCCGTCGCGCATCACGAAGACCTCCGCCATCGACAGCCGCCCGGTTCCGCCGTCGGGCTGCGGCACCTCGCCGTACAGCTCGGCCATCACCACGTCGTCCTGCTCGACCATCCGCACGACCTCCAGCCGGGGCGGTCCGACCCAGCCCGGGCCCTCGATCGCCTCGTCGTAGGCCTGCTTGCCGGCCAAGTGGAAGGCGCCGAACACCGTCCACTCGATGTCGTCGGTCAGGCAGCCGAGGATCTGCGCGTGGTCGTTGCGGCGGAAACCCTCGAGGTAGCGCTCGACGGTGTCGGTGTTCCGGCTCATGCCGGCAGAGACTGCCGTCGACCGGCGTCCTCATCGGCGGTGTCGACGGACGACCCGCTCAGGCGGCGCCGCGGTCACCCACCGAGTTGCGGCCGAACTCCCGCCCCTGCAGCGCGGCGATGTCCTGCTCCAGCTGCGGCACCCGCGCGGCCGACACCTTCACGGCCACCCTCTCGGCCAGCGCGCCGGTGACCACCTGGCGCAGCGCCGACACGAGGCCGACCGACCGCGGCACGAACACCCGCCGGCCGCGCGTCTCCAGGTTCTGCACCAGCGCCTCGGCGCAGGCCTCCACCGACGTGTAGGCACCCAGCGGCCCCGGCAGCTGCCGGCGGGTGGCCTTGAACGTGGGCAGCGCCTCCTCGGTGTCGCGCACCAGGTCCGTGTCGATCCACGTGGGGTGCGCGCTGGCCACGGTGACGCCGCGGTGCGCCACCTCCAGCCGCAGCGCGTCGCCGAAGCGCTCCAGCCCGGCCTTGGCCGCGCAGTACGCGCTCATGCCCGGCAGCACCGTGAACGCCGCCGCCGAGCTGACCAGCAGCACGTGCCCCCGCCGCTTCGCGACCTCGGGCAGCGCCGCGTGCGCGGTGAGCATGGCGCCGATCAGGTTGACCTCGACCGTCCGCGACAGCGCCCGCGCCGACGAGGTGGCCACGGTGGTCAGCGGCGCGATGCCGGCGTTGGCGACGACGACGTCCAGCCCGCCGAACGTGTCCACCGTCCGCCGGACCGCCGCCTGCAGCTGCTCGGCGTCGGTGACGTCGCACTCCACCCAGAGGTGCTCGGGACCGAGCTCGGCGGCGACCTGCGCCAGCAGCTCCGGCTCGAGGCCGGCCAGCGCGACACGGGCGCCCCGGGCGGCGGCCCTGCGGGCCAGCGCGGCGCCGATGCCGCGGGCGGCGCCGGTGATCAGGACCGACTTGCCGGCCAGCGGGGTGCGGGGACGACGGGCCATCGGGAGCTCCTCTGCGTCGAGTTGAGCACTGCTCAACAGAGTTGTAGCTTGTTGAGCAGTGCTCAGCAAGCCGAGGACGACCCGCGAAGGAGCCCCGTCGTGACCTCGCCCCTGGAGAAGACAGCGGAGAACCGGGCCGCCCCCGCACACGACGGCGTGCGGGAGGTCAAGATCGCGATCATCGGGTCCGGCTTCGCCGGCCTGGGCATGGCGATCCAGCTGCGGCAGCGCGGCGAGACGGACCTCGTCGTCCTGGAACGGGCCGACGACGTCGGCGGGACCTGGCGCGACAACCACTACCCGGGCGCCGCCTGCGACGTGCAGTCGAACCTCTACTCGTTCTCGTTCGCGCCCAACCCGGACTGGCCGCGCTCGTACTCCGGGCAGCCGGAGATCCAGGCCTACCTGCAGGACGTCGCCGACCGGTACGGGGTGCGCCGGCACGTCGTCTTCGGCGCCGACGTCACCGCCGCCCGGTGGGACGACGACGGCCGCCGCTGGCTGGTCAGCACGACCGCCGGCGACTTCCGCACGCAGGTGCTGATCTCCGCCGCCGGGGCGCTGGCCGACCCCACCTACCCCGACATCCCCGGCCTGGAGACCTTCGAGGGCGACCTCATGCACTCCGCCCGCTGGGACGACGCGGTGGAGCTCGAGGGCCGGGCCGTCGGTGTGATCGGCACCGGGGCCAGCGCCGTCCAGATCGTGCCGGCCATCCAGCCGGCCGTCGGCAGCATCGCCGTCTACCAGCGCACCGCGCCGTGGATCGTGCCCCGCACCGACCGCCCGGTGAAGCGCAGCGCCCGGTGGCTCTACCGGCACGTGCCGCTGTTCCAGAAGGCGGTCCGCGCGCTGCTCTACGCCGTCCGCGAGCTGCTCGTCGTCGGCATGGCCAAGCAGCGCCGCTTCCTCAAGCCGGTCGAGAAGGTGGCCCGGGCGCACCTGGCCCGGCAGGTCCGCGACCCGAAGCTGCGCACGGCGCTGACCCCGGGCTACACGATCGGCTGCAAGCGCATCCTGATCAGCAACGACTACTACCCGGCGGTCGCCGCGCCGAATGCCGAGCTGGTCACCGCCGGCATCGCCGAAGTCCGGCCGCGCTCGGTGGTCACCACGGACGGCGTCGAGCGGCCCACCGACGTCCTCGTCCTCGCCACCGGCTTCCACGTCACCGACCTGCCGATCGCCGAGAAGATCTCCGGCCGCGAGGGCCGCACCCTCGCGAAGGTGTGGGCCGACGGGATCATCACCAACCGCAGCACCACGGTGGCCGGCTTCCCCAACCTCTTCCTGCTGGTCGGACCCAACGTCGGGGTCGGGCACACGTCGATGGTCTACATGATCGAGTCGCAGGTCGCCTACGTCGACGCCGCGCTGCGCACCATGGACGACGAGGCGCTCGAGGTGCTCGAGACGACGCCGGAGGCCATGGCCGCCTACCGCGACCTCATCGCCGGCCGCTCGCAGGGCACCGTGTGGCTCGCCGGCGGGTGCGCCAGCTGGTACCTCGACGAGCACGGCCACAACTCGACGCTCTGGCCGGACTTCACCTTCCGGTTCCGCAAGATGCTCTCGGCCTTCGACCGCGAGAACTACGTCGGCCGGGGCGCCCGCACCCTGGAGATGGCCGCGTGACCGCGCTGCTGCGCCGCACCGCCGCCGTCGGCACCCCCGACGGCGCCGTGCTCCACGCGACCGTCGACGGCCCCGACGACGCCCCGGTCACCCTCGTCCTCGCCCACGGCTGGACGCTGGCGCAGGCGGCCTGGGACGACGTCGCCGACCTGCTCGCCCCGCGCGCCGCGGCCGGCGAGCTCCGGCTGGTCCGCTACGACCAGCGCGGGCACGGCCGCTCCACGTGGGGAGCTGCAGACATCTCGATCGACCAGCTCGGCCAGGACCTGGCCGCCGTCCTCGACCGGCTGGTGCCGTCCGGGCCGGTGGTGCTCGGCGGGCACTCGATGGGCGGCATGACGATCATGTGCCTGGCGGCCGCGCGGCCGGAGCTCTTCGGCGGCCGCGTGCGCGGCGCCGCGCTGGTCTCGACCTCCGCCGGCGACCTCGCCCCGGAGCCGCGGACCCGCGCCGAGCGGATCCGGCAGCGGCTGACCCCCGGCGCGCTGACCGCGGCGCTGGCCGCCGCGCGGGTGATCGAGCGGCTGCGGCAGGCCGTGCCCCCGGCGCACCCGCGGCACCGCACGATCGTCCGCGACCTGCTCTACGGCGCCGACGCCACCGACGCGATGGTGCTCGCCGGCGCCGAGATCATGCACGCCTCGACGGTGCGGGCGTTCACGGCGTTCCTGCCCGCGCTGGGCGACCACGACAAGCGCACCGAGCTGGCGGCGCTGGCCCGGGTGCCGGTGGAGGTCCTCGTCGGCGACACCGACAAGCTCACGCCGCTGCGGCACAGCGAGCAGCTGGCCGAGGCGCTGCCCGACGCGCGGCTGCAAGTGGTCCCGCGGACCGGGCACATGCTCCCCCAGGAGCGGCCGCAGCTCGTGGCCGAGGCGATCGGCCGGCTGCTCGCCGCGGCGGTGCGGGAACCGGCGGCGGCGTGAGATGACCTCCGCGCGCCGCTCGGCGGACGACCGCCGCGCGCAACTGGTCTCGATCGGGCTCGAGCTGCTTCCGACCACGCCCGTGCAGGAGCTGACCATCGACGAGGTCGCCCGCCGGGCCGGGATCAGCCGCAGCCTGCTGTTCCACTACTTCCCGACCAAGAAGGACTACTACGCCGCGGTGACGCGGGCGGCCGCGCGGCTGCTCGAGGAGCACCTGCTCCCGGCGAGCGGGACGCCGGCCGCCGAGCACGTGCCGGGGATGCTGGACCGCTACGTCGGCTGGGTGGAGACCTACCGCGAGGCGCACCTGGCGGTCGTCCGCGGCGCCGCCGGCGGCGACCCCTGGGTGGCCGAGATCTACGAGGAGACCCGGGAGCGGCTCGTCGACGTCGCGCTCACCGCCCTGGACCTGCCCGACGACACCCGCCGGCGGCAGCTGGTGCGCTCCTGGTTCGCCTTCACCGAGGACCTCGTCGGCCAGTGGACCCGCGAGCCGAGCATGTCCCGCGAGGACCTCCTCGCCCTGCTGCGCGACGTCCTCGACCGGCTCGTCGCGCGCTGACCAGGACGACCGGTACGCGCCTGCCGAGATCCCGTGATCTCGGCGCCCCAGCAGCCCTCACGTGCCGAGATCACGGGATCTCGGCACGAGCCGGGTCAGCTGGCGATGGAGTCGACCCGGTCGCCGGACTCGTCCTGCGGCGGCTGCAGCCGGCGCAGCACCTCGGCGGCGCTGTCGCCGGTGGCGTCCATCGACCTCTTCACGGTCGCGCCGTAGACGTCGACGTACTCCTGGCCCGAGAGGGTCATGATCTCGTACATGATCTCGTCGGTGATCGAGCGCTCGACGAAGCGGTCGCCCGACATGCCCTCGTAGCGGCTGAAGTCCAGCGGCTTGCCGAACTTCACGCACACCCGCACGAGCTTCCTGCCGAACGGCATCCGCCGGGAGCGGTAGATCATCGCGACGGGCACGACAGGCGCCCCGGTCTCCAGCGCCATGCGGGCGACGCCGGTCTTGCCCCGGTAGAGCCGCGTGTCGGGCGAGCGGGTGCCCTCCGGGTAGATGCCGAGCAGCTTGCCCTCGCGGAGGATCCGCAGGCCGGTGCGGATGGCGTCCTCGGCGGCGCTGGCGTTGGTGCGGTCGATGGGCACCTGCCCGCTGCCGGCGAAGAAGACGCGCTGCCCCCACCCCTTGAGGCCGGTGCCGGTGAAGTACTCCTGCTTGGCCAGGAAGGTCACCCGTCGCTTGAGCGACAGCGGCATGAACACCCAGTCCGCGGCGGACAGGTGGTTGCTGGCCAGGATCGCCGCCCCGGTGGAGGGCACGTTCTCCGTGCCTTCCGCCTGCGGGCGGAAGACCAGCTTGGCCAGCGGCCCGACCGCGACGAACTTGAGGAACCAGTAGAACAACACGCCTCCTCTTGGAACTGCCAGACTAGGGATCCCGGTGGCCCCACGACAAACGGAGTGGTTCCGCAAGGTCGCCGGACGCCCCGCCGGACCCGCGAGGAGGAGCCCCTGTGCCCGGACCGCACGTGCCCGCCGAGGTGCTGCCCGGCGCCGAGCCGTTCGCCTTCCCGGGCGGGGACGGGCCCGAGGGGCGCACCGGTGTCCTGCTCGTGCACGGGTTCACCGGCGCGCCGATGAGCATGCGGCCGTGGGGCGAGCACCTCGCGGCCGAGGGCTTCGCCGTCCGCTGCCCGCTGCTGCCGGGGCACGGCACCCGCTGGCAGGACTGCAACCTCGCCACCGAGGACGACTGGGTCGACGCGGTCGACGCGGCGTTCGACGAGCTCGCGGAGGACGTCGACCGGGTCGTGGTGGCCGGGCTGTCGATGGGCGGCACCCTGTCGATCCGGCTCGCCGAGCGGCGTCCCGACGACGTCGCGGCCCTGGTGCTGGTCAACCCGTCGCTGATGACCCTGCGCCTCGACGCCAAGCTGCTGCCCCTGATCGCGCGGATCACCCCGAGCTGGGCGCCGATCGGCAGCGACATCAAGAAGCCCGGCGTCACCGAGCTCGCCTACCCCAAGCTGCCCACCCGCGCCGTCCTCGGGCTGCGCCGGCTGTGGACCGCCACCCGCGCCGACCTGGCGGAGGTGACCGCTCCGGTGCTGGTCTTCCGCAGCCGGGAGGACCACGTCGTCGAGCCGGCCTCCACCGCGGCGCTGCTGGCCGGCATCTCCAGCACCGACGCCACCGAGGTCGTGCTGGAAAACAGCTACCACGTCGCCACGCTGGACAACGACGCCCCGCTGATCTTCGAGCGGTCGGCGGAGTGGATCCGCGAGCGCACCGCCGCGGCGGAGCCGGCATGAGCGAGCCGCGCCGCGGCCGGGGCCGCCGGGACAACGGGCTGGACGCCGCCCTCTACAGCCCGCTGCGCGACGTCGACCCCCGGGTCGGCGACCACCTGCTCGACGTGCTCTACGACGCCGGGATCGCCGCCTACCTCGAGCCGGCCACCGACGTGGGTCCGTACACCCGCACGGTGTTCCTCCCCAGCCCGCCGAGCGACCGGCTCTGGGTCGACCGGGCCCGCCGCGCCGAGGCCCGCACCCTCGTCGACCAGCAGGCCGACGAGCACGCCCGCGGCCCGGTGCCCGAGCGGGCGCGGCTGCGCCGGGACCTCGACGAGGACGCCGAGTGGGCCCGCATCGTCGCCGCGTACGAGGCCGAGAACGGGCGGACGCCGGTCGAGGACCCGCCGGCCGACGCCCCGCTGCCCCCTCCCCCGCCGCCGGCCGAGCCCGATGTGCTCGACCGGCCCGACGAGCACTTCGAGCCCCCGCCGCCGCCCCCGGTCGGCCTGCCGTCGCCGGCGTCGCTGTACGCCTTCCTGCTCATCGCCGCGGGCGTCCTGCTGGTCTGGGCGCCGAGCCTGATCGGCCTGTCCCAGGACCTCGGCCTGTTCCTCGGCGTCGCCGCCGTCGCCGGCGGGGTGTTCGTCGCGGTGTCGCGGATGCGCGACCGTTCCGACGACGACGGGGACGACGGCGCGGTCGTCTGAGACCGATGAGTCCGGCCGGCGCCGGGCGTCCTCCCTGACATGGACTTCACGAGCGTGCTGGCGCAGGCCACCGTCTCCGACGCCCCGCGTGCCGAGGCCTGGTACTCGGCGCTGTTCGGCCGCGGCCCGGACACCCGCCCGATGGACGGGCTCGTCGAGTGGCACGTCGGCGGGGGTCGCGGGGTGCAGGTCTGGGTCGACCCGGTCCGCGCCGGCCGGTCGACGGTCGTCCTCGGCACCGACGACGTCGACGGCGTCACCTCGCGGCTCGGCGCCGCGGGGATCGCCCAGGACGGCCCCGAGCCGGCCGGCGCCGGCCACGTGCTGCGGCTGCAGGACCCCGACGGCAACACCGTGGTCGTGACGGGCGCCTGACGCTAGCGTCCGGTCGGTGAGCACCACCGCGCCGCACTCCGCGACCGTGGCCCTGACCGGGCACCTCATGGACACCGGCGTCCTGGCGCGGGTCCTGGACGACGTCCTCGAGTACGGCGGCGACTACCGCATCGAGAGCCTGGACCTCGGCCGCGAGCACGAGGACGAGTCGCGGGCGCTGGTCTCGGTCCGCACCGCGGACGCCGACCTGCTCGACCGGATCCTCATGCGGCTGCAGACCCACGGCGCCAACGCCGTCGACCCGGGGACGGCGACGCTGCGCCCGGCGCCCGCCGACGGCGTCTTCCCCGAAGACTTCTACTCCACGACCAACCTGGACACCTTCGTCCGCCTCGACCGCGAGTGGCTCGCCGTCGACCGCGCCGAGATGGACTGCGGCCTCGTGGTCGGCGAGCAGGGTGGCCGGGTCGTCGTCCGCACCGTCCCGGTCAGCGACGTGCGCGCCGGCGACCGGGTGGTGTGCGGCGCGAACGGGGTGCGCGTCGAGATGCCCCCGGCGGTGGTCCGCGGTGAGGAGGAGGCGTTCGGGTTCATGTCGTCGGTCGCCTCCAGCGAGAAACCGCAGGCGCTGCTGGTCCGGCAGATCGCCGAGCGGATGCGCGAGGTGAAGGCCGCCGGGCGGCGGGTGCTGTGGGTGGGCGGCCCGGCCGTCGTCCACACCGGTGCCTCACCGGCCATGGTGCGCCTGGTCGAGGCCGGCTACGTCGACGTCCTGTTCGCCGGCAACGCGCTGGCCACGCACGACATCGAGGCGTCGCTGTACGGCACGTCGCTCGGCGTCGACCTCGCCAAGGGCTCCGGCGTGCCGCACGGGCACGAGCACCACATCCGGGCGATCAACACCATCCGCCGCGCGGGGTCGATCCGGGCCGCGGTGGACTCCGGCGTGCTCACCGGCGGCGTGATGCACGCGATGGTGCGGGCCGGCAAGCCGTTCGTGCTGGTCGGCTCGGTGCGCGACGACGGGCCGCTGCCCGACGTCCACACCGACGTCATCGAGGGTCAGCGCGCGATGCGCGCCGAGCTGCACGACGTCGGCTTCTGCATCATGGTCGCGACGATGCTGCACTCGATCGCGACCGGGAACCTGCTCCCGGCGTCGGTGCCGCTGGTCTGCGTCGACATCAACCCGGCGACGGTCACCAAGCTCGCCGACCGCGGGAGCGCCCAGGCGATGGGCATCGTCACCGACATCGGCCTGTTCCTCGAGCAGCTGGCCCGCGAGCTCACCTGATCCGGAGGGGGTCCGTGCGCGTCACGCCGACGGATCCACTCCGGCCCTGACCAGGTCGGCCGCGCCCACCAGCCCCGCCTGCGGCCCCAGCTCGGCGGCGACCACCCGCGGCCCGGGACGGAAGCCGCGGCCGGGCAGCGCCCGCTCCAGGCGGTGGCGCGCCGGGGCGAGGACCAGCTCCCCCAGCTTGCTCACGCCGCCGCCGATGACCACGACCTCCGGGTCGAGCACGGCGGCGAGGTCGGCGATGCCCTGCCCGAGCCAGGTGCCGACCTCGGTGACCAGCTCCAGCGCCAGCGGGTCGCCGTCGGCGGCGGCCGCGGCGACGTGCTCGCCGGTCAGCGCGGCGGCGACGCCGTCCACCCGCTCCAGCAGCCGGCCCGCGGCGGCCGGGGACGACGCGGCGACCTCCCGCGCCGTCTGGCCCAGGGCGGTGCCGCTGGCGTACTGCTCCCAGCAGCCGCGGTTCCCGCACGCGCACAGCCGCCCGTCGGGGACCACGCGCATGTGCCCCCACTCGCCGGCCACCCCGTGCGAGCCGCGCTGCAGCCGGCCGTCCATCACGATGCCGCCGCCGATGCCGGTACCCAGCGTGATCATCAACGCCAGGTCCGCGCCGCGGGCGGCGCCGTAGCGGTACTCGGCCCAGGCCGCGGCGTCGGCGTCGTTGCCCACCCACAGCGGCAGCCGCAGCCGGGCGGCGAGGTCCTGGCGCAGGCTGGAGTGCCGCCAGGCCAGGTGCGGGCTGAACAGCACGGTGTCGCCGGTGCGGTCGAACCAACCGGCCGCGCCGACGCCCACCCCGACGACCGGCCCCTCGGCCCGCCCCAGCAGGTCGGCGACCACGCCGGCGATCGCGTCCTCGGTCTCGGTCACCGAGGCGCCGGGCGTCGCCCGCCGGGCGGTGTCGAGCACCCGCCCGTCCGGCGCGACCAGGCCGCCGGCCACCTTGGTGCCACCGATGTCGACGCCGACCGCGGGCTGCTGCGCGGCCGGGATCACGCGATCTCGATCCGCTGCACCTCGGGCGCGGGATCGCTGTGCGGGGGCTCGTCCTCGTGGCCGGGCGGCTCCTGCGCCGGGGTCTCGCCGGAGAACGAGCGCAGCGCCGCCGACGCCGTGGCGAGCACGTCGTTGAGCGCGGCCGTCACCTCGGGCCGGTCGCCGCGCAGCACGGCCAGCACCTGGCAGTGGGGGCACCACTTGCACTCGCCGGTGGCGGGGTCGTGCTCGGCCGTCTCGGTCTGCGCCGCCTCCTTCACGGCCTCCAGCAGGCGGTGGGCCTGCTCGGCCCAGTCGGCACCGGTCGTCATGGGGAACTCTCCTCGGCGGGAAGCAGATCGGCCGGCCAGAGCCGGGGATCCGGGGCAAAGGTGACCTCGAGGCGCGCCTGCGCGGTGCCCGGGTCGGCCAGCCGGCCGCCGGTCACCGCGCAGCGGCGCAGCAGGGCGTCCAGGCGGACCGAGCGGCGGACGCCGGCCGCGGTGACGACCAGGTCGTCGGCCCAGCGGGTCAGCTCCACCCTGTCGCGCTCGGCGAAGGGCAGCGGCAGCACCAGCCGCCACGTCCCGTCCAGCCGCTCGGGAGCGGGCGCCGGCAGCGGGGCCGCGTCGGGCAGCTCGAGCGCGTCCAGCAGCGGGCCCAGCCCGTCGACCTCCGCCGGCGTCGAGGCCGACTCGGGCACCCGGCGCAGCGGCGCGATCGCGGCGAGGTCGGCGAGCACCGCCTCCTGCTCGGCGAGCCGGCCGGCCCACCACTCCCCCGGGCCCCCGGGCAGCTCCCGGGCGACGACCGCCGCCGGCCGCTGGCCGAGCAGACCGAGCGTCGTGGCCGCGGAGCGCAGCGCGCGCACGGCCGCCGGCCGGCCGGTGGCGGTGAGGACGACGGAGGTGGCGGCGGGGTCGGCCGGGCGGACCCGGGCGAGCAGCTGCTCGACGGCCGGGACGGCGGAGAGCACGGCGTCGACCGGCCCCGACCGGGCGGCACCGGAGCGGACGGCGGCGGTGCGGATGGCGGCCAGCGCCCGGATCCGCGGCGGCAGCGCGACGTCGAGCCACCAGCGCAGCGTGGTGGGCAGCGCGACCAGCGCGGTCCCGGCCTCCAGCGGGCCGGCGTCGAGGACGACGACGTCGGCGTCGGCGCGGTCGAGGGCGGCGAGCACGGCCAGCTCCGCGGCCCCGGGCGGCGGGACGACCGAGCTGGCCGGCGGCAGGTCCACCTGCGGCACGAGCGCCGCGAGGGTGGCGGCGTGCGTCCGCCAGGCCTGCTCGGCGGCGGCCTGCGCGTCGACGACGGCCAGCTCCAGCCCGGCGACCGCGGCCAGCCCGGCCACCGGCGGCGCCTGGCGGGTCACCAGCAGCGTGCGGGCACCGCCGCGGGCGGCCCGCACGGCCGCGGCCGCGGCCGTCGTCGACGTCCCGGCGCCGCCCGGCCCGGTGAACAGCAGCGTGCGCATCGGCCCGCCGGTCAGCTCTCCACGCGCTTCTTGAGCTCCTTGAGCGCCGTGTCGAGGATGACCTTCTCGGCCTTGCGCTTGATCATCCCGAGCATCGGGATCGAGAGGTCGATGGTGATCGAGTAGGTGACCTCGGTGGCGCCGTCCTTCTCCACCAGCGTGTAGGAGCCGTCCTGGCGCTTCTGCATCTGCCCCTTGACCAGCGTCCAGGAGACCTGGCGGTCGCCGTCCCAGGTGTAGTCGAGGACGTAGTCGTCCTTCACCGCGCCGGCGTCGAGCACGAAGTGCACGCGGCGGGCCCGGCCGTCGGGGCCGTCCTCGACCACCTCCACCTTCTTGGCGGCGGCGACCCACTGCGGGTAGGCGGGGAAGTCGGCGATGACCGCCATGACGTCGGCCGCGGGCGCATCGACGACGATCGACTGGGTGGACTGGTCGGCCATGGAGGGCAGGCTAACCGCTCGGCGGGCGCTGCACGGGGGCGGTGGGGACCCCTCTGCCACGCACGGGTGGGTCCCCCCGGCTACTCACGAGTAGGACGCTCGGGGACTTTGCAGTTAGATTGATCGTGACCCGTACTCGGATCCGCGGGCGACGGCGCCCGATGGAGGGTCCGGGAGGAGAGGACCAGGCGTGCGCGAGTTCAGCGTCCCCGCGACCACCGAGGTCGGCCGCGGCGAGGCCATCCCCGACCTGCTGGCCGCCAACGTCGCCGAGCACGGCGACGAGGTCGGGTACCGCGTCCACCGCGACGGCCAGTGGCGCGACGTCACCTGGAAGCAGTTCGCCGACCAGGTCGCCGGCGTGGCCAAGGGCCTCATCGCCGCGGGCGTCGGCCCCGGCGACCGGGTCGCGCTGCAGGCGCGCACCCGCTACGAGTGGACCGTCTGCGACTTCGGCATCTGGGCCGCCGGCGCCGTCACCGTGCCGGTGTACGAGACCTCCAGCGCCGACCAGGTGGCCTGGATCCTGACCGACTCCGCCGCGAAGGCCGCGATCGTCGAGCGGGCCGAGCACGCCGAGACCATGGAGTCGGTGCGCGACCAGGCCCCGGAGCTCGGCCCGGTGTGGGTCATGGACGACGACGTGGTCGGCACGCTGACCGCGGCCGGCGGGGACGTCCCCGACAGCGAGCTCGAGGCCCGCCGGGCGACGCTCGGCGCCGACAGCCTGGCCACGCTGATCTACACGAGCGGCACCACCGGCCGGCCCAAGGGCTGCGAGCTGACCCACGGCAACTTCCTCTTCGAGATCAACAACGGCATGACGCTGCTCGGCCGGTTCCTGTCGGTCGAGGGCTCGCTGCTGCTGTTCATCCCGCTGGCCCACGTCCTCGCCCGGGTGCTGCAGGTCGGCGCCGTGAAGACCCGCACCGTCGTCGGGCACACCCCCGAGGTGAAGAACCTCGTCGAGGACCTCGGCGAGTTCAAGCCGACGTTCGTCCTCGCCGTCCCGCGGGTGTTCGAGAAGGTCTTCAACCAGGCCAAGGCGAAGGCCGACGCCGGCGGCAAGGGCAAGATCTTCGACAAGGCCGCCCAGGTGGCCATCGACTGGTCGCGGGCGCAGGACAACGGCGGCCCCGGCCTGGCCCTGCGCGCCCAGCACGCGCTGTTCGACAAGCTGGTCTACGGCAAGCTGCGCGCCGCGCTCGGCGGCCGCTGCATCGGCGCGGTGTCCGGCGGCGCCCCGCTCGGCGAGCGGCTCGGCCACTTCTACCGGGGCGTCGGCGTCACGGTGTACGAGGGCTACGGGCTCACCGAGACCACCGCGGCCGCCTCGGTCAACCACGACGAGGCCTTCCGGATCGGCACCGTGGGCCGCCCGCTGCCCGGCGTCTCCGCCGCCATCGCCGAGGACGGCGAGATCCTCATCAAGGGCGGCATCGTGATGCGCGGCTACTGGCAGAACGAGCAGGCCACCAAGGAGGCCATCGACGACGACGGCTGGTTCCACACCGGCGACCTCGGCGAGATCGACGGCGACGGCTTCCTCAAGATCACCGGCCGCAAGAAGGAGATCCTGGTGACCGCGGGCGGCAAGAACGTCGCCCCCGCCGTCCTCGAGGACCGCCTCCGCGCGCACGCGCTGGTCAGCCAGTGCATCGTCGTCGGCGACCAGCGGCCGTTCATCGCCGCGCTCATCACCCTCGACGAGGAGGCCCTGCCGGCCTGGCTCGAGCAGCGCGGCAAGCCGAAGGACACCACCGTCGAGCAGCTGCGCGACGACGAGGACCTGATCAAGGAGCTCGACGCCGCGGTGGCCGAGGCCAACAAGGCCGTCTCCAACGCCGAGGCGATCAAGAAGTACCGCGTGCTCGGCTCGGACTTCACGGAGGAGAACGGCATGCTGACGCCGAGCCTGAAGCTCAAGCGCGCCGTCGTCCTCAAGGAGCACGGCGCCGAGGTCGAGGCGCTCTACTCCCGCTGACCGGCGAGCAGCCGCTCGAAGGTGGCGGCGATGTGCGCCCACGACCAGCGCTGCTCGACCCACGCCCGGCCGGCCGCGCCCATCGCCGCGGCCTTCGCCGGGTCGTCGAGCAGCCCGCTGATCGCCGTCGCCACCGCCGCCGGTGAGCGCGGTTCGACCACGTGCCCGGTGACGCCGTCCTGGACGGCCTCCGGGGCGCCGCCGGAGGTGCCGGCCACCACCGGCCGGCCGCAGGCCGCCGCCTCGAGGAACACCATGCCCAGCCCCTCGACGTCGAGCCCGCCGCGGCGGGTCCGGCACGGCATGGCGAACACGTCCCCGGCGGCGTAGTGGGCCGGCAGCTCCTCCGGCGGCACGGGCCCGGTGAGGACGACGGACCCCTCGAGCCCGGCGGCCGTGACCGCCCGGCGCAGGCTCCTCTCCAGCGGCCCGCCGCCCACCAGCAGCAACCGGGCGCCGGGATGCCGGGCCAGCACGCGCGGCCACGCCCGCACCAGCACGTCCTGGCCCTTGCGGGCGACCAGCCGGGACACGCACACCACGACCGGCGCCTCCCCCAGCCCGTGCCGGCGGCGGACGGCCGCGCCGTCGGCGTCCGGGGTGAAGTGGTCGACGTCGACGCCGGGTGAGAGCTGGGCCAGCGCGGTGCGGTCGCCCAGCGCGGGCGCCAGCCGGCCGCGGGTGTACTCGCTGATGTAGGTCAGCAGGTCCAGCCCGCCGGCGATGCGCTGCATGAGCTGCCGGGAGCCGGGCAGCGCCACCCAGCCGGTCTCGTGGCCGTGCGTGGCGCCGACCAGGCGCCGGACGCCGGCCGCGCGCAGGCCAGGGGCGAGCAGCCCCAGCGGGGCGGCCGCGCCGAAGAAGACGGTGTCGCAGCCGTGCGCGCGCACGAGCCCGGCCGCCGCCCGTGCGGTCCCCGGCGTGGGCAGCAGCATCGACGTCGGCCGCCGGACCACCGGGTAGGGCAGCCCGGCGTCGTAGGCCTCCCACCCCGGCGACCGCGACGCCAGGACGGCGAGGGACCCCGGGTCCGTGCGGGCCAGCAGCGCGGCGACGAAGGTCTGGATGCCGCCCTGGCGCGGCGGGAAGTCGTTGGTGACGACCAGGGTCTTGGGGCTCGTCACGGCCGGTCCAGCTCCGCCCAGTCGCGCGCCAGGGCCACCCGCTGGGAGGAGGTGGGGTGGCTGCCGAAGAACCACTGCCAGGCGGCCGGGGGGTCGGGCTGCGCGAGGTTGCGCGTGGCCAGCCGCTGCTGCATGGACACGAAGGCGTCCGGGTCCCGGGTGAGGTCGAGGGCGTGCACGTCGGCGCGCGCCTCCACGTGCCGCGACACCAGGTTCTGCACCGGGGTGGCCAGCAGCGTGCCGGCCGCGACCAGGAGCAGCGCCAGCGGGACCACCCGCGGATCGCCCGGCCCGTCGGCCCCGGCCCGGCGCAGCAGCGGCGACCAGGTCAGCAGCCAGCCGAACAGGGCGACGCCGGCCGCGGCGCCGAGCGCCCCCATCAGCGTGCCGGTGAGGACGTCGTCGGTGGCGACGTGGCCGAGCTCGTGGGCGACGATCGACTCGATCTCGTCGTCGGGCAGCGTCCGGAGCGTCGTGTCGTAGAGGACGACGCGGCGGGTCGAGCCGAAGCCCGAGACGTAGGCGTTGAGCGCCGTCGTGCGCCGCGAGGCGTCGGAGACGAGCACGTCCTCGATCGGCGTGCCGTTCTCCTCGGCCAGGGCGAACAGGTCGGTGCGCAGCTGGCCGGCCGGCAGGGACTCGAAGCGGTTGAACGCCGGCTCGATGACGACCGGGTAGAGGAACGAGCCGACGACCACGAGCACCGCCGCGCCGGCGGCGGCCCACGCCCACCAGAACCGCGGCACCCGGCGGGCGAGCACCACCAGGGCCAGGACGCCGAGCGCGGTCAGGCCGGCGTCGATGGCGGTGGACACCGCGACGTCGCGGAGGAACAGCGGCCAGCTGCGGGTGGACAGCCCGTACCGGTGGCGGACCACCTCCCCATACACCGCGAGCGGCAGGGTGACCAGCCGGCCGATGACGCCCAGCGCGAGCGTGCCGAGGAGGACCTGCCAGACCCAGCCGCCGCCGAGCGGGGCGGCGACGGCGCGCACGAGGCGGGCGCCCAGCCGGGTGAGGCCGAGGGCGGCGGTGACGGCCAGGCCGAGGACCAGGTTGGCCAGCGAGGCCGGCCGGATCGCCGCGGCGAAGGAGTCGGCGCGGGCGACGACGTCGGCCGGGAGCCCGGCGGTGGGGTCGACCGGCGGCGAGCCGCCGGGCGGCGTGGGCAGCACGGTCCAGGGGGTCCGCAGGACCACCACGAGGACGAACGCGGCGCCGAGGAGCACCGCCGCGACCAGTGCGGCGCGGCGGACGGTCACCCGGCCCACCTTAGGAGAAGGACCCCCCTGCCCCCCGCCGCTCGCACGCTCGCGGCGGGCCCCTGCAGGGGGCCTTTTCCGATCAGGCGATGCGGCGGGCGCTGTTGAAGCCCGGCATCGAACCGACGCTGACCACCTTCACCGGCTGGCCGGACGTGGACGCGTGCACCATCTGGCCGTTGCCGATGTACATCGCCACGTGGCTGACCGGGCTGTAGAAGAAGATCAGGTCGCCCGGCTGCAGGGCGTCGCGGGACACCGGGGTGCCCATCCGCGACTGCATGCTGCTCGAGTGCGGCAGGCTGATGCCGGCCGCGGCGTAGGCGTACTGCGTGAGGCCGGAGCAGTCGAAGCTGTTCGGCCCACCGGCACCCCAGACGTAGGGGTCGCCCACCTGCGCCAGTGCCGTGCTGACCGCGGTCTGCGCGGCGGCGCTGCCACCGGCGGCCGGGGCGGCGGCCGGCGCGACGGCCGGCGCCGCGAGGGACTCGCTCCCGTGCGCGGCGGCGACCTGCTGCTGCTGGGCAGCGGTCAGCTGGTCGTACTGCTCCTGGTAGTCGGCGATGTCCGCCTGGAGCTCGGCCTCCTGGGCCTCGATGGCGTCCAGCGTCTGCTGGGCCTCCGCGGCGGCCGCGTCGGCCTCGCCGCGGGCGTCCTCGGCCGCGGCGGCCGCCTCGGCCACCTCCTCGATCGCCTCGGTGGTGTGGCCGGCGATCGCCTCGAGCGTGCCGAGCTGGGTGAGGAAGTCCTCGGCGGAGTCGCTGGTCAGCATCACGTCCAGCGCGCGCAGGTTCTGGTCGCCGCCGGTGTAGGCGCTGTGGGCGAGCTGGCGGATCTGCCCGTCGAGCGAGTCGAGCTGCTGCTGCGCCGCGGCGGCGTCGGCCTCGGCCGCGGTGACGGCGGCCTGCTGCAGCGCGAGCTCCTCGCGGGCGGTGTTGACCTGCTCCTGGACGACCTCGAGCTGGTGGCTGGCCTCGGCGACGAGCTGGGCGGCCTGCTCGGGGGATGTCGCGCGGCCGGGCTCGGCGGCGGCCGTGCCGGGCAGCAGCGTGACGGTCAGCGCCGCGGTCACGCCCAGCAGCAGCCCGGAACGGAGCCAGGCGGAGGGGCGGGTGCGGGTGGTGCGGTGTCGTTCGGAGGGTGCGTGGGCATGCCCCAGGGCAGGGCGAGACGTCGCCACGTTCGGCGGCTCTCCTTCTTCCTCAGCTGACCGCCTACCGAGTTAGCTGACGGGTTCGGGCTGGGAAGAAAAGGTGCCCTATCTCGGTGCCCCGGCGAGCCGGCGCACGTGAGAACTCACCCCAGTACTGCGGTGGGTCCCCGGTTCACCTCGGACACCTGGCGGTGCCGTCGGCGATTCGGCGGTGTCCGTCCGAGGCCGCCCCGGTGGGCGACGACCGCTCGGTCGAACGCAGCGACCATACGGGCGTGATGCAGTTGTGACAAACGGGGCCCCCTGGGGTTGTCGTGATCGTCACTGCGAGCAGCATCACGGCCGCGCGCCGTGATCGCCCCACGTGGCGCCGGGGGCACCGGGTCTCAGCCGGTCCGGCGGCCGTCCTCGCCGCCGGACGTGCCCGGGGAGTGGCGCAGCGGGGGCACCAGCCCGACCTCGGCCAGGGCGCGCACCGCGCGCCGCTCGACGTCGTCGAACTCCACGACCACGCCCGGGGGTGGCACGACGGCGTCCTCGGCCGTCCGGGCCGGCTCGGTGCGGGCGGGAGCGCGGTCGGGCAGCGCGACGACCACCGGGTCGTCGGTCTGCCACCCGGGGGGCGCGCCCAGCAGCACGGTGACGACACAGTCGGCGCAGCCCGTCCCGCGGGAGGTGCAGGTGTCGCAGTCGATGAGCATCGGTGTGTTCTCCTCCGTGAGTCGTCCGCACGGTAGGAGCGGCCACCGACAGTTCCGGGCCGCGAGGGTTGACAGGCGGGCGGTCAGGTGCCTGCGTACTCCCAGTGCCACGGCTCCTCGCGCCCGTTGCCCGGGTCGGCCCAGGTCGGGTGCAGCCAGCCGAAGCGGCCGGCGTTGGCCACCATCCAGGCGTACTGCGGCGTGCCGAAGGACTCGATGCCGCCGCACAGGTCCACGGCCAGTCCCCAGCCGTGGTTGCTGGTGCCGGGCACCGCGGCCAGCGCGGGCTTCTGCCCGTACAGGCGCACCTGGCTGGCGTAGGTGCGGTAGGAGTCGGTGATGCAGATCGGCGTGCCGAAGGTCCCGGCGAAGGCCGTCGACATGGCCTTCCACGCGGCGGCGGCGTCGCAGCGCAGCGAGTGGCCGCCGACCCCGATCGGGCACAGCGCGCTGGGCGGGATCAGCCCGTTGGGGTAGCCGCCCCACGACCGGGCGCCGTCGTAGCTGGGCGGGTAGACGGTGTTGCCGCACTCCACCTGCAGCGCGCCGTCCGTCGGCCCGGGGGCCGCGACCGGTGCGCGCTGGCCGAGGCTGGGCCGGCCGATGCCGATCACCTGGTCGGTCGGCAGCCGGCGGACGACGACGGCGCCGGCCCGCGCGTCGGCCGCCAGCATCGTCTGCGGGTCGAGGGCGATGCCGACGTGCCCGAGCCCCGACTCGGGCGTGCCGAGGAACACCAGGTCGCCGGGGAGGACGTCGCGGGCGTCGACCGGCGTGGTCCCGGCGAACAGCCCCGCCTGGTCGCCCGGTAGCTGGAGACCGGCCGCCCCGAACACCGACTGCACCAGCGAGCCGCAGGCCCACGAGTCCGGGCCCGCGGTGCCCGGCGCGTAGGGCAGGCCCAGCTGGTCCATGGCCGCCGAGACGGCGGCGAGGGTCTCGGCGGGCAGGACGAGCAGCGAGGTCGGCTGGCCCGGCCGCTGCGCCGCGCCGGCCTGCGCGCCACCCGCGGCCGAGGCGACCGGGACCAGCCCCGCGGGCAGCGCCGCGGCCGGGTCGAGCAGCTCGGCGGCGGGCGGCGGCACGACCCCGGCGGCGGCGAGCTGACCGACGTAGACCCGCCAGTTGGCCGCCGTTCGCGAGTTGACCTCCAGCTGCTCCCGCTGCAGCTGGGTGAGCTGGTCGTCGACGACGTCGAGCGCCCGGTCGAGCTCCTCGGTGACCGCGGCGGCCTGCGCCTCCAGCTCCTGGATCTGCAGCTGCACCTGGTCGGCCCGCTCCTGCGCGGCGTGCAGTGCCGCCTGCGCCGCGGCCTGGTCGGCCAGCGCGGCCTGCCGCTGCTGCTCGGCGGCGGCGAGCAGCTCGGCGGTGTAGGCGTCGACCGCCTCGAGGTAGCCCATGGCGGCGACGATGTCGCCGGGGTCGCCACCGGTCAGCAGCACCGTGAGCGGGGTCAGGGAGCCGCCGTCGCGGTAGGCCGCGGCCGCGTACCGCGCCACCACCGCCTGCCGCTCGGCGAGCACGCCCTCGGTGTCGGCGAGCGCGGCCTGGGCGGCGTCGACCTGCTGCTGGGCGAGGGCGAGCTCCTCGCGCGCGGCCGCGATCTCCGCCTGCCGCTGCTGCAGCCCGGACTGCACCTCGGCGGCGCGCTGCTGGAGGCTGTCCAGCGCCGAGCTGTCGAGGACGCCGGAGGTGCCGCCCGGCTGGTCGCTCGGCGCGGCGGCGGCCGGGGTCGCGACGGCGACCGCGGCGGCCACGACGACGACCGGGAGGAACGCCGTCCACCGGCGTCGGGCGCGCCACCGGGAGCGCGGGAGCATGCAACCACCTCTGCGGGACGGGGCCGCTGCGCCCCTACGACGGAATCGTGACCTGGTGACTCCCTCCTCGCCATGTGAGCAGCCGTTTTACCCCTCCCGGGCGACCCGTGGGCGGCTCCGGCGCCCGCCGTCGCCGAACGGTGCCCGGCCTCCCGGGCCCGGCGCGCGTCCCCGGGACTGTCGGCCCCCCGACCTACCGTCCGCCCCGTGCCCCCCTCCCCCGGTCCCCTTCCCGCTCCCCGGGCCGGCTCCCGCGTCTTCGACCCGCCGGGCTACGTGCAGGCGACGATCGACGAGCTCGGCACGCCGCTGTCCGAGGTGACCTTCGTCGTCGTCGACCTCGAGACCACCGGCGGCTCGCCCAAGGACAGCGCCATCACCGAGATTGGCGCGGTCAAGGTCCGCGGCGGCGAGGTGCTCGGCGAGTTCCAGACGCTCGTCGACCCGGGCACCGCGATCCCGCCCTACATCAGCGTCCTCACCGGCATCACCTCGGCGATGGTGGCCACGGCCCCGCGGATCGGCGCCGTCCTGCCCGCCTTCCTCGAGTTCGCGCGCGGCGCGGTGCTGGTGGCGCACAACGCGCCGTTCGACATCGGCTTCCTCAAGGCCGCCTGCGCCGAGAACGGCTTCGCCTGGCCCCCGGCCGCGTCGGTCGACACCGCCGTCCTGGCCCGGCGGCTGCTCACCAGCGACGAGGTGCCCAACTGCAAGCTGGCCACCCTGGCCCCGTACTTCGCCACCACGACCCAGCCGTGCCACCGCGCGCTGGCCGACGCGCGGGCCACCGTCGACGTCCTGCACGGGCTCTTCGAGCGGCTCGGCCCGCTGGGCATCACGTCGCTGGAGGAGCTGACCTCGCTCACCCGGCAGATCGACCCCGAGCGGCGGCGCAAGCGGCACCTGGCCGAGGACGTCCCGCACGGTCCGGGCGTCTACGTCTTCCGCGGCCCGCGCGACGAGCCGCTCTACGTCGGGACGTCGAACGACCTGCGCAGCCGCGTCCGCAGCTACTTCTCCGCCAGCGAGCAGCGCAGCCGCATCACCGAGATGATCGGGCTGGCCAAGCGGGTCGAGGCGCTGTCCTGCGCGCACGACCTGGAGGCCGCGGTCCGCGAGCTGCGGCTGATCGCCGAGCACAAGCCCCGCTACAACCGCCGGTCCCGCTTCCCCGAGCGCGCGCTGTGGCTGCGGCTGACCGAGGAACCCTTCCCGCGGCTCTCCGTCGTCCGCCGGGTCCGCCCGGGCGCCGGGGTCTTCCTCGGGCCGTTCCCCGACCGCCGGGCGGCCGACGCCGCGGCCGCCGCGGTGCACGAGGCGCTGCCGCTGCGCCAGTGCACCACCCGCCTCTCGCCGCGGACGCACACCACCGCCTGCGCGCTGGCCGGCATGGGCCGCTGCGGGGCGCCGTGCACCGGCGCCCAGTCGGTCGAGGAGTACGCCGGCATCGCGGCGGTGTTCCGGTCCGCCGTCGCCTCCGACCCGCGCGAGATCGTCGCCCCCCTGCTGGCCCGGGTCGAGCGGCTCTCCGCCGAGGAGCGGTACGAGGACGCCGCCGTGCTGCGCGACCGCATCGCGGTGCTGGTGCGCGCCGTCCGCCGCCGCCAGCGGCTGGAGTCGCTGGCCCGCGTCCCCGAGCTCGTGCTCGCCCGCCCCGACGGCGACGGCGGCTGGCAGCTGTCCGTCGTCCGCCGCGGCCGGCTGGTCGCCGCGGGGAACGCGCCGCGGGGCACGACCGTGCGCGGCACGCTGGCCGGCCTGCTGGCCACCGCCGAGACCCCCGTCGGGCCCGAGGACGAGCCCGCCGCGTCCGTGGACGAGACCGAGCTGGTCATGCGCTGGATCGAGAAGCCGGGCACCCGGCTGGTGCAGGTGGAGGGGGTGCTCGCCTGCCCCGCGCCGGGCACCGGGCCGTACACCGGTTTCCTCGACCGGGTGGAGGCCGGCCGGGCCGAGCGCGACCCCTTCGCCGACTCCCGGTCGCTGGGCACGCGGGCCCGCCCGGACCGCGTGCGGCCGGAGGCCGCGCCGAACCGGCGACCCCGGCTAGGCTCCCCGGCGTGATCACCGCCATCGTGATGATCGACGCGGCCACCGACTCCATCGGCGAGGTGGCCCAGGCCGTCGCCGACCTCGAGGGCGTCAGCGAGGTCTACTCCGTCGCCGGCGACACCGACCTGATCGCGGTCGTCCGCGTGCGCGAGTTCGAGCAGATCGCCGAGGTGATCGCCGGGCGGATCAACAAGGTGCCCGGCGTGGTCGACACCGACACCCACATCGCCTTCCGGGCCTACTCGAAGCACGACCTCGAGTCGGCCTTCTCGATCGGCTTCGAGACCGCCGATTAACCGGCGGCGATCTCTCGGCTGACCGCCACCCACCGGTCGAGCAGCGCGGCCGCCCGGCCGTCGTCGACCGCCGCGGCCGCGGTCGCCATGCCGGCCGCCAGGGCGTCGTGCAGCCGCTCGGCCCGCGTGCCGTAGGCGGCCAGCGCCGCGGCGGCGTTGAGCAGGACGGCGTCGCGCACCGGCCCGCGCTCGCCGTCGACCAGCCGGCGGAAGACACCGGCGTTGAACCGCGGGTCGCCGCCGCGCAGCGCGTCCTCCGGCGGTGGCGCGATGCCCAGCGCCGACGGGTCCACGCGGTCGGGCTCGACCTCGCCGTCGCGCACGACCCAGGCCGAGGACGTCGTCGCCGTGGTCAGCTCGTCCAGCCCGTCGTCCCCCCGGAAGACCACCGCGCGGGTGCCCCGCCCGGCGAGCACCGCGGCGAGCACCGGTGCCATCCGCAGGTCCGCGCAGCCGATGGCCGCGGCCACCGGGCGGGCCGGGTTGGTGAGCGGGCCGAGGAAGTTGAAGACGGTGCCGATGCCCATCTCCCGCCGCGGCACGGCGGTGTGCCGGAACCCGGGGTGGAAGACCGGCGCGAAGAAGAACCCGATGCCGGCCCGCTGCACGCACCGCGCGACCCCGTCGGCGGGCAGGTCGATGGCGACGCCGAGGGCCTCGAGCACGTCGGCCGAGCCCGAGGACGACGAGGCCGCCCGGTTGCCGTGCTTGGCCACCGGGACGCCGGTGGCCGCGGTCACCACGGCCGCCATCGAGGAGATGTTGACCGTGTGCGCCCCGTCGCCGCCGGTGCCGACGACGTCGACGCTGTCCAGCGGCAGGTCGACCGGCGTCGCGCGGTCGCGCATGGTGTCGGCGAGGCCGGCGACCTCCTCGGGCGCCTCGCCCTTGGCCCGCAGCGCCACCACGAAGGCGGCGATCTGCGCCGGGCTGGCCTCGCCCGACATGATCTCGCCCATCGCCCAGGCGGTGTCGGCCGCGGTGAGGTCCTGCCGGGCCAGCAGCCGGGTCAGCAGCCCCGGCCAGGTCGGGGTGGTCACCGCCGCGTGGCGGGCGGCCGCGCGGCGTGCTCGCGGAGCAGCTCGGCCACCACGGCGGGCGCGGTCAGCGGGTCGACCGGGAGCGGAAGCGTGCCGTCGGCCATCGACCAGTGGGCCAGCCAGCGGTCGGGCTGGCGCGCGATGAGCACGCACAGCGCGGGGCTGTCGACCAGTTCCTCCTTGAGCTGGCGGGCCAGCGCGAGACCGCCGGTCGGCTGCGCCTCGCCGTCGAGGATGCAGAGGTCGATCCCGCCGAGGTCGACGGCCGTGACCACCTCGTCGCCGGTCACGCACTCGACCCAGGTGAGCGGGCCGACGTCGGCGGCCGGCCGGCGGCCGACGGCCGTGCGGACGGCCTCCCGCACCTCGGGACGGGAGCTGTACACCAGCACGGTTGCTTCGGTCACGCGCGCGAGCCTAGTGCCCGCGACCAGCGGTTCCCGCGAAGGCCGCGAGCGCCGGGTCTCGAGCAGGTCACGGTCACCGCCACGCCATCGCACCCGCGGTCGTGACCACCCTGTGCCGATGCCATGATGAGGCCGTGACAACGGCCCCCGTTGCGAGCAGCACCTTCGACACGTCGCGGGTGCACTCCCTGACCCGACCGAACATGGTCAGCGTCGGCACGATCATCTGGCTCTCCAGCGAGCTGATGTTCTTCGCCGGGTTGTTCGCCATGTACTTCACCGCGCGCGCCCGCGCGACCGAGGGGTGGCCGCCGGAGCCCACCGAGCTGAACCTGCCGTACGCGCTGGTCTTCACGATCATCCTGGTCGCGTCGTCGGTCACCTGCCAGCTCGGTGTGTTCGCGGCCGAGCAGGGCAACGTCTACGGCCTGCGCCGCTGGTTCACGATCACCTTCGTCATGGGCCTGGTCTTCGTGCTCGCCCAGGCGAACGAGTACCGCGTGCTCGTCACCGACCACGCCACGACGATCTCGTCCTCGACGTACGGCTCGGTCTTCTACCTGACCACCGGCTTCCACGCGCTGCACGTCATCGGTGGGCTGATCGCGTTCGTCTACCTGCTCATCCGGTCCACCATGGGCCGCTTCACGCCGGCGCAGGCGACCTCGGCGATCGTGGTCTCCTACTACTGGCACTTCGTCGACGTCGTGTGGGTCGGGCTCTTCGCCACGATCTACCTGATCCGCTAGGGAAACGGTGTCCACCACGAACCCGCAGTCCGACGCCCCGCGCGACGAGGAGTCCCCGGCCGGCGGCAGTCGCCGCCGCTCCGGTGGCGCGCCGGCCGACCGGGCCCGCGCCCGCCGCCGCTCCAAGGCGCGCCGCCGCGTGGCGAACGTCGCCGGCCTGATGGCCGCGCTGGTGCTCACCGGCGCCCTGTACTCGACCTTCGCCCCGGCCAACGCCGCCGACGACGGCGCCACCTCCGGGTCGGCCGCGGTCGAGGCCGGTCGCGAGCTGTACGAGACCAGCTGCATCACCTGCCACGGCGACAACCTCGAGGGCGTGCCCAACCGCGGCCCGTCGCTCATCGGCGTCGGCGAGGCGGCCGTCTACTTCCAGGTGCACACCGGCCGCATGCCGCTGGTGCGCAACGAGGCCGACGCGCAGAACAAGCCCCGGGTCTTCTCCGACGAGGAGATCGACCAGTTGATGGCCTACGTCCAGGCCAACGGCGGCGGCCCGACGCTCCCCTCCGGGGACCTGCGCGACGGCGACGTGGCCGTGGGTGGCGAGCTGTTCCGGCTGAACTGCTCCTCCTGCCACAACTTCGTCGGCCGCGGCGGCGCGCTCTCCTCCGGCAAGGCCGCTCCCAGCCTGGTCGACAGCACCGACCTCGAGATCTACACCGCGATGCTCACCGGCCCCGAGAACATGCCGGTGTTCGGGGACAACCAGCTGACCCCCGAGGAGAAGCGGTCGATCATCAACTACGTGCAGACGCTCAACGAGCAGTCCGACCCCGGTGGCGCCGGCGTGGGCCGGATCGGCCCGGTCGGTGAGGGTCTGGTGATCTGGGTCGTCGGCATCGGGGCGATGATGTTCGCGGTCTTCTGGATGGGGAGCAAGGCGTGAGTGCGCGCGAGGAGCGCCCGGGCAGCACCGGGGGCCAGGAGCACGGCGGGCTGGACGCCCAGTACAGCCGCGAGCGGCTGGCCACGATGAGCCGGGACGAGCTGGACGCCCTCGGCGCAGCCCAGGACGGCGTCGAGGTCCTGCACGTCGACCCGGGCCCCGAGCCCGGCTCGACGCTCGAGAAGCGGGCCGTCCGCCAGGTCGGCACGCTGTTCTTCCTCGCCGGCCTGCTGTCGTTCGGCTTCGTCGTCGTCTACGTGGGTTCGGGCTGGTTCCTGCCCGAGTGGAACTGGGCCGAGCACCCCGGCACGTGGAGCACCCTCTTCACCCCCCTCCTGGGGGCGACCCTCGGTCTGGCGCTCACGTTGGTGGGCATCGGCCTGGTCCTCTACACCAAGAAGCTGCTGCCGCACGAGACCGCGGTGCAGGTCAAGCACGACGCCGGCCACTTCGACCAGATGACGACGTCGGCGACGCTCGTCGGCTGGGGCCACCGCAGCGGCCTGGCCCGGCGCAAGCTGCTCACCCGCTCGCTGCTGTTCATGGGCGGCGGCGTCGGCCTGGCGCTCATCCTCCCGCTCGGCGGTCTGATCAAGGACCCGAACAAGGGCAACCCGCTGGGTACCACCCCGTGGGGCCGCGGGGTCCGGCTGGTCCGCGACGACGGCACCCCGATCCGGCCCGGCGACGCCGAGCCGGGCTCGCTGGAGACCGTCTTCCCGGCGGTCGAGGGCGGCAACCGGGCCAGCGACGCCGCGACCATGCTGTTCCGGCTGCGGCCGGAGCAGATGGCGGTCTACGAGGCGCGCCCCGGCCAGGAGGACTTCGGCTACGCCGACTACCTCGCGTTCTCCAAGATCTGCACGCACCTGGGCTGCCCGGTGTCGCTGTACGAGCAGGAGACCAGCCGGATCCTCTGCCCGTGCCACCAGTCGCAGTTCGACATCACGAAGGCGGCCAAGCCGGTCTTCGGGCCGGCCACGCGCTCGCTCCCCCAGCTGCCGATCACGGTCGACGACGAGGGCTACTTCGTCGCGCGCAGCGACTACCCTGAGCCCGTCGGGCCCAGCTACTGGAACCGGGAGAACTCCTGATGGCTCGCACCGCCACCGCGCCGGGAGTGCCGACCACGCGCCTCGGCAAGGCCGCCGTCGAGCTCGACGAGCGCTTCGTCGCGGCCAACTGGTTCCGGCGGACCCTGAACAAGGTCTACCCCGACCACTGGTCTTTCCTGCTGGGCGAGATCGCGCTCTACTCGTTCGTCGTCCTGCTGCTGTCGGGCACCTACCTGACGTTCTTCTTCGACGCCTCGATGCGTGAGGTCGTCTACGACGGCTCGTACGCGCCGCTGCGCGGCATCGCGATGTCGGCGGCCTACGACTCGACCCTGGACCTCTCGTTCGACGTCCGCGGCGGCCTGTTCATGCGGCAGCTGCACCACTGGGCGGCGCTGCTGTTCGTCGCCTCGATCGTGGTGCACCTGCTCCGCATCTTCTTCACCGGTGCCTTCCGCCGGCCGCGCGAGACGAACTGGCTGATCGGCGTCGGCCTGCTGGTGCTCGCGCTGCTCGAGGGCTTCGCCGGCTACACCATCCCCGACGACCTGCTCTCCGGCACGGGCCTGCGGATCGCCTCGGCGATCATGCTCGCCATCCCGGTCGTGGGTACGTGGGTGTACTTCGCGGTGTTCGGCGGCGACTACCCGGGCGAGTTGATCGTCGGACGGCTCTACGTCATCCACGTGCTGCTCTTCCCCGGGATCATCCTGGCGCTGATCACGGTGCACCTGCTGCTGCTGATCAAGCAGAAGCACACCCAGTTCCCCGGCCCGGGCCGGACCGAGCACAACGTCGTCGGCAACCGGTTCTTCCCGGTCTTCGCGGCGAAGTCCGGCGGCCTGTTCTTCGTGGTGTTCGGCGTCTGCGCCGCCCTCGGCGGTCTGGTGCAGATCAACCCGATCTGGCTGTGGGGTCCGTACAACCCGGCGCAGGTGTCGGCCGCGTCCCAGCCCGACTGGTACATCGGCTTCCTCGACGGCTCGACCCGGTTGTGGCCGGCGTGGGACATCGTCCTGCCCGGCGGCTACACCATCCCGGCACCGATCTGGCCGACGCTGGTGCTGCCCGGGATCATGTTCACGCTCCTGGCGCTGTACCCGATCATCGAGCGCAAGCTGACCCGGGACACCGCCTCGCACCACCTGCTCCAGCGGCCGCGGGACGTCCCCGTCCGGACCTCGCTGGGCATGATGGCCCTCACCTTCTACGTGGTGCTGCTCATCTCGGGCGGCAACGACGTCATCGCCGACAAGTTCGACATCAGCCTGAACGCGATGACGTGGTTCGGCCGGATCGGCATGGTGGTCCTCCCGCCGCTGGCGTACGTGATCACCTACCGCATCTGCCTGGGCCTGCAGCAGCACGACCGCGAGGTGCTCGAGCACGGCATCGAGACCGGCGTCATCCGGCGGCTGCCCCACGGTGAGTTCATCGAGGTGCACCAGCCGCTCGGCGCGGTCGACGAGCACGGTCACGGTGCGCTGGCCTACGGCGGCGCTCCGGTCCCCAAGCGGATGAACCAGGTCGGCGGTGCCCGGCGCGCGATCCGCGGGTTCTTCAGCCCGATCGAGTCGCCGACCGCGGTCGAGGCCGAGCAGCGGGCGGAGGGCCGCGGGCTGTCCGCGGCGGAGCCCGGCCGCGAGCTCACCACCAGCGGCCGCCCGTCCGAGGGTGGCCGGCCCTCCGACGGCGGACGGCCGCAGGAGCCGCGCGACTAGGCGAGGTCGATCGCAGCAGGGCCCCGGCGCACGCATTGCGCCGGGGCCCTGCTGCTTCTCCGCCCCCCTCCGCCGTGTCCCGCTCCGGCGGAGTGCGCTGCGGCGGCCCCGGTGATGTGCGCCGAAGCGCGCGTTCTGCCCGCCGGAACGCGCCATCGGCGCACATCACCACCCGGATCGCCGGTCGGCCCAGGGTGTCCCCGGGGACGGCGAACCAGGGACGGATCCGGGCGTTCCCCGATGCCCGTGGGCGCCCGCGCGCGGCAGGCTCGTTCCCATGACCTCCGCAGCCACCACTCCCCCGACCATCGACCCCGCCCCCCAGCAGCCCGCCTCCCGGACGCAGCTGCAGCGCAGCACCTCCGACCGCATGGTCGGCGGTGTCTGCGGCGGCCTGGCGGAGTACAGCGGCGTCGACGCGCTGCTCTGGCGGGTCGGCTTCGTCGGCCTGACCGTGGCCGGCGGTGCCGGCGTCCTCGTCTACCTGCTCCTGTGGGTGCTCATGCCCAGCGCTCCCGCCGCCGCTGACTTCGTGCCGAGCCCGCTGGACCGCCAGGTGCAGCGGCTGCACGAGCGGATGACCCGCCGCTCAACGACGGGCTGACCCCGGACGCACGAAGGCCCCCGGTCCGTTCGGACCGGGGGCCTCGGCGAGGTTCTGGAACGGCCCCGGTGCAGGGTCCCGCCGCGAGCGTGCGAGCGGTGGGAGGCAGCGGGGTCCTTCGTCAGCTCTGGGTGGCGTTCTGCCCCACGTAGTACTCGAAGAGCAGACCGCCGATGGTGATGAGCAGCGCCACGCCGGCGATGATGATCAGCCACGAGTACCAGAAGGCCAGGGCCAGGCCCATCAGCGCCGCGGAGACACCGATGGCGAAGGGCCAGTAGCTGCTCGGGCTGAAGAAGCCCAGCTCGCCGGCGCCGTCGGCGATCTCGGCGTCCTTGCGGTCCTCCGGTCGCGCGTCGATGCGGCGCGAGATGAACCAGAAGAAGCCGCCCACCAGGCCGGTCAGGCCGGCCGACAGGACCAGGGCCGTCGTGCCGATGGGCTCGCGGGCCCAGACGCCGTAGACGACGGCGGCGATGACGCAGAAGACGGCGATGATGTTGAAGATGAGCGCTTCGACCTTCACGGCCGTCCCCCCTGCTGCGTGGTGAGGTCCGAGGTCCGCATCGTCAGTTGCCCTCGTCCTGGGTGTTGCCGCCGACGTCCTCGCTGCCGCCCTGCGAGCCGGGCCGCTGGTTCTCGGTGCGCTGGTAGTCGTTGACCAGGTCGAACGGGGTCGTCGAGGTGGCGGTCGGGTCCTCGCCGATGCTCTCGAGCGCCTCGGCCGTGCCGGCGCCGTCCTCACGGGCGGCGAGGTAGTCCTCGTAGGCGTCCGGCGACACCGCGCGCACCTCGAAGTTCATGTACGCGTGGTACGTGCCGCACAGCTCGGCGCAGCGGCCGACGTAGGCACCGGGCTCGGTGACGGTCACCTCGAAGACGTTGTCCCGGCCGTTCTCGTTGCCCGGGATGACGTCGAGCTTGAAGAGGAACTCCGGCACCCAGAACGAGTGGATGACGTCGGCCGAGGCGACCTGGAAGCGGATCGTGCGGTCGGTGGGCAGCACGAGGATCGGGATCTCCTCGCTGTCGCCCACGGTCTCGACCGGGTTGCCGTCGGGGTCCTCGGTCTCGGGGTAGACGAACTGCCAGTTCCACTTGAACGCGTTGACGTCGATCGTGACGTCGGGGTCGTCGCTGCGCTCCTGCACCCGGTTCTGCACGACCACGGTGAAGAAGAACAGGCCGGCGATGATGAGGAACGGGATGATCGTGTAGACGATCTCCAGCGGCAGGTTGTACGCCGTCTGGCGGGGGAGCTCGTCGCTGCGCTTCCGGTAGCGGACGACGCACCAGAGGATCAGCGCCCACGTGATGATGCCGACGATCAGGGCGGCGATGACCGAGCCCGTCCACAGCTCGCGCATCGACTCGGCCTCTTCGGTGATGCCTTCCGGCCAGCCGAAGCGCCAGAACTCGTTGTTCGGCATCTCGCACCCGGTGAGGGTGAGACCACCCAGGAGACCGAGCGCGCCCAGCCGCACGACCCTGCTGCCTCGAGCCACTGCTCGTTGCCTCCTCGTCCCCCACCCGGACGGCCCGGGCGGTCCTTGCGCGCGCGGGCCGCACACGGGTCCCACACGTCGATCACAGTGTGGCGCGAGACTATCCGACCCCGCGCGGCGACCCCCCACCGCGGGACGGGACGGCGCCGGGTCGTGGCCCGGCCGTGACCAGCACGTGACCTGCCCCGCGTCGCCCGCGGCGTCCCGGCCGTCCCACCCGTCCGCGCAGGGCACCGCGGCGGCGGCGCGGCCGGTTAGAGTCGGGTGCGTGTACCGCCGGCTGCTGACCCCGAAGTGGGTGCTGATGCACCTGCTGGTCGCGGCTCTGTTCGTCGCGACCTGGTTCCTCGGCTACTGGCAGCTGAGCAAGGCCGAGGACGGCGGCGGTGCGGTCAACTGGAGCTACGCGCTGCAGTGGCCGCTGTACGGGCTCATGGGCCTGTGGTTCTACTCACGCATGATCCGCGACGAGCTCCACCGGGACCCCGACGCGGACGAGCCCGGCACGGAGGTCGTCCTGTACCAGCGCCCGCGCATCGACACCTCCGGCGACCCGGAGCTGGCCGCGTACAACGCCTACCTGGCCGAGCTCAACGAGAAGGCGCTCAAGAACTCCCACGGCTCGGCGGCGGGCCGCTGATGGCCGAGCAGACGCAGGACGGCGTCCGCACCGTCGGCACCGCCCTCACCCGCTACCGGGTCATGGCCTACGTCGTCGGCGTGATGCTGCTGGTGCTGGTCCTCGTCGCCATGCCGCTGCGCTACCTGGCGGACGTGCCCGAGGTGTCGGCGGTGGTCTCCCCCGTCCACGGCGTCTTCTACATCGTCTACCTGGCGGCCGCCTTCGACCTGGCCCTGCGGGCCAGGTGGACGCCCAAGGGCACGGTGCTGGTGCTGCTCGCCGGCGTCGTCCCCTTCCTGTCCTTCTGGGCCGAGCGCCGGGTGACCGCGCGGGTGCGCGCGGGCCTCCCGCTGTAGCCGGCCGTCCCCCGCTCCCCCCGTCCCCGAACCCCAGGAGCCCCCGCATGTGCGGCCTGCTGGCCTACCTGTCCACGGACGCCGACCGGGTCGACGACGACCGCGTGTCCGGCATGCGCGACGCCCTGCACTGCCTGCACCACCGCGGCCCCGACGACACCGCGGTCTGGTCGGACCGCAACGTCGTCCTCGCGTTCAACCGGCTGTCGATCATCGACGTCGAGGGCAGCCCGCAGCCGCTGCCCTACGCGCAGGACCGCTACCGGATCCTGTTCAACGGCGAGATCTACAACTACGTCGAGCTGCGCGAGGAGCTGCAGGCCGCCGGCCTGGAGCTGACGACGCACGGCGACACCGAGACGATCGTCGCCGGCTACCACCTGTGGGGCGAGGACGTCGTCACGCGGCTGCGCGGCATGTTCGCCTTCGTCATCTGGGACACCGCCACGAAGACGGCGTTCGGCGCCCGCGACCCGTTCGGCATCAAGCCGCTGTTCACCGCCCGGCTGGCCGACGGCGGGCTGGTCTTCTCCTCGGAGAAGAAGGCCCTGCTGGAGCTGCTCGGCGGCAGCGACGCGGCCGGCGGCGTCGACGCCGCCAGCCTGCAGCACTACCTGACGCTGCAGTACGTGCCGGAGCCGGCGACCCTGCACCGCGGCATCCGCCGGATAGAGGGCGGCACCAGCTTCACCGTCGCGAACGGCGAGCTGACCACCACGCGCTACTTCCACCCGACCTTCCGGCCGCAGCCGGTGCCCGCGGGCCGTGAGCAGGAGCTCTACGACCGCATCGCCGCGGCGCTCGACGAGTCGGTGGCCAAGCACATGCGGGCCGACGTGACCGTCGGTTCGTTCCTGTCCAGCGGCATCGACTCCACGGCCATCGCCGCGCTGGCCAAGCGCTACAACCCCGACCTGCTCACCTTCACCGTCGGGTTCGAGCGCGAGTCGACCTCCGAGGTGGAGGTCGCCGCGGAGTCGGCGGCGACGCTCGGCGTCAAGCACTACCCGGTCGTCATCACCGCCGAGGACTTCGCCGCGGCGATCCCCGAGGTCGTCTGGTACCTCGACGACCCGGTCGCCGACCCCGCGCTCGTGCCGCTGTACTTCGTGGCCCGCGAGGCCCGCAAGCACGTGAAGGTCGTGCTCTCCGGCGAGGGCGCCGACGAGCTGTTCGGCGGCTACACGATCTACCGCGAGCCGCTGAGCCTCGCGTGGGCGTCGAGGTTGCCGGCCGCGGGACGCCGCGTGCTGGGCCGGCTGTCGAAGCTGGTCCCCGAGGGGGTCCGCGGGCAGAGTCTGCTGGAGCGGGCGTCGCAGGACCTGGAGCAGCGGTACTACGGCAACGCCCGCAACCTGAACGCCGACGAGTTGGCGCAGCTGCTGCCCGGTCGGGACCCGGATCTGTCGCACGTCCAGGTCACCGAGGACCTCTACCGGCGCACCCGCGAGGCCGGCTACGACGACGTGACGGCGATGCAGTACGTCGACCTGTTCACCTGGCTGCGCGGCGACATCCTGGTCAAGGCCGACAAGATGACCATGGCCAACTCGCTCGAGCTGCGGGTGCCCTTCCTGGACCCCGAGGTCTTCGCGCTCGCCAGCACCATCCCGCTCGACCAGCGCGTCCCACCCAAGGGCGACGCCACGAAGTACGCGCTGCGCCGGGCGATGGAGCAGATCGTCCCCGAGCCGATCCTGCACCGGCGCAAGCTCGGCTTCCCCGTGCCGACCGGTGAGTTCCTGGCCGGGCCGCTGCACGACTGGGCCCGCGACATCGTCAGCGAGAGCCAGACCGACGAGTGGCTCGACCGCGACCACGTGCACCGGCTGCTCGAGTCGCTGCGCACCGCCGACCAGCCGAGCAAGCGCACCGCCCGCCAGGTGTGGGAGGTGCTGGTCTTCATGGTCTGGCACGGGATCTTCGTCGAGGAGCGGATCAAGCCCGAGATCCCGGAGACCGTCTACCCCGTGCGGTTGTAGGCACGAGGCGTCGGACGGCCGAGGCCCGGGATCCAGCGGATCCCGGGCCTCGGCCGTTCGAGGTTCTCTCGGCCCCTCTGCAGGGTCCCGCCGCGAGCGGTGGGGGGCAGAGGGGCCGTTTCTCAGTGGAAGCTGTCGCCGCAGGCGCAGGAGCCCTGCGCGTTGGGGTTGTCGATCGTGAAGCCCTGCTTCTCGATCGTGTCGACGAAGTCGATGACCGCGCCGCCGAGGTAGGGGCCGCTCATCCGGTCGACGATCACCTCGACGCCCCCGTACTCGTACGTCTGGTCGCCGTCGAGGAAGCGCTCGTCGAAGAAGAGCTGGTAGCGCAGACCCGAGCACCCGCCGGGCTGGACGGCGATGCGCAGCCGCAGGTCGTCACGGCCCTCCTGGTCGAGCAGCGCCTTGACCTTGCCCGACGCGGCCTCGCTCAGGATGACGCCGGTCGCCTGCGTGTCCTGCACCGTCATGTTCTGTCCTCCCACATCCGAGGTCCCGCAGCGGCTGTTCCGAAAACGGGTCAACGCCGCCGCAGCGGAGCTTCTTCCCACTGTACGGCGCGCGGGCGCATCCGCCGAGGACACGGCCGGGCCGCACGTAGACTTGCCGGTCGTGAAGCTCCGCCTGCCCGGCCGCAAGCCGACCGACGAGACGACGGCACCCGAGACGACGGTCGCCGACACCGCCACGGTCAGGGCGGCGGGCAAGGGTCGTCCCACGCCCAAGCGCAACGAGGCCCAGGGTCGCCGTCCCGGGCCGCCCCCGCCGCCTCCCACCACGCGCAAGGAGGCCTACAAGCGGATGCGCGAGCAGCAGGCCGCCAACCGGGGTGCCGCCCGGCAGGCCGCCGCCCGCGGCGACGACTCCTACCTGCCGGCCCGCGACCGCGGTCCGGTGCGGCGGTTGGTCCGCGACGTCGTCGACTCCCGCCGCAACATCGGCAGCCTCTTCCTGCTCGTCGCCGCGCTGGCCCTGGTCGGCACCTTCGTCCCCAACCTGGTGATCCGCAGCTACACGAGCTTCGTGCTGATGGCGTTCTTCCTGGTCTTCATCGTCGACTCGGTGCTGCTGACCCGGAAGATCAAGCGGACGCTGGCCGAGAAGCTGCCGGACGAGAGCCACAAGGGCGTCACCTGGTACGGCATCAGCCGGTCGACCATGATCCGCCGCTGGCGCTTCCCGAAGCCCGAGGTCGCGATCGGGGCGCAGCTCTAGCCCGGAGCCGGCTCCGCACGGTCGCGGGACCGCGGCTACGGTCGCTGTACGTGGAGCACAGACGCCTCGGCCGTTCCGGCCTGAACATTTCCGAGATCGCGTACGGCAACTGGCTGACCCACGGCAGCCAGGTCGAGGAGGACGCGGCGCACGCCTGCGTCCGCGCCGCCCTCGACGCCGGGATCACCACCTTCGACACCGCCGACGTCTACGCCGGCACCAAGGCCGAGTCGGTGCTCGGCCGCGCGCTCGCCGGCCAGCGCCGCGAGGGCCTCGAGATCTTCACCAAGGTCTACTGGCCCACCGGCCCCGGCCCGAACGACCGCGGCCTGTCCCGCAAGCACGTCATCGAGAGCTGCCACGCCTCGCTGCAGCGGCTGCAGACCGACTACGTCGACCTCTACCAGGCCCACCGCTACGACGAGACGGTGCCGCTCGAGGAGACGATGAGCGCCTTCGCCGACCTGGTGCGGCAGGGCAAGGTCCTCTACATCGGCGTCTCGGAGTGGCGGGCCGAGGAGATCGCGGCCGGCGCCGCGCTCGCCCGCGAGCTCGGCATCCAGCTGATCAGCAACCAGCCGCAGTACTCCATGCTCTGGCGGGTCATCGAGGCCGAGGTCGTGCCCACCTCCGAGAAGGAGGGCCTGTCGCAGATCGTGTGGTCGCCGCTGGCCCAGGGCGTGCTCACCGGCAAGTACCGGCCGGGCGAGCAGCCGGGCGCCGACACCCGGGCCGGGCACGCGAGCGTCGGCGGCTCGATGCAGGGCTTCATGACCGACGAGATCCTCAGCGCCGTGCAGGACCTGCGGCCCATCGCCGACGACCTGGGGCTCTCGATGGCCCAGCTGGCCGTGGCGTGGGTGCTGCAGAACCCGAACGTCGCCGCGGCGATCATCGGCGCCAGCCGGCCCGAGCAGGTGCACGACAACGTCAAGGCCGCCGGCGTGAAGCTCGACGCCGACGTGCTGCAGCGGATCGACGACGTCCTGGGCGGCGTCGTCGAGCGCGACCCCGCGAAGACCTCGCGCGGCTAGCCGCCACCGGAGGCTCGGGGTGGAGCTCTCCTTCACCCCGAGCCTCCGCTCAGGTCGCGGCGAGCCCCATGGGGCCGTAGACCTCGTCCTCGCCGTGGAACAGCGTCACGGTCGCCACCCCCCGGGCCAGCAGCTCCCGCCAGTTCTCCCCCAGCCACGACTCGGCGTCGCCCTGGTTGTCCGAGTCGGGCACCTCCACGCCGATCGAGGCCGGGTCGACGGCCGCGCCGGACGGGTCCTCCAGCCGCCAGGTCCAGGTCATGGACCGCACGCTATCCGTTCCCCGACTGTGATCGACGGCCGGTTATCCGCTCCCCCGGGCGGGCATGCAGGGGCATCGACGAGCCCCGCCCGAGGACCGGAGGACCGATGAGCCAGCCCCCAGCCACCGGGGCGACCCGCGCGGAGACACCCCCGCCGGATCCGAAGAACGTCTCCACCGGTCAGCTGATCGGCGACCTCACCGACCAGATCAGCCGGCTCGTGCGCGACGAGGTGCGCCTCGCCCAGGCCGAGGTGACGCAGAAGGCCAAGCGGCTCGGCGTCGGCGCCGGGCTGTTCGGCGGGGCCGGGCTGGTCGCGATCCTCGGGCTGAACGCCCTGATCACGGCGGTGATCCTCGGTCTGGCCAACGTGCTGCCCGGCTGGCTGGCCGCGATCGTCGTCGCCGTGGTGCTCTTCGCCGTCGCCGGCGTCCTGGCCCTGATCGGCAAGAAGGACGTGCAGTCGGCGGCGCCGCCGCTGCCGACCGACACGATCGCCAGCGTCCAGCAGGACATCGCCACGGTGAAGCAGGGGATCGCCCGGTGACGGCGCCCTCCGGCAACGGCGCCCCCGACCCCGACGCGATCAAGGCCGAGATCGAGGCGACCCGCGAGCAGCTCGGCCGGACCGTCGACGAGCTCAGCCGCCGCCTCGACGTCCCCGCCCGGGCCCGCGAGGGCGTCCACCGGGCCCGCGACACCGCCGTCGAGACCTACCGCGAGAGCCCGCCGGTCGTGCTCGGCGCGGTGCTGGGGCTGGTCGCGGTGGTGGTCGGTCTGGTGGTGTTGCGGCGCAAGCGTTCGAGCACCCCCACGACCTCGAGGAGGAAACGGTGAGCAAGGGAGCCAAGATCGCCTACCGGCCGATCGGCCTGCTGGGCGGCATCCTGGCCGGCACCCTGTCCGGAGTGATCTTCAAGCAGGTCTGGAAGAAGATCGCCGACGAGGAGGACGCGCCCAGCGCGCTGCAGAGCGAGTACCGCATGCGCGAGGTCGTCCTGGCCGCGGCGCTGCAGGGCGCGATCTTCGCGGCCACCAAGGCCGCCATCGACCGCGCCGGCGCCCGCGGCTTCACCAAGCTCACCGGGAGCTGGCCGGGCGACTGACGCCCGCCGTCTCCTCGACCCGCCATCTGCCAGGGGGACCACATGGCCGGAACCAGCCACCGCGAGAGCGCCGTGGAGCGCATCAAGCAGCGGGTCGAGGAGAAGGCGGCCCGGCGCGCCGCCGCCGCGGCCGCGGAGGAGGAGCGCGCCGCCCGTCCGCGGCCGGACGCCGACCGCGTCCCGCCCGACGTCCCCAGCGAGAAGGAGCTGCCCGGCGTCACCGCCGAGAAGCCCACCCAGATCCCGTTCAAGGGCTGGAAGCAGATCGTCAAGCGGGCGTGGGCCGAGAACAAGGCCGACAACATGCCGATCATCGCCGGCGGCGTGGCCTTCTTCGCGTTCCTGGCGATCTTCCCGGCGCTCATCGCCGCGATCTCGCTCTACGGCCTGGTGGCCTCTCCCGAGACGGTGGCCCGGCAGGTCGAGGACATCTCCGCCCAGCTGCCCGACGACGCCGCCTCGCTGATCGGGGACCAGCTCGAGAGCATCACGGAGAACGCCGGCGGAGCGCTCACCTTCGGGCTGATCGTGTCGATCCTGGCCGCGCTGTGGAGCGCCTCGGGCGGCGTCAACAACATGGTCGCCGCGATCAACATCGCCTACGACGAGGTGGAGACCCGCAACTTCGTCAAGATGCGGGCGCTCTCGCTGGGGCTGACCCTCGGCGCGATCGTGTTCGTCCTGCTCACCGTGGGGCTCCTCGCCGTCGTCCCGGCCGTGCTGGACGCCCTGCCGCTCGGCGTCGTCGGCACGATCCTCGGGCAGGTGATCCGCTGGGTGCTGCTGCTCCTGGTGATGGCCGGCTCGCTCGCCGTCCTCTACCGGGTGGCGCCCGACCGCGACGCCCCGCGGTTGAGCTGGGTCAGCCTCGGCTCGGTCGTCGTCACGGTCGTCTGGGCGCTGGTCAGCCTGGGGTTCAGCCTGTACGTGAACAACTTCGGGTCCTACGACAAGACCTACGGCGCGATCGCCGGCGTCATCGTGCTGATGCTGTGGCTGTACCTGACCTGCTACCTGATCCTGCTCGGCGCCGAGATCAACGCCGAGGCCGAGCACCAGACGGCGCGGGACACCACCGAGGGCCACCCCGAGCCGATGGGCGAGCGCAACGCCACGGTCGCCGACACCCTGCCGGACCCGCCGGAGCCCACGAAGGAGTCCAAGCAGCGCGCCTGACAGTGAGGATGTGGGCGAGCCCCGCAGCGGTCGTTCCTGACCCAGCGCCTGACTGACTTCGGGTCTTCAAGCCGATCTGTCGGTGCGGTCCGCTGCGAGGCTCGCTTGCACTCACCGGTCGA
>NZ_JBJGZV010000010.1:0-141083 GCF_054050715.1 Blastococcus sp. SYSU D00669
CGGCTCCTCCGCCGGCGCCTCCTCGGCAGGTGCCGGCACGTCCTCGACGACCGGCGCCACCGGCTCCGACGGCGCGTCGGCGGAGTCCTCGATCGGCGCCACGACCGGCGCGGCGACGTCCTCGACCACCGGGCCCACGTCTTCGACGACCGGCACCACCGGGGCCGTCGGCTCCTCCGCCGGCGCCTCCTCGGCAGGTGCCGGCACGTCCTCGACGACCGGCGCCACCGGCTCCGACGGCGCGTCGGCGGAGTCCTCGATCGGCGCCACGACCGGCGCGGCGACGTCCTCGACCGTCGAGCCCACCGGCTCGGCGACGTCGGCCACCGGAGCGACCGGCGCCTCCACCGGGTCAGCGGTCTCGACCGGCGCCTCGAGCCCGGTGGAGAGCACCCCGGGCGCCGGCTCGTCGGCCGCGCGCGCGGGGCCGCTCAGGACGGCCAGGGCGAACAGGCCACCGGCGGTGAAGAGAAGGAGGAAGAGCGCACGCAGAGCCCACGACCGGGGGAAGCGTCCCCCATCCGCGGCACCCGCGGGCTCGGGCATGCCACTGTCGTTAGGCAGGAGGCGGGGCCGCAAAACCTGCGATCGCGCGTTCTTCGCGTCGCAGCGCCGTGTGACGCATGTTGCACGTGGAACATGCCGGCACGGGTCAGACCCGCGGGCCGCCCACCAGCAGGACCCGCAGCAGGTGCATGGCGAGCACGACCGATCGGGCGCGGACCGCCGAGCGCGACCCGGGCAGCCGCAGCGACCGCTCCTGACGTCCGTCCGGACCGACGGCGCACAGGTGCACCGTGCCGACAGGCTTGTCCGCGGTGCCGCCGCCCGGTCCGGCGATGCCGGTGATGCCGACGCCGATGTCCGCACCGAACCGAGCGCGGGCGCCCTCGGCGAGCGCGGCGGCGACCTCGGGACTCACCGCGCCGCGCGCGGCCAGGACGTCGGCGGGGACGTCGAGCAACTGCTCCTTGGCGCTGTTCGCGTACGCGGTGACGCCGCCCAGCACCCAGGCCGACGAGCCGGGTCGCTCGGTGAGCCGTGCAGCCAGCAGGCCGCCCGTGCACGACTCGGCCGTGGCGACGGTGAGCCCGCGGTCGGCGAAGCCCTGGGCGACGAGGTCGTCGAGGGTGGGGCCGCGGGAGAACAGCGTGTCGCCGAAGTCCGCCTCGACCACCGCGGCGAGCCGCTCGTACGCCTGCTGCGCGTCCGGCGCGTAGCGGGTGACTATCTCCAGCTCGCCGTCGCGGAGGCAGGTGGTGACCTCCAGGCCGGCCAGCTCGGCGTCGTGCTCGCGCAGCGTGGCGGCCAGCTGCGACTCCAGCGTCCCCCACAGCCGCAGCGTCTCCTGGCGCAGCTCGGTGCGGCCGGCCAGCGCGGCCTGCGTCGGCGGGGCGGCCAGCGCGGCCGCCCACATCCCCTGCAGCTCCGCGGGCGGGCCGGGGAGCACCAGCACCGGCGGCCCGTCGCGGCCGTCGGCGGGCGGGACGACGAGGCCGGGCGCCGTCCCGACCGGGTCCAGCACCGTGGCGCCCGCGGGCACCTGCGCCTGCTTGCGCACCCCGGCGGCGGTCGCCTCAGGATCGGCCCGCCACCCGCGGCGGGCCATGAGCCGCTCGACGATGCCGCCGATCCGCTGCTCCAGCTCCGGGTCGACGGCCGACGGCCGCCCCTGGAAGTCCCCGACGACCTGCGCGGTGAGGTCGTCGGCGGTCGGGCCCAGCCCACCGGTGGTGATCAGCAGGTCCACGCCGGTGCCGACGAGGAACTCCAGGGCCGAGCGGACGTCGTCCGGCCGGTCGCCCACCACGACGACGTGCCCGACGTCGACGCCGAGCGCGCGCAGCTGCTCGGCCAGCCAGGGTCCGTTCCGGTCCGCGACCCGGCCGGTCAGCACCTCGGTGCCCGTGACGACGATGCCGGCGCGCGTGCCCACCCGGCGACCCTAACGGGAAGGGACCGTCCGGATGCAGACAGGAGCGACGCTCCCGACCCGCCCTCCGGCGTTCCCCGGGACGACGGACGTGGCGGAGCTAGCGTGCGCAACCGCAGCGGCGCCCGGCGGACGGGCCCGTCCCGTCCCCCTGGAGGCCGGCGTGTCCCTCTCGACACCTCCCCCGCGCACGTCGACCCACCGCACCGTGCGGCTGACCCGCAACCGGGTCCGGGACGACGGCGCGCCGGCGACCGCGCCGCCGCCCCCGGAGGTGCACCCGACCGGGCCGGTGGACGGCCTGCCGCGACCGCCCCGCCCGACGTCGGCGGTGCCGCTGGTCCGCCCGAGGAGGGGCACCGCCGCCGTCCGCGTGCTGGTCCTCGGCTCGGCCGGGCTGCTGCAGACCGGCCTGCTGCTGCGCCCGGACGGCGAGGCACCGCTATGGTCGGCCGCTCCGCTCTGGGCCGCCTTCGCCACCCTCGCCGTCCTGCTCTCGCTGCTCGCCGCCGTGCGCTCGCGGCAGCTGCGCAACGACCGGGCGTGGAACACCGCCGCCGCGGGGCTGACCGCGCTCGCCGTGTTCTGGGTGCTGGTGGTCCTGCCCGAGGCGACCACGAACCGGGGCTTCGTCCTCACCGCCGCACTCGGCTGCCTCGGCGTGGCCCTCTGGCTCGCACCGGCCCGCCGGCCCTGACGCGGTCAGCGCCCCCGGCCGTTCCCGTTCCCGCCGCCGTTGCCGTGCCCGCCGCCGTTGCCATTGCCCTGACCCCGACCGTTCCCCGAGGACCCGTCAGAGCCGCCGGAGCCGCCGGAGCCGGCGCCGCCGCCGTCGACCGCCTCCACCGGGGCCGGCGCCGGCGGCACGGCCGCCTGGACCGGGACGCTCGGCGCGACGGGCTCCGGTGACGCGGACGGCGCCGACGCGGACGACGACGAGGCCACGGACGGCGAGGGCGGCGGCGCGACGGCGTAGGTGACGGTCACCAGGTCGCCGCGGGCGAGCGCGCCGACCGGGCTGACGGCCAGCACCGTCCCGGGCGCGACGGTGTCCGTCGGCGAGGGCACCGTGGTCACCCGCAGTCCGGCGGCGGCCAGCGCGTCCTCCACCTCGTCCAGCGGCCGCCCCACGTGGTCGGTCGAGCGGAGCACGATCCCGGCGCCGGTCGCGGTGTCCGCTACGGCCGGGGGCACCGCGGCCGGGGCGGCGATCACCAGGCCGCCGACGCCGATCCCGGCGCCCGCCACGAGGGCGGCCATCGGCACCAGCGCCCGTCGCAGTCGCCGGCGCGGCCCCCGGACCACGTCCAGCGGCCGGGTCGGCGGGGGCGCCGGCAGCGGCCGCCCGGCGAGGACGGCGTCCACGGCGTCGCGGAAGGCCGCGCCGTCGGGCAGGCGCTCCTCGGGGTCCTTGCGCAGCGCCCGCGCGACCAGCGCCCGCACCGGCTCGGGGACGTCGTCCGGCAGCGGTGCGGGCTCCTCGCGGATCTGCCGGAGGGCGATCTGCACGGGGGTGCCGCCGTCGAAGGCCCGCCGGCCGGCCAGGCACTCGTAGGCCACCATGCCGAGGGCGTAGACGTCGCTGGCCGGGCCGCTCCGGCCGCCGTCGGCCTGCTCCGGGGAGAGGTACTGGGCGGTGCCCACAACCTGCCCGGTCTGGGTGAGCGGCACGTCCGACGCCGACCAGGCCACCCCGAAGTCGGCTACCCGGACGACGCCGTCGGCGCCGACGAGCAGGTTGCCGGGCTTGACGTCGCGGTGCACCACGCCGGCGGCGTGGGCGGCGGCCAGGCCGGCGGCCGCCTGGCGCAGCACGTCGAGGGTCCGGTCCACCGGCAGCCGGCCCTCGCGGGCCAGCAGGCCGGACAGCGACTCCCCCTCGACCAGCTCCATGACCAGGTACGCCAGGTGCTCACCGCTGCCGGCCGACGCCGGCACCTCGCCGTAGTCGAAGACCGCCGCGATGTTGCGGTGCACGAGCAGCGCGGCGTGGTGGGCCTCGGCGCGGAACCGGGCGAGGAAGGTCGGGTCGTCGGCGTACTCGCTGCGCAGCACCTTGACCGCCACCGGCCGGCCGAGCAGGAGGTCACGGCCGCGCCAGACCTGACCCATGCCCCCCGTGGCCAGCAACGACCCGAGCTCGTAGCGGCCACCCAGCGGCGGACCACCCGGAGCGACCACCGACGCCTCCCTCGCGCAACCGGCCCCTCCCCTGCCCGTCGGAGCCTCCCCGCACACCTGGGGCGCCCGAAGGGGTGACCGCGGGGTCAGTCCCCGTCGACGTCCGCCTCCTCCCCGGCGGCGGTGCTCGTCGAGGTCGAGGTCGAGGTCGAGGTGGACGTGCTCGTGCTGGTGGAGGTGGAGGTGGAGGTGTCGGAGGTCGGGGTGCTCGTCTCCGTGTCGCCCGCCGTCGTCCCGCCTGCGGTGGTCGTGGGCGGTGCGGACGTCGTCGTCGGCGCGCCGGTCGGCTCGGGCGCGTCGGTGATCTGCTCCTCGGCGCCGGTGACGTCCGCCGGCGCCTGCTCGCCGCGGACCCCGGTGTCGGGCAGGTCGGCGCCCGGGTCGGGCGCGCCCGGGTCGCGGGCGTAGGTGACGACGACGGTGTCGCCCTCACGCAGCCGCGAACCGGCCGGGCTCACGTCGGTGACCTGCCCGGGCTGCACGGCCTCGTCGACCACCGGCTTGAGCTGGATCTCGAGGCCGAGCTCGCTCAGCTCGCCGACGACCTCGTCGACCGGCCGCCCCACGAAGTCGGCCGCCGTCAGCACGATGTCCTCGGTGCCGAGCTTGTTCGTGGCGGCCGCGGGCGAGGAGCCGCCGTCGTCGACGGCCCGCTGCAGGTAGAGGAACCCGACACCGGCCCCGGCGACGAGCAGCACCAGCGCCAGCAGCACCAGCGCCAGGGATCGGCGCCGGCGCACCGGCGGCCGGGCCGGCGAGTCCGTGCGAGGGCCGCTCGCCCCGGTCACCTGCGTCGGCGGGTCGTCCGCGCGGCGCCGCGGGTGCGGGGGGACGGCCGCGGCGGGCCGCGGGACGGAGATCGTCTCGGGCTCGCGTCCCGCGATCACCGCCTCGACAGCGTCGACGAACGCCGCGCCGTCCTCGAAGCGGGCGGCCGGGTCCTTGTCGAGGGCGCGGGTGATCAGCGTGCGGATGCCCGACGGCAGCTCCTCCGGCAGCGGGTCGGGGTCCTGCCGCACCTGCTTGAGGGCGATGGTGACCGGGTTGTCCCCGTCGAACGCCGGGCGTCCGGTGAGGCACTCGTAGCCGACCAGGCCCAGCGCGTACACGTCGCTGGCGGGGGTGGCGTGCTTCCCCTCGGCCTGCTCCGGCGAGAGGTACTGCGCGGTGCCGATGACCTGGCCGGTGCGGGTCAGCGGCACGCTGCCGGCCGACCAGGCGATGCCGAAGTCGGTGATCTTCACGCTGCCGTCGTCCCGGACCAGGATGTTGCCGGGCTTGACGTCACGGTGGACCATGCCGACGCGGTGCGCGTCGGCGAGGGCGAAGGCGGTCTGCCGCAGCACCGAGAGGGTGGCCGGCACGTCCAGCGGGGCCTCGCGGCGCAGCACCGCCGACAGCGGCTCCCCCTCGACGAGCTCCATGACCAGGTAGGCGAGCGTCTCCTCGCTGCCGTCCTCGGTCACGACCTCGCCGTAGTCGAAGACCGCGGCGATGTTCGGGTGCGACAGCGATGCCGCGTGCTGCGCCTCGGCGCGGAACCGCGCCAGGAAGGTGGGGTCACCGGTGTACTCGCTGCGGAGCACCTTCACCGCGACGGGCCGCCCGAGCAGCACGTCGCAGCCGCGCCAGACCTGGCCCATGCCGCCGGCCGCGATCAGCTGCTCCAGCTCGTAGCGGTCACCCAGGCACCGTCGACCTGGTTCGACCACCGTGGGTCACTCCTCGCGCTGTCCGGCCCGACCTTCTGCGGGCCGCCACGCTGCCGCCCCGTGGCACGTGCAGCGGGCGCCACCCGGATCCCTGGATTCCCGGGCGACGCACTGCTCACACATGCCCCAGGAAGACCATAGGACACCCCGCGCCGAGACGGACCGGTCCGCGCAGGGGCGACCTGGGCTTTTGCGCCGTCAGCCCGCGAAGAGTGTCCGACCCCACCAGTCGTCGTCGTCCCGGACGCCCGGCGGGCAGGCGAACACCGCCGAGGAGCGATGCCGGATGAACCGGTTGAGCGCGTCGCCGGCCAGGCTGCGCTGCACCTGGGCGAACCCGGTCGCCGGGTCGCGCTGGTAGGCGATGAAGAACAGCCCGGCGTCCAGGCGGCCGGCGGCGTCGGTGCCGTCCACGAAGCTGTAGCCCCGGCGCAGCATCGCCGTCCCGGCGTGTTCCGGGTGGGACAGGAACACGTGGGAGTCCGGCGGGATCGCCGGCCGGCCGTCGCGGACGACGGTGAAATCGGTCGGGTCGAACTCCTCCCGCTGGCCCAGCGGCGCCCCGGCCGGCTTGGTCCGCCCGATCACCGCCTCCTGCTCGGCGACGGCGACCTGGTCCCAGTCCTCGAGCAGCATCCGGATGCGGCGGGTGACGAGGTAGGAGCCGCCCGCCAGCCAGGCTGCGTCGTCGTCGCCCACCCACACGAACCGCTCCAGCGCGGACTTGTTCTCCGCCTTGAGGTTGGCCGTCCCGTCCTTGAAGCCGAGCAGGTTCCGCGGGGTCGCCTGCGCGGAACTCGTCGACGAGGTCCGGCCGAATCCCGTCTGGGTCCACCGGGGGCGCACCACCCCGGCGCCGAGCCGCACGAGGTTGCGGACGGCGTGCACCGCCACCTGCGGGTCGTTCGCGCACGCCTGGATGCACAGGTCGCCGCCGCTGATCGCCGGGTCGATCTCGTCGCCGGGGAAGACCGGCAGGGGCTGCAGCGGCGCCGGTCGCCGGTCGGCCAGGCCGAACCGGTCGACGCCGTCCTCGGTGACGAACAGCGTCGGCCCGAAGCCGATCGTCAGGGTGAGGCCGGACGGCGGCAGGCCGTGCGCCTCGCCGGTGTCCGCCTCCCCGAGGTCCTGCCCGGCGGTCATCCGTCGCGCCGCGGCCGTCCACGCCTGCAGCACCGCGACCAGCTGGTCGCGGCTGTCGGTCACGACGTCGAAGGCGGCGAAGTGCAGCCGGTCCTGCGCCGGGGTGACGATGCCGGCCTGGCGCGCTCCGTGGAACCGGACGGCATCGCCGGCCGACGACGGCTCGGGCGTCGGCGCACCCTCGGCGGGCGGCGTCCCCTCCGCGGTGGCCCGCCCGATGGCGCCGCCGGCGGCACCGGCGGCCAGGGCGCCCGCGGTCCCCGCGCCGAACCAGCCCAGCAGCCGCCGGCGGGACAGCCGGGCCGGCTCCGCACCTCGCTCCGTCATCCCCTCCAGGGTCGGCGATCCCGGGATTGACGTGCCCGTCAGCAACCTGTGACGGTGGGCACACCGGACGAGGCCGTGCGCCCGTCCGGGTCCTCACCGCCGAGACCCTTTGGGAGAAGCTTCATGGCCAGCCCGCAGACCTCCGTGCCCGACATGACCGACGTGCTGGCCGACGCCCCCACCAACTGGGGCAAGTGGGGCGAGGACGACGAGGTCGGCGCCCTGAACTACCTCACGGCCGAGGAGGTCCTGCGCGGCGTCCGGCACGTGAAGAAGGGTGAGGTCTTCACCCTCCAGCGGCTCATCGGCGACCCCAAGGGCGACCCGGTGTGGCCGGGTCGCACCCCCGCCGTCCGGACGATGCTGCTCGACGAGTCCACCTGGGACGGCGAGGGCGCGCCGCAGTTCCCGGGCGGCCTGCACTACGCCGACGACAAGATCGACGCCTTCCTGCAGGGGTCGACGCAGTACGACGCGCTCGGCCACGTCTGGTACGGCGGCAAGATCTGGAACGGCTACGACGCCCGCACCACCGTGGGCGGCATGTCGAAGGCCAGCGTCGAGCCGATCGCCCAGCGCGGGGTGGTGGGCCGCGGGATCCTGCTCGACATGGCCCGCTTCCGCGGGAAGGACACCCTCGACAAGGGCGAGACCTTCACCCACGAGGACCTGCAGGAGTGCGCCCGGGCGCAGGGCGTGGAGATCGAGAAGCACGACGTCCTCGTCGTCCGCACCAACTTCCTGCAGCTGTTCTACGACCAGGGCGAGGGCTTCTACGAGGGCTTCAACGAGCCCGGCCTGGTCTACAGCCCGGAGCTGGTGCGCTGGTTCCAGGACATGGAGATCCCGAACCTGGTGACCGACACGATCGCCAACGAGGTCACCTACGACCCGAACAACGGCACGGCGCTGCCCCTGCACTGCGCGCTGATGCGCAACCTCGGGGTGACGCTCACCGAGATCGCCGACCTGGAGAAGCTGTCGGCCAGCTGCGCCGAGGACGGGCAGTACACGTTCCTCTACGCCGCCGCACCGCTGAAGGTGCACGAGGCGACCGGCTCCCCGGTGAACCCGCTGGCCATCAAGTGACCTGACCCGCCCGGGGTCTCAGGCACCCGGGGTCTCAGGCATAGGAACCTATGCGTGCGTTTCCGGCTCGGATCCGCATGTATAGGTTCCTCTGCCTGACCCCGACAGCAAGGGACGACGACGATGTCCGACACCGTGACCCGCGAGGACGCCGACGGCGTCGCCACGATCACCCTCCAGCGGCCGGGCCTCTCGCACGCCCTGCGCACCGACCTGCTCGCCGCGGTGCAGGACGTCGCCGGCGACCCCTCGGTGCGCGCGGTGCTGCTCACCGGCACCGGCCGGGCCTTCTGCGTGGGCCAGGACCTGGCAGAGCACGTGGAGTCGCTGCGCGGGAACGCGGCGACCTCGCTGGACGTCGTGGAGCGCGAGTACAACCCGCTCGTCCTGGCGCTGTCCGCGCTGCAGGTGCCGGTCGTCGTCGGCATCAACGGCGCGTGCGCCGGCGCCGGGCTGGGCCTCGCCCTCGCCGGCGACCTCCGGGTGGCCGCCCTCGGCGCGAAGTTCACCACCGCCTTCACCGGCATCGGCCTGTCCAGCGACTCGGCGCTGGCGGCCCGGCTGGTGCACTGCGTCGGCGTCTCCCGGGCCACCGAGCTGCTGCTGCTGCCCGAGCCCTTCCTCGCCGAGACGGCGGCCGAGTGGGGACTGGTGCACCGCGTGGTGGAGGCCGACCGGGTGCTCGCCGAGGCCCGGGCGCTCGCCGCCCGGCTGGCCGCCGGCCCCACCGCCGCGTACCGGGCGGTGAAGACCGTGCTGGCCGCGGCGCCGACCGCGGCCCTGGAGGACACCATCGCCCTGGAGGCGCGGCTGCAGACCGAGCTCGGGCAGACCGACGACCACCGCGAGGCCGTCGAGGCCTTCCTGGAGAAGCGCCCGGCCCGTTTCGTCGGTCACTGAACGCAGGGGTTCCGCCGCTCCCGGTTCCGACCGGCTGGGTACGCGCCGGTACCGCTCCTCGCCGTGGGCCCACCGCCCCGTCCGACGCGATCAGCGGTGAGAGGTTCGCCCCAGTGAGAGGAGGCGTTCGTGACCCTGGCCCAGGAACGTCCGTACCCGTCTGCGCCCCGTGCGAGGAGCGCGCAGCGGTCCCGTCCCACGGCCGCCCCACCGCCCCGACCGCGGCTGACGAGCGATCTGCCGCTGCCCGGGACCGCGCCCGCGCCCCGGACGGGGACCGGGGTCGTCCGGCTCACCGCGGCGGTGTGGGCGGCCGCCGGAGCCGCCGCGGTGGCCGGGGTGGCGTCCATGGCGGTCGACGGCGACGGGCTGCGGGAACGCCTGACGGCGACCGCGCAGGCCGCTGACCCGGCGGCATCCGAGGAGCTCGTCGAGTCGGGCGTCCGGACGACGCTGCTCGCGGTCCTCGGCGCGGAAGCCGCCCTCGGTCTGCTCCTGCTCGTCTGGGCCGCGCTGCTGCTGACCCGCCGTTCCTGGGCACGCTGGGCCCTCGTCGTCACCGGCGCGGTCGCGGCGCCGGCCGCCGCGCTCGCGCAGAGCATCGTCGCCGGTGGGCCGGACGCCGACCGGATCGCCTTCCTCGCCCAGATCGGCCTGGTGGTGGTCGGGCTGGCCGTGCTGGTCAGCCGGCCCGTGCGCCGGGCGCTCGGACGGCGCTAGGACGCCGCGCCGCCCGCCTCCGAGCCGGCGCCGTCCACCGCCGCCTGCACGGCGAGGCACGACCGGAGGACGACCGCGCCCGCGTCCGTCGCCGCCCGGTCGAGCAGCGGGTCCTCGAGAAGGGCACGCCAGCGGGCCACCGCTTCCCCGGCCGCTGCCAGCACCTGGTCCTGCGAGGAACCGAGCGGCAGCCCGAGGCGGTTCTCGGGGGCGTCGCCCTCGGCGCCGAGGAGCCGCTCGGCGTCCCCCCGCAGCGGCGGGGGCAGCGGGCCGTCGACGGCGCGCAGGCGGGCGAGCAGCGCCAGTTCCGCCAGGTCGTGCGCCTCCAGGCGCACCCGCTCCAGTTCGTCCCAGAGGAACGCGGCTTCCGGCCGGGGCGCCGCGCGCAGCACGCGCTCGAGCCGGTGCAGCGCCGTCGCCGCCTTGACCTGTGCACCGCGGCGGGTGAAGTGCACGGCGATCCGCTGCTGCAGGTCGACCAGACCGCTCCGGCGCAGCAGTTCCTCCGCCAGCCCCGAGGCGTCGTCGACGCCGGCGCGGATGAGGACGATGGACTGCCGGATGCCGAACAGGCCGAACCGCTCCAGCAGCGACGACCGGACCGCCGGCGCCAGCGCGACGGGCGCCTCCTCCCGGACGAAGCGGTCGGCGGTGAGCAGCATCGCCTCGACGTCGGGCCCCGGCGCGTTCGCCAGCGTGCGCAGCGCGACGAAGTCCCGGTGGCGCAGCATCCTCCCGGCCAGCGCGAGCAGGCCGGCCACCGGCACCACGTCGTGGCTGACCGCGCGCACCGCGGGATCGCGGGCCATGCGCTCGGCGATACCGCGAGCGGCGCGCATCGAGTCCAGGCGTCCGGCGCCCACCTCGTCCGCGCGGGACAGCACCGTCAGGGTCGTGGTGCTGACCCCCACGTCGCCCGCCTCCTGCTGGAAGGTCGAGAGGAAGGCGACGTCGTCGGGCTGCATCTGCCGGGTCAGGAACACGACCGCGTCGGCTCCGGGCAGGCGGTGCCCCGCCTCGAGGAACGCCTGCGTGCGGCCGCTGGTGTCGGCCGACAGGGAGGAGATCCCCGGGGTGTCGACGAGGGTGGCGGCGGCCAGCCCCGGCGTCGGCCAGTCCACCACCAGGCGGGCGACCTGCTCGGGGGGGATGCCCCCGAGGTCGAGCTGGAGCGCGCCGTCCGCCCGGTGGACCGGGAGCACGTGGCGGGCACCGGACAGCTCCTCGAGCACCACCCGCGGTACCGCACCGTGCCGGTACACGGTGACCACCCGCGTGCACTCACCCGCGTCGGTGGGCGCCAGGCGCTCACCGACGAGGGCGTTGAGCAGCGTCGACTTGCCCGCCTTGACCCGCCCCACGATCGCCACCCGCAGCGGCTCGTCCAGCCGACGGCGCAGCTCGGAGAGCCGATCGGTCACCTCCGGGTCGTCGGCGTAGGCCGCGCTCGCCTCCTCCAGGAGGTCCCGGACGGCGGCGACGGTCCCCGTGCCCGCGCCGGGGCCGTGCGGTGTGCTCACGCGGCCGGCCCGGCCTCGCCGGCGAGTCGGCGGACGTCGTGCGCCAACCGTTCGACGGCGTCCACCTGCTGGCGGACGCTCCGGATGCGCGCGTTGTGCTCCGCGCTCGCGGCGGAGGTGTCGCGCTGGGCCGCGCGCACCGCGTCGGACAGCGACTGGGACATCTCGTCCACCGTGTCGGTGATCAGGTCCCGGAGGGTCCGCTGGACGTCCCTCAGCCGGTCCTTCAGCTGCTTGCCGAGCTGGAACACCACCTCGTCGAGGTGGCGCCTGACGACGGTCTTGGCCTCGGCCTGGCGCCGCTGGATGCGCTGCTCCTTGTCGTCCTTGTAGGCCTTGCGGCCCAGCAGCACGCCCGCCGCGAGCGAGATCGGGTTGAGGATGGCCATGCCCGCGAGGCTGGTGACCAGGCCGGTCATGAGGACACCGGTGTAGGACCCGCGCAGGCCGATCAGCAGTCGGCTGCGCACGGTCATGTCGCCGCTGTCGATGTCGGGGATGTCCACCAGGGTGTCCAGGGTCTCGGCCGGGCTGCCGACCGACAGCTCGGGCACCAGACCGCCGCCGTCCTCGGCGAACTGCTCGACCACCCGCGCGGCCAGCCACTGCGACCGCTGCTCGGCCCACACGAAGCTGTCGGCGACGGCGCCGGCGACGCGCTCGTCGAGCCAGTCGGCGATCTCGTCCCAGACCGGGCCCGGATCACGGGCGTCGATCGCCGTCTCCGCCTCGCGCGTGATCACGCGGGTGCGCTCGCGCAGGTCGAAGTCGATGTCCGCCATCAGGTCCGTGACGCCGTCGTTGAGGAGGATCTGCCACCGCGCCGAGCGGCGGCGCAGGTCCTCCACCGCGGCTCGGGCGGACTCCAGCTCGCTGACCAGCGCGTCCCGGGCCGCCGGGGTCTCGAGCGCGGCCAGCTCCGCACGCAGCGTCACGAGCAGGTGCTGGGTGACGGACGTGAGGTCGTGGACCAGCGACCGCTCGGCCAGGTCGGCGGCGCGCTGCACCACCTGCTCCAGCAGGTGCTCGGTGAGGGGGCGCAGGCCCGACTCGTCGTACAGCTCGCGATCGTTGCTGCGGACGGCGAGGGCGGCCAGCGGCGAGGACACCGGGAACACGGGGATCTCCAGGCCCTGGTCCTGGAGGTGACCGCGGTCCAGGTCGACGATGCGGCGCCAGTGCGGCGTCGCGTCGACCTTGGTCACGACGCAGACGACGTGGGGGCAGAGCGCGACCGCCTGGCGGAGGAAGGCCATCTCCGGAGCGGTGAACTCCTGCGAGGCGTCGGTGACGACGACGACCGCATCGGCCGTCGGCAGCAGGTCCAGCGTGCCCAGGACCCGCGCGGCGCCCACTCCTCCGACGCCCGGGGTGTCCACCAGCTGCAGCCCGCCGGCGAGCAGCTTGCGGGGCAGCTCCACCTCCGCCTGGACCAGCTGCGTCGGGCCCTCCGCGTCGGGACCGGCGGCCAGGCGGCCGGCCAGGTCCTGCAGGGGCACGTCCTGCCGGTGCAGCTCCTCGTCGGGGACCCCTCCCGCGGGCACGTCCGCGAGGGCGGCGCGCGGGGCGTGGACCAGGGTCGCCCGCGGCTGCGGACCTCCCCTGACCACCGTGGGCACCCGCGTCGCGACGTCCTCGTCGACCGGGCAGACCGGAGCGCCGACCAGGGCGTTGACCAGGGAGCTCTTGCCCCGCTTCGGCTCACCCACCACGAGCGCCCGGACGCTGGGGTCCTCGATGCGCCGCCGCACGAGCGTCAGCCGTCGGTGCAGGTCCGCGCGGTCGCCCTCCTTGGCGAGGACGAGCGCGCGGTCGACGAGTTCGAGCGGTGCGGGCACGGTCACCTCCGGTTCGCGTCTGCCGGTCTACCACCTGCCCGCCCGCGGGTGGACAGCCGGAAGCCCGGCTGCGGGTCGCGTGGCACCGCAGCCGGGCTCGAACCGGGTGGTGTGTCGGCTCAGGGAACGAGGCCCAGCTCCAGGTCGCCGGAGTTCGCCGCGGCGTGGTCGACCGCGACGGCGTTCTCGGAGAGGACGTCCTCCGAGTCGTCGATGTCCCCACCGGCGAGGTTGTTGTCCTCGATCGACAGGTCGTTGCCGACCACGGCGTCCGGCGAGTCGACGACGACGCTGAGGTCCTCGACCTCCACGTCGTACTCCTCGTCGTTGAAGCTGTTCTCCGGGTTGAAGCTGTCGTTCACCACGTGCCCGCCGTCGGAGGCGTTGACGCCGCCCTCGTCGGCGTTCTGGCCGCCCTGCTCGGCGATCTGGCCGCCGTTGGTGGCCACGTTGACGTCGGAGACGGTGATGGGCCCGACCTCGGTCGAGTCGCCGATGTGCTGGTCGCCGTCGCCGTTCTCGACGGTGCTGCCCGAGTTCCCGACGACGCTGTCCTCGTTGCCCGAGTTGGTCGCGCCCTCGTTGTTGCCGCTGTGGTCGCCCAGGTTGATGTCGTCGACCGTGATGGTCGTCGTGTCGTTGTCCTCGCTGTTGTCCTCGCTGTTGTCGACGTGGTTGCCGACGCCGTTGACGTTGCCGTCGCCGTTGTTCTCGTTGAACGAGCCGTTGAAGGAGTCCTCGATCTTGACGTCGACGTCGATGTTCGTGGTGTCGATGTCGAGCTCGTGGACGTCCTCGACCTCGCCGAGGGCCACCGCGCCGTTCGTGGCGAGCACGTTGTCGTCGCCGAAGAGGACGTTGACGTCGCCGTTCACCCAGACGTCGGTGCTCTTGTCGATCGTGTAGGTGTGCTGGATGTACTGCAGGTGCTGGATGACGGCGATCTCGTGCCCGTGGCCGTCGTTGTCGCCGTGCCAGGGCGCCTGACCGTGGTGCGGCTCGTGGTCGTCGTCGCAGTCGTCGTCGTGGCCGCGCCACGGAGCGACGTGCGGCTTGTGGTCGTCGTCGCAGTCGTCGTCGTCGCGCTTCCACGGGCGGGACCAGCCGGCCACGTGGTCGTCGTCGTCCCGGTCGGGCTTGTGCCCGTACCCGTGCCCGCCGTACCCGTGCCCGCCGTACCCGTGCCCGCCGTCCCAGTCGCGGACCGGCGAGCAGTCCGCCATGGCGCCCATGGCCGCGTCCACGTCGGCCGGGGTGGTGCCGGCGAGGCCGGCGGACTCGAGCGCGGCGTGCGGGTCGCGCTCGAAGTCCGCCGCGGCCTTGGGGTCGCGGAGCAGGTCGAGGATGAAGTCCATCAGCGACACGACGAGGTTCGACATGTGAGGCACTCCTGGGTCTGAGCCGGTCTCCCGCGGCCGGCTGGCGGAGTGGAGTCAACTGTCACTCCCGCCCCTCCCGTATCGGGGTCGGGCCCGCTCCCTGGCACCGCCGATGGGGGGAACGCGCTGACCCAGCGTTAGGGGATACGGGGTGTCGCCCCTCACTTGAGGCCCGACAACCCCAATGGCGCGCAGACGCCCCACAGACCACTCGCGGACAGTTACGTTCCATGGACGTCCGGTTGGTCAGCACGACCGCTCAGGCGGACTTCGAGGGGGGACCTGTGCCCAGTGGCGAGTACGGGTTGGGCGTCGACGTGGGCGCCTCGACCATCCGGGCAGCCGTGGCCGACGCCGAACGGCCCGCGTCGGCCGTCGCAGTCATCTTCAGCGGCAGCTGGGACGCCTCCGGGACCGACGCAGCAGCTGGTGACGGGATCCCCCTCCCCCTAGGGGGTCCCGCGCGGACCCGCCCCGCCGTGCGGTCCGCTCCGGACGCCGGCGCCATCGCGGCGGCCGTCACCCGGGTCGCCGCGCTCGCCGCGGAGGAGCGCGGCAGCGCGCCGTCCTGGCTCACGGTCGCGGTCCCGCCGTCGTGGGCGGGTCACCGGCGGCGTCTCCTCCACGACGCCCTGCGCGCCGCCGGGTTCCCGCACGTCTCCCTGGTCTCGTCGGCCGTCGCGGCGGTGACCGCGCAGGTCGCCGGCGAGGCGCTGCCGGCCGAGGGCACCGCGCTCGTCGTGGACCTCGGCGCGGCCACGCTCGACCTGGCCGTCGTGGGCACCGGTCCCGACGGCTCCCCGGCACATCTCGCGGTCCCTCCGACCCCCCTGCCCTGGGGCGGGTGGGACGTCGACGACGCGGTCCTCGCGCACGTGCGGGACTGCCTTCCCGGGGGCGCCGGGTCCCCGCCGGTCCCGCCCGAGCACGCCCGGGAGCTGCGGGCCGCCTGCGTCGCCGCCAAGGAGGCGGTGTCCGTGCACACGGTGGCCGACGTGGCGGTCGACGCCTCGTGGGCCGGCGGGTCCGTCCGGCTGACCCGCGAGGAGCTCGAGGAGCTCGTGGGCGACCGGCTCGAGGCCGCCGCCGACGCGGTCGCCACGGGCCTCGCCGACTCCGGGATCGCGGCCGCCGAGCTGACCGCCCTGCTGCTGACCGGTGGGGCCGTACGCATGCCGCTGTTCGTCGAGCGCCTGTCGACGGCTGTCCCGGCGCCGCTGGTCGTGGCGGACGACCCGGCGCTCACCGCGGCCATCGGTGCCGCTCGGCTGGCGGCAGCGGGGTCGCCCGCCGTCCCGGAGCCGCTCGGCGACGCGGATCCGGCCGACGAGGCACCGGACGAGGACGGATCTCCGTCGGGGACCGGCTCCTCGAGCCAGGACTCCGCCGCATCGCGGCGGCCCGCCGCCCGTCGTGCCCCACGGGGGCGGGGGAGCAGCGAGGTGGGCAGGACGGGGACGACCGGACCGGCCGGCCGGCCGGCGCTGCCCCCACCCCCGGGGCGCCCGTCGCGCCGGCGGAGCCCCCGGCTGGCCGTGGTGGCCGGCTTCTTCCTGGTCCTCGTCCTGGCCCCGCCGGTGCTGCTCGAGTGGCTCAGCGCCGGTGGCGACCGTCCGAGCGAACCGGTCGCCGCGGCGGACGAGGATGCCGCACCCGGTTCGTCGACGGCCGCCGAGGGCGAGCGGGCGGCCGCGGCCGGTCCGGTGAGCGCAGCCGGCGCCGTCCGACCCGCCGGCTCGACGCGCGACGCGCAGGGCTCCTCGCGGGACGCGGACGACCGCCCGGGCACCGTGCGATCCAGCGGATCGGCGTCCTCCACCACGTCCGCAGCGTCCGCCCCCGCGTCGTCAGCGGCCGCGGCGTCGTCAGCGGGCACGACGTCCTCAGCGGGCACGACGTCGTCCGCCGCGCCGACGGCTGCGGGGACGACCGCCACCGCGCCCGGGACGACCGCGTCCGGGACGACCCCGCCCGCGCCGACCACGTCCGCGCCCCCGGCCGGGACGACCACGCCGCCCGACACGTCGACGGCGGACCCCGGCACCCCGACGTCCGAGGCACCCGCCCCGACGTCCGAGGCACCAGCCCCCGTGTCCGAGGCACCCGCTCCCGCCCCCGAACCGCAGCCCGCCCCCGAACCGCAGCCGGAGCCCGAACCGCAGCCCGCCCCGGAGCCGGTCGCCGAGCCGGTCGCCGAGCCGGTCGTCGCGGAGCAGACGGCATGACCGCCGCCCTGCGCACACGGCCCGTACCCGCTCCCCGGCCGTCCGCCGAGTCGGTCCTCGTGTCCACGGCGCCGCGCGAGCTGGTCCAGTGCGCACGAGCCGTCACCGTGGAAGGGCCGGGTGGCACGGGGAAGTCCGTGCTGCTCGAGGAGCTGGCCGACGCCCACCGGGCGGCCGGCCGCACCGTCGTGGACGCATGGCGGGCTCCGCACCCGGCGGAGGCCGGCGAGGAGCTCGCCCTCGTCGTCGACGACGCGCACCTCCTCGACGAGGAGGTCGCCGGCCGCATCGCGCGCCTGCTCCACCACCCGGGCACCCGCGTCGTGCTCGCGTTCCGGCCCTTCCCACGTCCGGCGCCGTTGGCACAGCTGCTGAAGCAGCTCGGAGGCGACCGGCGGCCGGTCGTCCTGGCGCACGCCGACCACCGCGTGGTGACCGCCTGGACCCGGCGGGTCCTCGGCGACGAGACCGGTCACCGGGTCGCCGATCAGGTCGTCCGGCTGACCGGAGGGCTTCCCGACCTGGTGCACCGCCTGCTGCAGGGGCTGGCCCGCACGGAGGCCGCCGGCCGCCCGGCCCGCGGAGGGCAGGGGCAGCCGCCGCGCCTGTCCGTCCCGCCGGAGGTCGTCGAGCACGTGCGCTGCGGGCTGCTGGGGGTGGACGACGACGCCCAGGCCTGCCTGCACGCACTGGCCGCCGGCGCCCCGTTGGACCTCGACCTGCTCGCCGAGCTGCTCGACGTCCCCGTCCGGCGCAGCGCGGCGCTCGTGGCCGAGGCGCGGGCGAGCGGCTGGCTGCTCCCGGACGGCCGGCTGATCCCCCTGGTCCGACGCGTCGTCCTGGCCGACACGCCCGGCGAGCTCACCCGCGGCGTCCGCCGGCGACTGCTCGGACTGCTGCTGCGCTCGGGGGCGGAACCGGTCGAGCTGGCCCGCGCCCTCGCCACCGACGGCGTCCGGGATCCCCGGGTGGCCGAGCTGCTCGAGCGCCGCGGCGCCGCAGCGCTGGCGGAGGAGCCGGCGCTGGCCGGTGAGCTGCTCGCCGAGGCGACGCTGGCGGGGGCGCCGCCCGACCGGCTGGCCGCGCGGCGGGCACAGGCGGCGGCGTTGTGCGGTGACCTCGATGCGGCCCTGCGCCTCGCGGACGAGGCGCTGGTCCACCAGGACGTCCCCGACCGGACGCTCGCCGCCGACGTCGCCGCGGCGGTGCTGGCCCGACGAGGGTTGCCCGCCCGCAGCGCCGAGCTGTTCCGGCTCGCCGGGCCGGACGGTCACGGGTCGGCGGCCCTGGAGCTCCTCACCGTGGGCGATCTCGACGGGGCACGGCAGCTGCTCGCGGAGAGCCGCGCGGACGGGCGGGGCGCACCGTCGATGCTCGCCGGTGCCCGGGAACTCATGACGCAGGGAGTCCTCGAGTCCCTGCAGGGGGGACCGGACGCGAGCGCGGACGCCGCCGCCGCGCTGTCCACGCTCACCCGGGCCGCCACGCTGCTCGAGCCCGTGGGTCGCCGCACGCTGCTCCCGGACACACCGTCCGCGCTGGCCGCGCTGGTCGCCCTGCACTGCGGTGAGCTCGACGTGGCGGAGTCGTCGCTGCGGCGTGCGGTCGCCGCCGACATCGGCGGCCCGGCCGCCCGGCCGCGCCACTCCCTCCTGCTCGCCTGGGTGGCGATGCTCCGCGGTCGGCTGGCGACCGCCCGCAGGCACGTCGAGGAGGCACGCACCCAGGCCGGGGACGCGCTGGAACCCCGCGACGAGCTCTACGCCCAGGCGCTCGACGTCGGGCTGGCCCGGCGGGCGAGCGACGTCGCCGGCATGGTGCGGGCTTGGGTGCACGCCCGCGAGGCCGTCCTGCGCTGCCCCGTCGAGCTCTTCGCCCTGCTCCCCCTCGGGGAACTGGTGGTGGCGGCCGCGAGGCTGCAGGACACCGAGCGCCTGCGGCCGCACGTGGGTGCAGCCGAGGCGCTGCTCGACCGGTTGGGGCGCCCGCCGCTGTGGGCCACCCCGCTGCACTGGAGCGGCGCCCAGGCCGCGATCCTGACCGACGACCCGGAATCGCTCCGGCCGCACGCCGCCGCGCTGGTCGCAGCCGCGCGCACCAGCCCCTACGCGGCCACGCTCGCGGGCGCCGGACGGACGTGGTTGCGCGTCCTGACCGGGCAGGCCGACGCCGCGACGGTCGTCACGACGGCCGAACAGCTCGCCGGGATCGGCCTGGCGTGGGACGGGTCGAGGCTGGCCGGTCAGGCCGCGGCCCGGGCCACCGACCCTCGCGAGCGCACCGCCCTGCTCAGCTGCGCGCGCGCCCTGAGCGAGATCCACGGCGTCGAGACGCTCGGCACCACACCGCCGGCGACGACGGCGTCGACCCTCACGCCGTCGGTGCCCACGCCACCACCGGCGGCCTCGGCCCCCTGCCAGCTGAGCGAACGGGAGCAGGAGGTGGCACGGCTCGTCGTCGCGGGGAAGACCTACCGGGAGATCGGCGCGCAGCTCTTCATCTCCGCGAAGACGGTCGAGCACCACATCTCACGGATGCGCCAGCGTCTCGGCGCCAGCAACCGGTCGGACCTGCTCGCGCGGCTGCGCGCCGAGCTGGCGGGGTAGGCCTGCCGCCCGGGCCGCCCGAGGTGTGCGCCTGTCGCCGGGGCTCCCCACCCCACCCGGCGACAGGGCGTTCGTGAGCCCGCGGCTAGCGGGTCTGCGCGACGCAGGTGGGGCAGACGTCGCGCGCGGCGGTGGGCCAGGACGTCTCGGTCATGATCCGCGCGAGCGAGCCGCACACGGTGAGCTCGCAGGCCCCGTCGAACTCGACGGCGGGCCGGTGCACCTCGACCGCGTGCCAGAGGGCGGCGGTCGGGCCGTGCGCACGGCTGCGGGCGGCGGCGTAGACGGTGGTCGTCGCGACGGTCGGGGTCGTCATGCCCGAACGGTCGGCAGCCGGGCGTCCGGCGGTTACGCCGCCGGGGGCGGGCCTCCCCCCGCGGGGTGAGACGCACAGCCTGCGCACGAACCCGGGCGCCGGGGCAGGATGCGCTCATGGAGCTCACCAAGCACGGTCACGCCTGCGTCGTCCTCTGCGAGGGGGACCGCCGGCTGGTCATCGACCCGGGCGCGTTCACCGACCCGTCGGTGCTGGACGGCGCGAGCGGCGTCCTGGTGACCCATGAGCACGTCGACCACTTCGTGCCGGACGTGCTGCGGAAGGCGATGGACGCCGACCCGGGGCTGGAGGTCTGGACCAACGGCTCGGTGGCGGGCCAGCTGGAAGGTCTGGGGAACCGGGTGCACGTGGTGGGCCAGGGCGACGCGGTGACGGTCGCCGGCTTCGAGGTGACCGTGCACGGCGAGCTGCACGCGCAGATCCACCCCGAGATCCCCCGGATCCCGAACATCGGGTTCCTGGTCGAGGGGCAGGTGTTCCACCCGGGCGACGCGTTCACCGTCCCCGACGAGCCGGTGGCGACGCTGCTGCTGCCCCTGCACGCGCCGTGGTCCAAGGCCGCGGAGGTCATCGACTACGTGCGCGCGGTGCACGCCGACCAGGCGTACGCCGTCCACGACGGGCTGCTCAACGACACGGGCCTGGGCGTGCTGGGGGGCTTGCTGGGCGAGCGGGGTCCGGGCACCCCCACGCCGTTCAGCCGGCTGACCCCGGGGGACTCCGTCGAGCTCTAGGAGTCCTCCCGGGGTTCGCCGGCGGCGGGCTTACCGGACGGCGCGGTTGCTGCGCCCGGAGAGGCCCTCGGCGACGCCGATCAGCAGGACCGCGGCGACGACGGCGATGATGAAGCCGAGGATGTTCAGCTCGAAGATGTTCGTGCTGTCGTTCAGCAGACCGCCGATGACGCCGCCGATGATGGCGCCGACGATGCCCAGCACGATGGTCATGACCATGCTCATCCGCTGCTTGCCGGGCTTGATCAGCCGGGCCAGGACGCCGATGACGGCGCCGACGACGATGAGGCCGAGAATCTGCCAGATCACGGTTTCTCCTCCGGTGAAGGGACCGGTGCGCGCCCCGTCCCCGGCGGGCTTGCCGGGTGCACGCTCCGGTAGTCTGGCCCTCGCATACCCCCGATGACCGGCGTCGATGCACCGTTCCCCCGATCGGGCCTGGGCAGATGTCGCCGAACCGGCCCGGCGGATCTCGTGGTACCGCGACGATTACCCGGCGGCGACCTGGGCCACGTGCGCGGGGAGCTTGTCCAGCTCGCCCTCCACGGTCGAGCGCACCATGCGCTGCAGCGCCCGGCGCTGGATGCCCTGCACGAGGCGGCTGCCGCCCTTCGCCTCGTGGGAGAGCGTGATCGTCACCCGGGTGCCGCCGCCGTCGGCGTCGGCGAGCTCGATCCGCGTCGTCCAGGTCTCCGGCGTCAGGTCCAGCCGGGTCGCGACCGCCTGCCGCGGCACCCACTCCACGATCTCCCCGCGAAGGGCGCCCTCCGCCGGCGCGCGGCCCTCCAGCCGGCCGGGCACGCACACGAACGTCGTCCCGGCGCCACCGGTCGGCGAGCCGCTGACGACGTAGGAGACGTCGCACACCGCGCAGTACGGCTGGAGGACGGCGAGGGCCTGCCAGACCGTCGCGCGGGGGAAGGGCACCTCGCGGCTGGCGCTGGCCGTCGTCATCGCGGTCATCGTACGAAGGCCGCGGTCAGCGCCCGCCGACGGAGACCTCGAACTCCACCTGGCTGACGTCGGGCCGCAGCCGGGAGAAGCTGTGCACCAGCGGGTGCCCGACGCTGTCGTGCACCGTCGTGCGCACCACCAGCAGCGGCGAGCCCGCCACGACGTCGAGCAGCTCGGCCTCGTCGGGGGCCGCCATGCCGACGTCGACGACGATCCGCGCGTGGGCGAGGTCGGCGGCGTACTCGGTGCGCAGGAACTCGTACAGCGAGCCCTGGCTGAAGTCCTGCTCGGCCACCCGCGGGTAGGCCGACGCCGGCAGGAAGCTGTGCGCCACGTGGTTGGGCGCGCCGTCGACGCTGCGCAGCCGCACCAGCTCGACGACGTCGGTCGCGACGTCGAGGTCGAGCAGCTCGGCCACCCACGGCGGCGCCGGGACGACGCGCTGGGTGAGCACGGAGACGCCGACCTGCGCCCCCTGCTCGGCCATCACCGAGCCGAAGCCGGCGATGCGGTGCACGAAGCTCTCCCGGTACTCGTGCCGCATGGCCGGGCGGGTGACGAAGGTGCCCCTGCCCTGCTCGCGGACGAGGTGCCCGTCGGCCACCAGGCCGTCGACCGCGCGGCGCAGGGTGATCCGGCTGACGCCGTACTCCGCGCACAGCTGCGGCTCCGGCGGGAGCAGGGTGTGCTCCGGCAGCGCGAGGACCCGGCGCCGCAGGTGCTCGCGGACCGAGAGGTACTTCGGGCCGGCGATGGAGCTCGTCACACCCCAAAGGTACTGGACGGCTAGACGTCTGGTCGTCATGTCGTATGGGACGTCCGTCCGGCCAGGACATTCCCCGGTGACGTCCCGACACATCAGGTCGTCATGACGTAATGTCCTCTGCGACCCGGCCCCTATCCGAGGAGTACCGCCGGTGCGCATCGGCATCCTGACCGGTGGGGGCGACTGCCCCGGCCTGAACGCCGTCATCCGTTCCGTCGTCCGCTCGGCGACGATCCACCACGACAGCGAGGTGCTCGGCTTCCGCGACGGCTGGCGCGGCCTGCTCGAGGACCGGACGACGCCCCTCGACGTCGCCGCCGTCGACGGGTTGCTCACCCGCGGGGGGACGACGCTGGGCTCGGCCCGCGTCGCGCCCGAGAAGCTGCACGCCGGCGTCGACCGGATGAAGGAGGTCATGGCGGCACACGGCGTCGACGTCCTCATCCCGATCGGCGGCGAGGGCACCCTGACCGCGGCGAACCTGCTCTCCCAGGCCGGCGTGCCGGTGGTCGGCATCCCGAAGACCATCGACAACGACATCGACGGCACCGACCTGACCTTCGGCTTCGACACCGCGGTCAGCATCGCCACCGAGATGATCGACCGGCTGCACACCACCGCCGAGTCGCACCAGCGGGTGCTGCTGGTCGAGGTCATGGGCCGGCACGCCGGCTGGATCGCGCTGCACGCCGGCCTGGCCGCAGGCGCGCACGTGACGCTCGTGCCCGAGGAGCCCTTCGACGTCGCGGAGGTCGCCAAGCTGGTCGAGGACCGCTTCGCCCGCGGGGACAGCCACGTCATCGGGGTGGTCGCCGAGGGTGCGCACCCGATCCCGGGGACGATGCTGGTCCGCGACGGCGGGGTCGACGAGTACGGCCACAAGCGCTTCACCGGGGTGGCGCAGCAGCTGGGCGAGGAGCTGGAGGCGCGCACCGGCAAGGAGGTGCGCACGACCGTCCTCGGTCACGTCCAGCGCGGCGGCACGCCGACCTCGTTCGACCGGGTGCTGGCCACCCGGTTCGGCCTGCACGCCACGCAGGCCGCGCACGCCGGTGCGTTCGGCACGATGGTGGCGCTGCGCGGCACCGAGATCGAGCTCGTCCCGCTGGCCCGCGCGGTGGCCCGGCTGAAGACCGTGACGCCGTCGCGGCTGGCCGAGACCCACGCCTTCACGGGCTGATCGGCCGTCCACGAGAAGGTTGTGCGGGGTACCTGTGCAGACCCGGCTGTCACAGAGCACGATCCACCCGTGACCGGAACGCCGGACTGGCGCCAGCGCAAGCGCGAGGAGACGCACACCCGCCTCTACGAGACGGGCATGCGGCTCTTCCGGGAGCGCGGCTACGACAACGTCAGCGTCAGCGACATCGCAACGGCGTCGAAGGTGTCGGTGCCGACGTTCTACGCGCACTACCAGAGCAAAGAGCACATCGTCATGCCGATCCCCACGCAGGACGAGGTCGACGCGATCCTGGGCTCGCAGCCGCCGGACATGCCGCTGGCCGAGCGGGTCCGGACCGGCATCCTGGCCTGGATCGCCCACTACGGGCCGGAGGAGCGGCAGCAGCTGCTCGACCGGTGGCGGATCGTCGTGGCGACACCGGGGCTGCGCAACCGCGCGGCGGAGTTCGAGCGGGCGACCGCCTCGCTGGTGTCCGACGCGCTCAAGGCCGAGGCCCAGCCGGGCAGCTCGCCGGTCGCCATGGACGTCGTCGTCACCGCGAGCCTGTCGGCCTACACGCAGATCATCCTGCGGTGGGCCGAGGGCGACGGGAAGACCTCGCTGGAGACGGTGGCCGAGGACGTGCTCAACGCCCTCCGGGAGCTCTGAGCTCGAGCACGGTCACCTCGGGACGGGCGCCGATGCGCATCGGCGGCCCCCAGAACCCGACGCCCGAGGTGACGTAGAGCTGGGTGTCCCCGTGCCGGGACAGGCCCTCCACCTCGGGCTGGTCGAGCCGGATCAGCGCGTCGAAGGGCCACAGCTGGCCGCCGTGGGTGTGGCCGGACAGCTGCAGGTCCACGCCGGCCGCCCGCGCCTGCGGGAGCATGTAAGGCTGGTGGGCCATGAGGACCACCGGCCGGCTGTCGTCCCGGCCGTCGAGCGCGGCGTCGAGGTCGGCGCCGTGACCGGCCACGCCGGAGTCCGCCGCCGTCCGGTCGTCGATCCCGGCCAGGTCGAACGCCGCCGTCCCCCGCCGGATCTCGATCCGCTCGTTGCGCAGCACGTCGATGCCGAGCGTGGGCAGGTGCCGCATCCAGCCGCCGGTGTCGGCGAAGTACTCGTGGTTGCCGGTCACGAAGTAGACGCCCTGCTCGCTGACCAGGTCGGCCAGCGGCGCGACCTCCCGGCGCAGCTCGGCGACGTCGCCGTCGACAAGGTCGCCGACGATCGCCACCACGTCCGGGCGCTGCGCGTTGACCAGCTCCACCACCCGCTCGAACCGGCTGCCGCCGTAGGTGGAGGAGAGGTGGACGTCGGAGATGGTGACGATCCGCAGGCCGTCCAGGGCCGGGTCCAGCCGCGGCAGCGTGACCGGCACGCGGCGCACCGCGGGTGAGGAGTTGGCCAGGTAGGCGCCGGTGCCCGCGGTGCCGAGCGCGACGGCGCCCGCGGTGACGGCGAGACCCCGGGCGAGCAGCAGCCGGCGCTGCGGATCGGCGACCTGTGCGTCCGCGACGGCCGCGCCGGGCCCCTCCGTGCGGGGGCGGCGGGTCCACCGGCGCAGCACCAGGCGCACCGGCTCGAGGGCCAGCAGGGCGAGGAACGTGTAGAACGCGATGCCGAGCCAGGAGTAGGCGACCCAGTCCAGCGGCGCGGCGACGGCGAGCGGCAGCTCCCGGCGCAGCACGAACGCCACGGGCAGCAGCACCGCGAGCAGGACCGTGAGGAGGGTCAGCCTCCGCCGGGCACGGCCCGGCCGCGTGGTGCTGCGGACCAGCCGCCACCACAGGTAGGTGTGCAGCAGGGTGATGGCGAGGATGAGGACGGTGATGAAACCGAACACCCGGACCAGGGACAGGGTGGCCTCTCAGGGGCTCGTCGGGAACGCGGCAGCCGGGGTCACCCGCGGGTGGCCTGCTTCAGCTGCGCCTTGAAGTCGGGCCAGCGGGCCCAGAACTCCTGCTCGGCACGGTCGGCACGGGCCTCCTCGAGCGCCTCGAGCCGGCCGTAGGTCCACGCGTTCTCGCCGGCGGCGAAGGCGGCCAGCCCCAGCCGGCGGCACTCGTCGCGGGTGACCACCGTGTCCTGGCGCTCGCCGAGCAGGTCCTGCAGGTCCTTCATCGCGCGGACGAGGTCGGCCGCCGCTGCGCCCAGCACGGGCGTGGCGACCTCGGCGGTGTAGCGCACGCGCTTGGCCGCCTTGCGCGTGTCGTGCAGCAGGTGGTCGCGCTCGGCCCGCTGCTCGGTGGCCCGGGCGGCCCGCACGTCCCGCCGCAGCCGGTGCACCGTCTTCTGCAGGACCGCGCGCAGCACGGGCGCCGCCGGCTGCTGGGCCTCGTCGGTGAACGGCGGCTCGGCCACGAGGGCGTCGAGGGCGTCGCGCAGGGCCAGGTAGCGCTCCGAGCGGAGGGTGCGCAGCCCCTGCGCCGACCCCTTCGCGTGGTCCTTGATCTCCTCCTGCTGCAGCCGCGCCGCGACCGGGCCGAGGACCAGCTCGACAGGCTGCTGCCGGACCAGTGCGCGGAGGTGCTCCAGGGCCACCTCGCCGTCGCGGGCACCGGAGAACTCCTGCCCGAGCCAGCGCAGCTCCTCGCGGATCCCGTCGGTCCGCGCCCGGTCCAGCACCGGCCGGAAGGCGGCCAGGATGCTGCGGATCCGGCGGCAGGCGACCCGCAGGTCGTGCACGCCCTCCGCCTGGTCGGTGCGGACCATCAGGTCGGCGTCCTGCAGCGCCTGCACCTGGGCGGCCAGCGCCGTCCCGACGATCTCCCCGGCGGTCGCCTTCTTCGGCTTGCGGACCTCCTGCGGGACCGCGCCGTCGAGCGCGGCCAGCCGCGGGGCGAGCACCCGGGCCAGCTTGGACGCCGATCCCGACGGGCGGGCGCCGGCGGCCTCGACCCGTGCGACGACGGCGGCCAGGAGCTCCTCGTCGCCGTCCACGAGCTCGACCTCGACCTCCCGCCAGACCTCGACGGTGGCCGGCTGGTCGGGCGTGACCGACAGCAGCGTGGCGGTCACCGAGTCGTCGGCCACCTCGGCCAGGACGGCGCCGTCCTCCCCCCGGAGCAGGGTCACCGTCCGGCGCGTCGACAGGATGGCGACCGGGCCGAGCTCCGCACCCCGGGCGATGCCCAGCACCGGGTCCTGCACGCGCTTGGGCGGGACCCGTCCCGCCCGGCCCAGCGGCGAGTGCAGCTCCCGCCGGGCGCCGTCGACCCCGGGCAGCTTGACGTGCCATCCCGCGTCGGGGCCGCCGGTGCGGCGGCGCATCGTCACCTTCGCGCGGGCCAGCCGGAGGTCGGCGGTGTCGTGGTAGACCGCCTCGAGCTGCCGCTCCTCCGGGCCGTCCACCGAGGCCACGCCCTCGACGGCGGACAGGTCGGGCAGCACGAAGTCCGCCTCGACGTCGAACTTGCGCTCGATCTCGACGTGCACGTCGGTCACCGGAGGCCTCCTCTTGCTGGGGCGGTACACCGACGATCCCACCTGATGGCACCGGGTGCCCCCGTGATGTTCGCAGGTCGCGACGGCTGGGCACCCGTCGGGACGACATCGTCTGGCCCAGAGGGGAGCCGGTTCATGCTCACCGATCGCGAGGTCTCCGCCGCCGTGGGCACCACCGCCTACGACGCGCACGGCGGCAAGATCGGCACCGTCGAGCACTTCTACGTCGACGACCGCAGCGGCACGCCGTCCTGGGTGGCGGTGATCACCGGCCTGTTCGGCACCCGCACGTCGATCGTGCCGGTGCAGAGCGCCACGTTCGCCGACGGCCGGCTGGTCCTGCCGGTCACCCAGGAATCGGTGCGGTCCGCGCCCGACGTGGGCACCGGCGGGCACCTGTCCCCCGACGACGAGTCGCAGCTGCGCCGGCACTACGGCCTCGACGTCGCCGGTGTCGGGGAGCCGGCGTGGACGAACAGCGACACCGGCCTGACGCCGGCCGGGGCGGGTCCGGCGGACGACGTCGGGGAGACCCGCGCCGGGATCGCCCCCGAGCCGGCCACCGCACCGGGCACGGCACCCGCCCCGGCGCCGACGGCGGCGCCGGCTCCCGACGGCGGGATGATCCGCAGCGAGGAGCGGCTGCGGGTGTCCACCGAGCAGGTCGCCGCCACCCGGGTGCGGCTGGTGAAGTACGTGGTCACCGAGGAGGTGCAGATCACCGTCCCGGTGCGCCGGGAGGAGATCCGCATCGAGGAGGTGCCCCTGGACGGCGCCGAGCCCGGGCCGGGCGAGTCGCTGGTCGACGTCCCCGCGACCGGGGGCGGGCTGCCGGACGAGATCGTGCTGCACACCGAGCGGCCGGTGGTCAGCGTGGAGGTCGTGCCGACCGAGCGGGTGCGGCTGCGCACCGAGCTCGTGCAGGGGCAGGAGCAGGTGACCGGCCAGGTGCAGCGGGAGCAGATCGTCGTCGACCAGGACGTCGTCCCGCCCAGCGGGGGCTGAGGGCGCCCGGCTAGCGTGCGGGGCGGACACCGCCGTCCCGCCGCCAGCCAGGGAGCCGCCCCGTGGACTTCGCGCCCGACCCCCGCACGACCGAGCTCGCCACGAGCCTGCAGGCCTTCCTCGACGAGGAGGTCTACCCGGCCGAGAAGGTGTTCGCCGAGCAGGTGCAGACGTCGGGCTGGGACCGCCCGCCGGTGATCGAGGAGCTCAAGGCCTCGGCGCGCGAGCGCGGGCTGTGGAACCTGTTCCTGCCGCGGGAGCACTTCGAGCGGCACGGCTACGGCGCCGGGCTGACCAACCTGCAGTACGCCCCGCTGGCCGAGCTCACCGGCCGCAGCCCGGCCCTGGCGCCGGAGGCGGTCAACTCGGCGGCCCCGGACACCGGCAACATGGAGCTGCTGTCGCTGTTCGGCACCGACCAGCAGCGGGCCGAGTGGCTGGAGCCGCTGCTGGCCGGCGAGATCCGGTCGGTGTTCTCGATGACCGAGCCCGCGGTCGCCTCCTCGGACGCCACCAACATCCGCACCCAGATCCGCCGGGAGGGCGACGAGTACGTCATCCAGGGCCGCAAGTGGTGGTCCTCGGGGGCGATGAGCTCCTCGTGCCGGATCGCGATCGTCATGGGCGTCACCGACCCCGACGCCGAGCCGCACCGCCGGCAGTCGATGGTGCTCGTGCCCTTCGACACCCCCGGCGTGAAGGTCGAGCGCTCGACCAGCGTGTTCGGCTTCTCCGACGCCTCGCACGGCGGGCACGCCGAGATCCACTACGACGACGTCCGGGTGCCGGTGGCCAACCTGCTCGGCGAGCCGGGCTCCGGGTTCGCGCTGGCGCAGGCGCGGCTGGGTCCGGGGCGGATCCACCACTGCATGCGGCTGCTGGGCATGGCCGAGCGGGCGGTGGACCTGATGGTGGACCGGGTCAAGCAGCGGGTGGCCTTCGGCAAGCCGGTAGCCGAGCAGGGCGTCGTCCAGCACTGGATCGCCCAGTCGCGGATCCGGATCGAGCAGGCCCGGCTGCTGGTGCTCAAGACCGCCTGGCTGATCGACACCGTGGGCAACAAGGGCGCCCGCACCGAGATCGCGGCGATCAAGGTCGCCGTCCCCGAGGTGACGAAGTACGTGGTCGACCGGGCCATCCAGGCGCACGGCGGCATGGGTGTCAGCCAGGACACCCCGCTGGCCTCGCTCTACGCCCAGGCGCGGCTGCTGCAGATCGCCGACGGCCCCGACGAGGTGCACGAGATGGTGATCGCCCGCCGGGAGCTGAAGGCGCGCGACTGACATCGAGGCCCCGCGCGCAGATCTCCTGGGCGTCCGGCCGCCGCTGACGCCAGGATCTCCCCGTGCGGGGTCTCGAGATCGTCGTCGTCATCGGGGTCCTGGTGCTGCTCGGCGGGGTGCTCGGGCAGCGCCTGCGGCTGCCGGCGCCGCTGGTCCAGCTGCTGCTCGGCGTCGGGTTCGGGTTCGTGCCCGGCCTCGGCGACGTGGAGATGCCGCCGGAGCTGGTGCTGTTCCTGTTCCTGCCGGCGCTGCTGTACTGGGAGGCGATCAACACCTCCCTGCGCGAGGCCCGGGCGAACCTGCGGGTGATCTCGCTGTTCGCCATCGGCCTGGTGCTGGCGACCGCGGGCACCGTCGCCGTCGTCGCGCACGCCCTGGGCCTGTCGTGGCCGATGGCCTTCGTCCTCGGCGCCGTCCTGGCGCCGACCGACGCGACCGCGGTGGCCGCGGTGGCCGGCCGGCTGCCGCGGCGGATCGGGACGACGCTGCGGGCGGAGAGCCTGGTCAACGACGGGACGGCGCTGGTGCTCTTCGGCGTCGCCGTCGGGGTGGCGGTCGGCGAGCTCGAGGTCGGCGCGGGCGACGTGGCCTGGGAGCTGGTGCTCTCGTACGCCGGCGGGATCGGCATCGGCCTCGCCGTCGCGGCGCTGTCGTACTGGGTGCGGCCGAGGTTGCACGACGTCCGGCTGGAGGGCGTCGCGAGCGTGCTCACCCCGTTCGTCGCGTTCCTGCCCGCCGAGCTGCTGCACGTCTCGGGCGTGGTCGCGGTCGTCGTCGCCGGGCTGGCGCTGTCCCAGGTGACGCCCCGGGTCATGGGCGCCCGCACCCGCGTGCAGGCGCGCGCGTTCTGGAGCCTCTCCACCTACCTGCTCAACGGCACGCTGTTCGTGCTCATCGGGCTGCAGCTGCACGTCGTCGTCGAGGGCCGGTCGGCCGCCGACCTGCTGGCCGGCGCCGGGACGGCGCTGCTCGTCGCGCTCGTCGTCCTGGGCACGCGGCTGCTGTGGGTGAACACCATGCCGTACGTGATCCGCGCGCTCGACCGGCGGCCGGCCCAGCGGCTGCGCCGCATGGGCTTCCGGCAGCGCCAGCCGGGCGCCTGGGCCGGGTTCCGCGGGGCCGTCTCGCTCGCCGCCGCGCTGGCCATCCCGTTCCAGGACGCCGACGGCGACCCGCTGGCCGGCCGCGACACGGTCCTGCTGGTCACCTTCGGCGTCATCGCCTTCACGCTGCTGGTGCAGGGGCCGACGCTGCCGGCCGTCGTCCGCTGGGCCCGGCTGCCCGAGGACCGCGCCGAGGTGCGCGAGCAGCGCCTGGCCGAGCGGACGGCGACCCGGGCGGCGCTCGACGTCATCGACGACCGCGCCACCGAGCTGGACGTGCCCGCCGAGGTGGTCGAGCGGGTGCGGTCGGCCTACGGGGAGCACCTGCGCGAGATCGACCTGCGGGAGACCGTCCTCGACGACGGCGGCGGCGCGGAGGAGGAGCGCGCGGCGCTGCACGCGGTCAAGGCGGAGCGGAGGCTGCGCCTGGCGCTGCTGGCCGACAAGCGGCGTGCGGTCGACGACCTGCGGCACACGCACGCGATCGACGACCTGGTGCTGCTGCGGGTCCAGGCGCAGCTCGACGCCGAGGAGGTGCGCCTCGACGGCGTCCCCGAAGCGGAGTAGGTGGAGTGGGTCGGTCAGGGTCACGCCGACGGGGCCACTCCGCTCACGCCCGGCGGTCGGGGAGGAAGCGGAAGCGGTCGCGGGTGGCGGTGACCTCGGCGGGGTCGACATCGGCCAGCACGACCGTCTCGACGCCGGCCGCGGTGGCGAGCAGCTCCCCGGTCGGGCTCACGATCCGGCTGTCGCCGACGTGCTCGGTGCCGTCGCCGGCGATCCCCACCCGGTTGCAGCCGACGACGTAGGCCTGGTTCTCGATCGCGCGGGCCTGCAGCAACGTCTGCCAGTGGTGCCGCCGCGGGCTGGGCCAGTTGGCCGGGACGAGGTAGACGTCGGTGTGCGCGGCGGCGTCCCAGAAGACGTTGGCGAAGCGCAGGTCGTAGCAGATGAACGGGGTGACCCGCAGGCCGCCGATCTCGACGGTGGCCGGCTTCTCCCCCGCCCGGAACCGCTCGTGCTCGCCGGCGTGGGTGAACGGGTGCAGCTTGCGGTAGCGGTGCGTCGTCCCGTCCGGCCCGGCGAGGACGAACGAGTTGTAGGGCAGTTCGCCGTCGGCCGCGACCTCCGGGCAGGTGCCGCCGACCCAGGCGCCGTGCTCGGCGGCCTGCGCCTGCAGGAACCGCGCCGACGGGCCGCCCTCGGGCTCGCCGATCCCGGGCGTCATGGAGAACCCGGTGGAGAACGTCTCGGTGAGCAGCACCAGCTCCGCGCCGGCGCCGACCGCCCGGGCCACCCACGGGGCGAGCCGCGCGAAGTTGGCGTCGCGGTCCTCCCACACGATGTCGTGCTGCACCGCCGCGATCCTCATGCCATCCCCCTCAGCCGCTCCACCGCTTCGCCCAGCACCTCGTCGCGCTTGCAGAACGCGAACCGGACCAGGTGCCGGCCCAGCGCCGCGTGCGCCGGGTCGTAGAAGACCACGGTCGGGACGGCGACGACACCGGCCCGCTCCGGCAGCGACCGGCAGAACGCCAGCCCGTCGCCGTCCGGCTGCACGGGGCGGACGTCGACGGTGGCGAAGTACGTCGCCTCCGGGCTGACCACCGGCAGGCCCGCCGCGCGCAGGCCCCGCACCAGGACGTCGCGGCGGTACTCCAGGTCGCGGGCGATGCCGGCGAAGTACTCGTCGGGCAGCGCCAGACCCGCGGCGACCGCCGGCTGGAACGGGCCGCCGTTGACGTAGGTGAGGAACTGCTTGGCGGTGCGGACGGCGGCCACCAGCGGCGCCGGCCCGCAGATCCAGCCGATCTTCCAGCCGGTGGTGTTGAACGTCTTCCCGGCGCTGCTGACGACCAGCGTGCGCTCGCGCATGCCGGGCAGCGTCGCGATCGAGCGGTGCCGGGCGCCGGAGAAGACCAGGTGCTCGTACACCTCGTCGGTGAGCACGAGCAGCTCGTGCTCCATGGCCAGGGCGGCCAGCGTCGCCAGCTCCTCGGCGGTGAACACCTTGCCGGTGGGGTTGTGCGGGGTGTTGAGCACCAGCAGCTTGGTGCGGGGGGTGACGGCGGCGCGCAGCTCGATGGGGTCGAACGTCCAGCGGCCCTCGCCGGACGCCGGCGGGTGCAGCGGCACCGGGCGCAGCACGCCGCCGGCCATGGCCACGCCGGCGGGGTAGCTGTCGTACATCGGCTCGAACAGCACGACCTCGTCGCCCGGCTCGAGCAGCGCGATCAGGGCCGCGGCCAGCGCCTCGGTCGCCCCGGCGGTGACCAGCACCTCGCCGTCGGGGTCGTACGCGAGCCCGCCGAAGCGCCGCACGTGGTCGGCGATCGCGGCGCGCAGCTCCGGGATCCCCGGCCCGGGCGGGTACTGGTCGTGCGCGGTGCCGATCGCGGCGCGCGCGACGTCGAGGACCTCGGGCGGGCCGGGGTAGTCGGGGAAGCCCTGGCCGAGGTTCACCGAGCCGGTGGCCACCGCCAGCGCGCTCATCTCGGCGAAGATCGTCGTCCCGAAGCCCTGGAGCCGGGACGACAGGTACGGCACGCGGGTCACGGGACCACCTTCTCGAACCGGACGCGCCGGGTGGTGACGTCGGCCTCGACCAGCCGCACCCCCACCCGGGTGCCCGGCGTCAGCGCACCGGCGCAGCGGGCGCGGACGGCGAGGGCGTCGAGCACCACGGTGCCCTCGTCGACCGCGACGCCGGCGAACACCGAGCCTTCCCGGCCGTGCAGCAGCCAGCACTCGGTGGCGTCGACGACCGCCCGCTCCACCTCGCGGGTCCGCCGGTCGGAGGCGGCCATGAGCGCCGGCAGCTCGGGCAGCGCGGCGCGCAGCCGCTCGTCGGGGGCGCGACCGGCCGCGAGGGCGAGGCAGACCTCGGTGGCGAACCGGTCGACCAGCCGCCGCAGCGGCGCGGTGACGTGCGCGTAGGGCGCGGCGACCCCGGCGTGCAGGGGCTGCTCGGGCGGGGCGCCGTCGAAGGCGGTGTACCCCGAGCCCCGCAGCAGCGTGGCAGCCTCCTCGAGGAAGGCCGCGTGCCGGGCGTCGCCGGCGTCCAGCCCGCTGATGACCGCGCCCGGCGCCGCCCCCGCCGGCCAGTCGACGCCGAGGGCCGGGGCGAGCAGCCGCAGCCGCTCGACGTCCTCTGCCCGGGCCGGGGGCAGGGTGCGCAGCAGCCCGACGCCGCCGTCGAGCATGAGCCCGGCCGCGCACCGGCCGGTCAGCAGCGAGATCTGCGCGTTCCACGCCTCCACCGGCAGGTCGCCGCGGAAGGCGAGGGTCCAGCCGCCGTCCGGCGTCGGGCGCACCTCCTGCTCCGGGGTGCCCAGCTCGATCGCCCCCCGGTCGGCGGCGCGCGCCAGCAGCAGCCGGCCGACGTCCGGCAGCAGGGCCAGGGGCCCGGGCAGCGCGCCGGCGTCGGCCTGCTGCTGGACGGACGGGTAGTCCAGCTGGGCGCGGCTGCGCACCCGGGCCCGGCGGACGGCGGAGCTCCTCAGCTCGCCGTCGCCGTCCAGGTCCATCGTCCAGATCACGGCCGGGGTGACCTGCCCGGGCAGCAGGCTGGCCGCGCCCTCGCTGAGCACCGGCGGGTGCAGCGGGGTCCGGCGGTCGGGGCAGTAGACGGTCTGCCCGCGCCGCCGGGTCTCGGCGTCGAGCGCGCCGCCGGGCCGCAGGAAGGCCGCGACGTCGGCGATCGCGTAGGTGACGCGGTACCCGGAGCCGAGCGCGGCCAGGTGCACCGCCTGGTCGAGGTCACGGCTGCCCGGCGGGTCGACGGTGACCAGCTCGACGTCGGTCGCGTCGAGCTCGGGCAGCGGCGGGCGGGCGGCCGCGCCGGCCGCCTCGGCGACGGCGTCGGCGCCGAACTCCTCCGGCACGCCGAGCTCCGCGCGGATCGCCGCGAAGTCCGGCGGGGCCGGCGCCTCGGGCGCCCAGTGCGGGACCCGGAGGGGTTGGCGGGCAGGACGGTCCACCGACCACCTCCGGCGTTCCACGTGGAACCAGGCGGCTGGTCAGCCCCCGGCCGGCTGCGTGCGCAGCTCTCGCCTCAGGATCTTGCCCGTCACCGTCTTGGGCAGCTCGCCGACCAGCTCGATCGTGCGCGGGTACTTGTAGGCGGCCATCCGCTCCTTGCAGAACGCGACGAGCTCCTCCGGGGTCGCCTCGGTGCCCGGCTTGAGCGAGACGAAGGCCTTCACCGTCTCACCGCGGTACTCGTCCGGGACGCCGACGACGGCGGCCTCGCGCACCGCCGGGTGCCCGTACAGGACGTCCTCGACCTCCCGCGGCCACACCTTGTAGCCCGACGCGTTGATCATGTCCTTCTTGCGGTCGACGATGAAGATCCAGCCCTCGGGGGTCATGAACCCGACGTCGCCGGAGTGCAGCTCGCGGCCGGGCAGCGACTCCTCGGTCTCCTTCTCCTTGCCCCAGTAGCCGAGCACCACCTGCGGCCCGCGCGCGCAGATCTCGCCGACCTCGCCCAGCGGCACCGGCTGCCCCTGCTCGTCGAGGATGCGCACGACGGTGTTGTTGACCGGGCAGCCGACGGAGAAGGCGCCGGAGGTGGGGTCGACCGGTGAGGCGACCCCGCGCGGGGTCGCGGTCATCGGCGAGGTGGTCTCGGTGAGCCCGTAGGCGTTGTGGATCGGCAGGCCCGTCGCCTTCTCGAACGCCTCCGCGGTCGACGGCGCGATCGCCGCGCCGCCGGAGTAGATGTACTCGAACGAGGAGAAGTCCTCCCGGTCGAAGCCGGGGGCGTTCATCAGCGCGATGAACACGGTGATCGCCCCGATGGTGAACGTCGGCCGGTGCTCGCGGATGGCGTCGAGCACGACCTGCGGCTCGAACCGGTAGGCGAGCACCAGCGCCGAGCCGCTGAGCAGGCAGACGCCGATGTGCCCGATCAGGCCGGTGATGTGGAACAGCGGGGCGACGCCGAGCACCGAGCCGTGCGTGCCGACGCCCACGTAGTCGCGGTAGACCTGCGCGGTGAAGCAGACGTTGCCGTGGGTGTTCATCGCACCCTTTGGCACGCCGGTCGTGCCGGAGGTGTAGGTCAGGAACGCGACGTCGTCGACGCCGTAGCTGACGTCGGGGACCGACTGCCCGCGGTGCTGCTCGATCAGCTCGGCGAGGTCGGTGGTGCCCTCGTGCCGCTGGCGGGTGACGCCGTCGAACAGGCGGGCGTCGGCGCGCGACTGGTGCTCCAGCTCCGACGTCGTGAGCACGAGGGTGACGTCGCTGTCGGGGACGACCTTGCGGGCGACCGAGTCGTACAGCGACTCCAGGCAGAGCAGCACCTTCGCGCCGGAGTCCTTGAGCTGGTAGTCCAGCTCGCGCTCGCGGTTCATCGGGTTGATCGAGACCATGATCCCGCCGGCCTTCCAGGTGGCGACCATGGCCAGCACGAACTGCGGGACGTTCTGCAGGTACACGGCGAGCCGGTCGCCGCGCCGGAAGCCGTGGGCCAGCAGGCCGGCGGCCAGCGCCGTCGACTGCTCGTCGAGCTCCCGCCACGTGAGGGTGCCGTCGAAGTACCTGATCGCGGGGTCGTCGGGTCGGGCGGCGATGGTGGCGCGGGCCATCGCGAGGGCGTCGTCGAACTCCACGTCGACGTCCGGCGGCTGGTCGGGGGTGTAGTTGGCGAGCCAGGGACGGTCGTCGTACGTGGTCACGGTGGAGGCCCCCTCGACGGCGGTGTCAGGTTCCCCCATACAAGCCGAGAGCCACGTCACAGTCCACCGGCGGCGGTCAGCCGATGCGGACCTCTTCCAGCCCCTCGATCGCGACCACGTCGCCTCGGCGCAGCTGGCGGCCGCGGCGCTCCTCGGGCTCGCCGTTCACCCGAACCGCTCCGGTGAGCAGCACGTCCTTGACCTGCGCGCCGGTGGGCACGGCGTCGACCAGCTTGAGCAGCTGCCCGAGCCGGATGGTGTCCTCGCCGGCGCGGAGCTCGACGGTGCGCACTCAGGCCCCCGTCAGCTCGTCGCCGACGGCGACCGTGCCGGCCTGCCGGACCAGCGCGCCGACGGCGAGGGTGCTGGCGCGCTCGCGGTGGATGGTCTTGAGGACGCCGTTGTCGCGGCCGATCCCGCCCGGCTGCGGGCGGGTCACCATGACGCAGCGGGACACGGGCTCGCGCAGCTCCAGCACCACCGAGCCGAGCCGCTGGCGGGTGCCGACCAGCGCGTCCTCGCCCTCGCCGTCCAGGACGACGTTGGCGCGGAACCGGCGGCGGTCCCACGAGGCGAGCGTGCCGGTGGAGACGAGCGTGACGCGGAAGTCGGGGTTGTCGTGGAAGGCCTCGGCGGCCCCGTGCCACGGGTACCAGCCGTCGCTCTCGTCGTCGTCGATCCCCTCGTAGCGGGGGGCGTTCCCGGTGGCCGGCCGCAGCCCGATCCGGCGGCCGGCCCAGTCGGACAGGACCGCGTCGTCGGTGGTCACCGTGCCGTCGGGCAGCACCACCTCGACGCCGCCGTCGTCCCGCAGGCGGCCGGCGGCGAACAGCAGGTCGGGCACCCGGCGCGCGGTGAGCCCGAACCCGGTGTCGAGGTCGAACAGCGCCCACTGCCGGTCGCCGGCGACGCCGAGCGCGCCGACCTCGGCCCGCTGCAGCCGCTCGCCCTGCAGCGACTTGACGGGGTACCGCCAGAGCTCCGCGACCCGCACGGTCAGCCCGCCGGGGTCCAGGAGACCGACCAGCTGCTCCGCCACTGCCGCCCCGGCTCGAGGACGACGAGGTCGACGCCGTCGGCCAGCGCGTTGGGCGGGCAGGTCATCGGCTCGACGGCGAGGCTGCGGCGGCGCTCGCCGGCGGGCAGGGTGTCGCCGCTGTAGACCTGCAGCCACGGCCAGCCCTCGTCGACCGCGACGGTCAGCTCCCCTGCCGGGCCGGCCAGCCGCACCCGCGCCCAGCCGTCGTCGTCGCGGCTCAGGTCGGTGAGCGGGTCGTCGAAGCGGCGGTCGCCGATGCGGCCGACGGCGCCGTCGAACGGCCGCGTCTCGCCGGTGGGCAGCCCGTCGTCCCCCACCACCACGAGGGTGCGGGCGGGCAGCGTCAGCTCGGCCTCGGCCAGTCCCCCGTCCTCCCGCGCCCCGACGCCGAAGTAGGGGTGCATCCCGGCACCGAAGGGCGCCGGCGCGTGCCCGGCGTTGCCCACCCGCAGCGTGACGTCGAGCTGGTCGGCCGACAGGGCGTAGTCGACCGCGACCGCCAGCCGGAACGGGTAGCCCGGGCGCGGCTCGACGAGCGTCCCGACGGAGAGCACGCCCTCGCTGCGGTCGAGGATGCTCCAGGGCTGCCAGGAGACCAGCCCGTGCATGGCGACCGGGCGCTTCGTCGAGGCGATCTCGAGCTGCAGCTCCTCGCCGTCCCAGGTCCAGCGGCCGTCGCGCAGCCGGTTGGGCCAGGGCAGCAGGACGTGACCGCGCCGGCCGTTCGGCACGGTGCCGGACGGGTAGCCGTCGAGGACGTCCCACCCGCCGACGACGAGCCGGCGCAGCCCGCCGCCGCGCAGGTCGACGTCGAGCCGGGCCTCGTCGCAGAGGACCCGCGCCTCGGCCGGCTCGGTGGCCGGCCACTCGGGCGAGGTCCGCGGGTTGATCGACACGGCGTCAGCTCACCACAACGTCACGGCAGTTCGTAGTCGAGGGTGAGGACGGCGCCGGACTCTCCGTGGGCGATGGTGATCCGCCCGCGCAGACCGGCGAGGTCCCCGGTGCCGGTGCCCGGCAGCACCACCCCGCTGGAGCTCGACCACTCCCCGTCGACGACCCCGGTGTGCTGGAGGACGAAGGAGCCGCTGCGGCCCTCCAGCTCGCCGGTGACCAGCTCCAGCGCGGCGTAGCCGACCGGCGCCTCGCCCAGGGCGGCGCTGGTCATGCTCACCACGCTGGAGCCGGTCAGCGGGCCGGAGAAGGTCTTGCGCAGGGTCACCCGGCCGAAGGTGACCGGCCCGGCCTCCCCCAGCTCCAGCGGCTCGGGTTCCCAGCCGGTGACCTCGAACGGAACCTCGACGACGGTGCCCATGCGCGCAGTGTGCCGGGCCGCACCGACATCACGGCGTCCACGTCACCTGGGCGGCGAACTGCAGCACCTGCTCCCGCGTGAACGCCTCCGGCGCCTGGACGACGAACGTCGTCCCGTCGCCGAACTGCGCCTGCAGGTACCAGCCGGCCTCGAGCGGCCCGCCGCCGATGCGCACCAGCTGCGCCGGCCGCCCGCCCACCGCCACGTCGACCACCGGCCCGACGGGCCCCATGAGCTCGTCGAGCAGCCGCTCGGCCGGGATGGCCTCCTCCGGGAGGAAGACGGTGACCGTCTGCTGCTCGTGCGCGTCGTTGACCAGCGTGAGGACGCGGTCGTCCTTGTAGGCGAGGACCGACCAGCCGGCCGGGGCCAGGTGCACCTGCAGCGGCACCGGCTGCGGCCGCTCCACCAGCGCCGCCGCCACGTCCATCAGCTCGTCGCGGTCGCCGTAGCGGCCCCGGCCGCTGATCTCCACCCAGCGGTCGTCGTCCCACTCGACGAGCACCACCTCGCGCTCCCGGACGTCGCCGTCGCCGTGCACGACCTCCTCGGTGAGCACCTCGGCGTCGCGGCCCCCGACGGTGACCTCCCGCTCGGCGGACGTGTCGCCCAGGTCGGGCTCGTCGGGGGTGACCCGCAGGGTGACGCCCTGGCTCTCGTCCGGCGAGCGGTAGACCGCGATGCGGACGTCGCCCGGGTCGGCGCTGAAGGACGGCGCCAGCCCGGCGGGCGCCGGGTCCAGCGCGAACGGGAAGGCCGGCGGCTCGAAGGCGACCAGCGCGACGCTGCCGGGCGGCGGACCCAGCTCGTCGGGGGCGGCGACGACGACGGCCGTCGTCCAGGCGGCCGCGACCGCGGCGAGCGCCAGGCCGGCGCGCACCGCCGTCCGCCGCCGGCGGCGGGCGGGAGCATGCCCGGCGATCTCGTCGAGCAGCGCGGCGCGGGCGGCGGCCCGGGCCGCGGGGGTGAGCGGCGGGGCCTCGGGACCGGCCTCGCGGAGCAGGGTGAGCTCGTTCATCGGTTCTCCTCCGGGCGCAGCGCGGCGCGCGTCAGGCGGCGCGCGCGGTTGAGGCGGGAGCGGACGGTGCCCACCGGCACGCCGAGGACGGCGGCGATCTCCTCGTAGCCGAGCTGTCCCCAGGCGAAGAGCAGCAGCACGTCGCGGTCGCGGGGCCTCAGGCCCTCCAGGGCGCCGGCGAGCGCGCCGCGCAGCGCCTGGGCGTCGAGCCGGTCATCGGGCTCCTCGGCGGTGACGGCGGGCTCGGCGGCCAGCCGGGCGAGCGCCCGGTAGCGGCGCTGCTCGGTGCGCGCGTGGCCGCGCAGCACGTTGGTGGCGATGCCGATCAGCCACGGCCGCACCTCGACGTGCTCGGCGCGGTAGGCCGCCCGCCGGCGGAAGGCGACGAGGAACGTCTCGCTGAGCAGGTCGTCGGCCAGCTCGCCAACGCGCCGGCCGAGGTAGCGGTGCACCGACGCGGCGTGCCGGTCGAAGAGGACGGCGAAGCACTCGGGCTCGTCGACCGAGCGGGCGATGAGCTCGCCGTCGGAGTCCCCGGGAGGATGCACGGCGCGTAAGCGCTCGGATGCGGTGGGTGAGGTGGTCACACCCCGTCCATGTCCGGTCGGGCCGACCGGGTTCACGCCGGGCCGAGCACCCGCTCGAAGAACAGCGAGTCCGCGGCGTCCGGATCGCCGACGTACGCCCCGAAGGCGCCGGTCGGGCGGTAGCCGGCGCCGGTGTAGAGCGCGATCGCCTCGGGCTGGCGCGGACCGGTCTCCAGCCGCAGCGTCGTCCAGCCGCGCTCGCGGGCAACGGCCTCGAGGCCGGCGAGCACGGCCTTGGACACCCCGCGCCCGCGGGCCGCGGGCACGACGTACATCCGCTTGACCTCGGCGGCGCCGTCCCCGAGCGCGCGCAGCGCGCCGCAGCCGATCGCCGTCCCGTCGTCGTCCCGGGCGAGCAGGACGACGCTGACGTCGCGGGCCGACGGCGGTGTGCCGGGCTCGCTCCCACCGTCGTAGCGCTCGCGCAGCTCGGCCTGCTGGGCGGCGGTCAGGCGCTGGACGTCGGGGTGGTCCCAGGCCACCGGCAGCGGCGTCACAGGCTGATCCCGTGCAGCAGCAGCGCGGCCAGCTCGCGGTAGGCGCTGGCGTCGTCGAGACCGGTGGCGCGGGCGGTGTCGCCGCGGCCGATGCGGAACATCAGCGTCGTCACGGTGTCGGCGATCAGCGCCGGGTGGACCTCGCGGAAGCGCCCCTGCCGCACGCCCTCGTCGATCAGCTCCCGCACGCGCTCGGCGGCCGCGGCGGTGTTGCGCTCGTAGACCGCGCGGCCGGGCGCGAAGGAGTCGAGGTCGCGGTGGAAGGCCGGGCTCGCCGGGCCGAGCGCCCGGGCGACGGCGGTGAGGTAGGCGGTGACGCGCAGCGCCGGGTCGGACTCGGTCAGGGTCTGGGCCTCGACCACCTCGGTCGCCTTGCGGAAGAAGTGCCGGACGACGCGCAGCGCCAGCTGCTCCTTGCTCTGCGCGAGCGCGTAGAGCGTGCTCTTGGAGCAGTGCAGGCGGACGGCGAGGTCGTCGAGGGTGAAGCGGGCGAACCCCTCGGCCAGGAACAGCTCCTCCAGCTGGTCGAGCAGCTCGGCCTGCCGCCGCGTCATCGTGGGCGTCGTCGTCTCCGCGGTCATGGCACCTCCTCGTCGGACAGCATCCCGCCTGGACGCCAGACAGTACTGGCGTATCGTCCTCAGTACTGTTTTCGGACGGGGAGAGGTGTCGTGCGGGTCGAGCGAGAGCTGCCGTCGGACGAGGCGCGGGACCTGATCGCGCTCACGCGCGAGCTGGCCGACGCCGAACTGGCCCCGCGGGCCGCGGAGTACGAGCGCGAGGAGCGCTTCCCCCGCGAGGTCTTCCGCACCCTCGGGGACGCCGGGCTGCTCGGCCTGCCCTTCCCGGAGGAGGTCGGGGGCGGCGCGCAGCCGTACGAGGTGTACCTGCAGGTGCTCGAGGAGCTGTCGCTCCGGTGGGCCTCGATCGCGCTGGGCATCAGCGTGCACACGCTGTCCTGCTCGCCGATCGCGAACTTCGGCACCGAGGCGCAGCGGCGGGACCTGCTGCCCGCGCTGGTCGGTGGCGAGCTGCTCGGGGCGTACTGCCTCTCCGAGGCGCACGCGGGCTCCGACCCGGCGGCCATGCGGGCCACGGCCACCCCGTCGGACGACGGCTGGATCGCGCGCGGCGAGAAGGCGTGGGTCACCCACGGCGGGCAGGCCGACTTCTACTCGACCTTCCTGCGCACGCCCGAGGGCATCTCGTGCTTCCACCTCACGCCCGACCTCCCCGGCTTCACGCCCGCGCCGCCCGAGCACAAGATGGGCCTGACCGCCTCGCACACGGCGGCGATCCGGCTGGACGACGTCGCCGTCCCGGGTGACCGGCTCGTCGGTGAGCCGGGTCGCGGCCTGGCGATCGCGCTCTCGGCGCTGGACTCCGGCCGGCTCGGCGTCTCGGCGGTCGCCGTGGGGCTGGCCCAGGCGGCGCTCGACGTCGCCGTCGACTACGCCGTCGAGCGCGAGGCGTTCGGCCGGCCGATCGCCGAGCACCAGGGGGTGGCCTTCCTGCTCGCCGACATGGCCGCGGCGGTGGAGTCCGCCCGCGCGACCTACCTGGCCGCCGCGCGGCGGCGGGACGCCGGCAAGCCGTACTCGCGCCAGGCCTCGATCGCCAAGCTGGTGGCGACCGACGCGGCGATGAAGGTGACCACCGACGCCGTGCAGGTGCTCGGCGGCGCCGGCTACACCCGCGACCACCCGGCCGAGCGGTACATGCGCGAGGCGAAGGTCTTCCAGATCTTCGAGGGCACCAACCAGATCCAGCGCATGGTCATCGGCCGCCACCTGGCCAAGGAGGCCGTGCCCGCCACGGCCTGAGGCGGCAGGCTGGGCGCCGTGCGCGTCCTCACGCTCATCCCCTTCGGGCTCGGGCCGGACCGGTCGCGCCGCGACGCCCGCCTGGCCCCGGGACTGGCGGAGCTCGCCCCGGACGTGGTCACCCTGCAGGAGGTGGCCGTCGCCGACGGGCGCCCGATCACGACCGCGAGCCGCTGGCCCGTGGGGAGGTGTGGTCGACGGGACGTCGGTCCGCCACCGCGACGCTCGGGCCGGTGCCCGTCCCGGCGAGCCCGGGCACACCTCCGTGCCGGGAACCCTCACGTCGCCGAGGACTGGCCGTACCGCCGGATCGACCACGTCCGCGTCCGGTGCGGGCTGCACGGCGGGCCGACGCTGCGGAACACCGGCTGCCGACCGGTCTTCCCCACCCCGGAGACGACGGTCAATGACCACTACGGGGTGCTGGCCGACCTCGAGGCGCCACCTCCTTCCTGATGCGGCGCACGGCCTGCGCGACATCTGTGGACAAGCCACTGACCTGGGGATTCGGGAAGCGGCGCGGCCGGTCCGGCGGTAGACTTCGAACAGGCGTACGGCTGCGGCGGGAGGTGCTCGTGGACGAGGTGGCCTCGGCGCTGGACGCGCTCGCCGGCGAGGATCTGCACGTGCCGCCCGCCGAGGACCTGCTGGACCGCACCCGCGGGCTGGTCGAGCTGGTCAACCGCGCGCAGGCCGAGCTGTCCCGCACCGTGCGGGTCGCGGAGAACCGGCAGGCGTTCGCCCGCGACGGCGCGACCGCGCGGTCCTGGCTCAAGGGCCACTGCCGGCTGGCCGGGCCGGCGGCGGCGCAGGTGGTGCGCAACGGGCGGGTGGCCGAGCGGTTCCCGGCCGTGGCCGCCGCCCACGCCGCGGGCGCGATCACCACCGACGCGGTGTCGACGATCGCCGCGATCGGCGAGCCGCGGGCGGTCGCGCTGGCCGCGGCCCAGGGCATCGACCTGGCCGAGACCGCCGCCATCCTGGCCCGGCTGGCCGCCGCGGCGCCGCACGTCGACTTGGAGCGGGCCGTGCGCGCCTTCCTGGAGCGGCTCGACGCCGACGGCCCCGAACCCGACCCCACCGAGCAGCGGTCGCTGACCTTCACCCGGCGGGCCGACGGCCGGCTGTTCCTCCGCGGCGAGCTCGACGCCGTCGGCGGGGAGAGGTTCCAGGCCGCCATCGCCGCCCTCGACCAGGCCCACCGGCCGGCCGGTGACACGCGGAGCCTGGCGCAGCGGCAGGCCGACGCCGCCGTGCAGCTGGCCGACCTCCACCTCGGCTGCGGCACCCTGCCGCTGCTGCGCACCGTCAAACCGCAGGTCGCGGTCACCGTCGACCTGGCGGACCTGCTCGACCCCACGACCGGCCGGGGCGCCGCCCGCACCGGCTTCGGCGCGGTCCTCTCCGCCGCCCGCGCCCGGTGGGCGGCCTGCGACGCCGACCTCACCCGGATCGCGCTCGGCCCGAACGGGGAACCGCTCGACCTGGGCCGTCGGCCCCGCTGCAGGGGCCCGCGCCGAGCGGGCGAGGCGTGGGGGGCAGCGGGGTCCTTTCATTCACCGGCTGCGACGCCCCGCACCACCGGTGCGAGGTCCACCACCTGCTCGCCTGGGCGCTCGGCGGCGAGACCAGCCTGGACAACTCCGGGCTGCTCTGCGAACGGCACCACACCCAGGTCCACCACGGCTTCCGCATCGAGCGGGACACCGCCGGCCGGTGGCACACCTACCGGCCCGACGGCACCGAGATCCACGTCATCCGGCCACCCGCCGACGAGCCCGAGCTCGCCCGCGCCGGCTGAGGCCTGCCACCGGGAAGTCGTGACGTCCGTCAGTGGTCCGGAGCAGGCCCCGCGGCGAAGACTGGAGCCATGCCCGAGCCCCGCATGCGCGCCGCTGACAAGGACCGCGAGGCGGTCGTCCACCGCCTCGGCGAGCACATGGCCGCCGGACGGCTGACCGTGGCCGAGTACGAGGAGCGCTCGGCCCGCGCCTACGCCGCCAAGACCTACGGCGACCTCGCCGAGGTGACCAGCGACCTGCCGGCGCTCGAGCCGGTCCGCCCGGCCACGCCCGTGACACAGCACCGCCCGGCCCACACCGGTTCATGCGGCGCAGGCGCGTGGGGCTGGCACCCGTGGGGCTGGGGCTCGTCCACCCGCGCGGCGTGGAGCAGCTGGACCGGCACCGCGGTCATCGTGCTGGCCATCTGGCTCATCACCTCGCTGGCCAGCGGGTCGCTGCTCTACTTCTGGCCGATGTGGGTCATCGGCCCCTGGGGCGCGGTGCTGCTCGCCCAGACCCTCGGCCGCGGCGCCTGGGAGCGCCCGCGCGAGCAGGAGCGCCTGACCCGCTGAGACCCCGGAGGGTGCCGGTCAGGCCGCCAGCTGGTGGTGCCGGCAGCGGCCGCCGGCGGAGGGACGGGCGGCGCACGGCGCGCCGGCCTTGGTCACCCCGCCGGTGTCGCCGCAGCGGGCCGGCGCCACCGGCGCAGGGGCGGCGGCCACCCGCGGGGCGAACGGCAGGATCACGGCCTCCGGCGCCGGGTCGGCGGGGAGCGCGGCGGCCGCGGGCGCCGCGGGACGGCGCGCGGTGAGCCGGCGGAGCACCGCGGAGGCGGCGGCACCGGCGGTGAAGGCGACGAGGGCGGTGGCGACACGACGGGCACGCATGCCCTCCTCATCGGCGGGCCGCGCGCCCGTCGGCACCCCCGGGGACGACGAAGGCCGCGGGAGCAGCTCCCGCGGCCTTCGCTTCCTGGGTGGGCAAGGGGGGAGTTGAACCCCCACGTCCTTCCGGACACACGGACCTGAACCGTGCGCGTCTGCCATTCCGCCACTTGCCCTGGCGCGACAAGACAGTATCAGCCCCTCCGGGAGGATCCCCGGAGGGGCCGACGTGCGACCCGGTGGGACGACGTTCCTCCGGGGCGTCGCGAGTTCCTGGCCGGTCACCGGCCGTGCGCCCGGCTACGATCACCAGTCAGACGTCGGCGGCGAGCGCAAAGGAGCGACTGTGGGTGTGCTGCAGCGCTTCGAGCGACGACTCGAGGGCATGGTCGGCCTCGCCTTCGCCCGCCTCTTCAAGGGGAAGGTGCACCCGGCGGAGATCGCCAAGGCCCTGACCCGCGAGGCCGACGAGCAGCGCAACGTGCTGGGCGAGGGGCGCGTCCTCGCGCCGAACCTCTACACCGTGCGCCTGGGCCAGGTCGACTACGACAACCTCGCCGAGTGGTCGGACCAGCTCGCCGGTGAGCTCGCCGACATGGTGTCCGAGCACATCTCCGGCGAGGGCTACCAGACCTTCGGCGACGTCCAGGTGGCGCTGCAGCTGGACGAGGAGCTGCCCACCGGCGTCTTCGAGGTCAGCTCGAACGTCGCCGACCGTGGCCGGCCGCCGTCGCGGGAGGCGCCGCTGGCGCCGCCGGTGAACGGCCACGCGAGCGCCGCACACCCCGCCCTGCCGCCGCTCCCGCCCCTGCGCGGGCGCACCGCCACCGACACCGGCCGCCAGTCGCCGTCGATGGTCGGCCGTGCCGGCTCGCGGGTCCAGCACGTGCTCGTGGTCGACGGCCCGGGCACGCGGCACACGCTCACGAGCGGGCGCAACGTCATCGGTCGCGGCACCGAGGCCGACATCCGGCTGCCCGACACCGGTGTCAGCCGCAAGCACGTCGACGTCGTCCTCGACAACGGCACGGCCGTCGCCGAGGACCTCGGATCCACCAACGGCACGCTCGTCAACGGCCGCCGGATCAACCGCCAGCCGCTCGCTGACGGAGACGTGATCCGCATCGGGCACTCGGTGCTGGTCTACCGGCAGGACGGCGCGTGACGCCGCTGCGGCGCACGGGGGCGGTTCTCACCGGCGGGGTGGGCGCATGACCGCCGAGATCGTCCTGCAGATCTTCCGCTTCGGCTTCCTGCTGCTGCTGTGGCTGTTCATCTTCGCCGCGTTCCGGGTGGTCCGCGCCGACCTCTTCGGCGGCCGCGCCGGGCGGGTCGCGTCGGTCCCGCCGCGGGCAGCCCCGGCGGGCAAGAAGAAGAACCGTGGTCCCCGCACGCTGGTCGTCACCGCCGGCCCGCTCACCGGCACGAAGATCACCCTCGGCGATCAGCCGATCCTCATCGGCCGCGCCGACGACTCCACGCTCGTGCTCACCGACGACTTCGCCAGCTCCCGGCACGCCCGCCTCACCAACCGCGGCGGCCAGTGGTACGTCGAGGACCTCGGCTCGACCAACGGCACCTACCTCGACACCCAGCGCGTGCAGGGCCCGATGCTCGTGCAGCCCGGTCAGGTCATCCGGATCGGCCAGACGGCGCTGGAGCTGCGCTCATGAGCCTCGTCCTGCGCTACGCGGCGCGCTCCGACCGCGGCCTCATCCGCGGCAACAACCAGGACTCCGTCTACGCCGGCCCCCGGCTGCTCGCCGTCGCCGACGGCATGGGCGGGCACGCGGCCGGTGACGTCGCCAGCAAGGTCGTCATCGCCGCCCTCGAGCACCTGGACGACGACGCGCCCTCCGGCGACATGCTCCAGTCGATGCGGCAGGCGGTCTTCGAGGGCAGCGAGCACCTGCGCGAGGTGATCCGCGAGGCGCCGCAGCTCGAGGGCATGGGGACGACGCTCACCGCGATCCTCTTCGCCGGCGGCCGGCTGGCGCTGTGCCACGTCGGCGACTCCCGCGCCTACCTGCTGCGCGACGGCGAGTTCTCGCAGATCACGCACGACGACACGTTCGTGCAGACCCTCATCGACGACGGCCGGATCACGCCCGAGGAGGCCAACAGCCACCCGCAGCGCTCGCTGCTGCTGCGCGCGCTCAACGGCCAGGACGTCGAGCCGGACCTGTCCATGCGCGAGGCCCGTGCCGGCGACCGCTACCTGCTCTGCTCCGACGGGCTCTCCGGCGTCGTCAGCGAGGAGACCCTCGCCGAGGCGCTCAAGGACCCCGATCCGCAGTCCACCGCCGACCGGCTCATCGAGCTGGCGCTGCGCAGCGGCGGCCCCGACAACATCACCGTGATCGTGGCCGACGTCGTCGAGGACACCGGCGGGCCGGTGCTCATCGAGCCCGTCGTCGACGGCGCCGCCGGTGACAACGTGGGCCAGCGCCGGGTCGACCCGAACTCGGCGGCCGGCCGGGCCGCCCTCGCCGACCCCACGCCCCCGCCGCCGCCTCCGGTCGTGCAGTCCGTGGCGAGCCCCCCGGCGAAGCGCCGCCGGCCGTGGCGCCTGGTGGCCGTCGCCCTCGGCCTCGTCGTGCTGCTCGTCGCCGGTGGCGTGGGCACCTACGTCTGGGCGCTGCAGCACTGGTTCGTCGGCGTCGAGGGCACCGGCGACGCCGAGCAGGTGGCGGTCTTCCGCGGGCTGCACACCTCCCCGTTCGGCGTCGACCTCTACCGGCTCGACCACGCCACCGACCTCACGGTCAGCGACCTCGAGCCGGCGGCCCGCAGCCGGGTGCGCGACGGCATCGAGGCCGACGACGCCGCCGACGCCGAGCGGATCCTCGACGCGCTGCGCGACCAGCAGCTGCCGCCGTGCCCCGAGGGCGGCAAGGCCAGCACGACCCCCGAGCAGACCTCGGAGTCGGCGCCCACGGGGACGCCGTCCACCGGCCTGCCCCCGGCCGGCACCGCTCCGTCGGGGACACTGGACCCGGGCACGCCGACCGTCCCGTCCACGACCACCGCGACGGAGACCCGGGCGACGTCGTCCCTCGAGCCGGGAGTGGACTGCCGGGAGGAGAAGTGATGGCCGGCCCGTCCACCGACCCGCGCGGCGTCGCCGCCGCCGGTGCGCCCAAGCGCCGGGGCACGGAGCTGGCCCTGCTGTCCTTCGCCGTCGTCATCACGCTGGCCGCGCAGTGCATCGTCGACCTCACGGTCACCGGCTCGCTGCGCCCTGAGCTGGCCACCTTCGGCATCTGGATCACCGCGCTGTGGGCCGTCGCGCACGTCGTCGTCCGCAAGTGGGCGCCGTACGCCGACCCCCTGCTGCTGCCGTCGGTGGCGCTGCTGGTCGGCCTCGGGCTGTCGGTGATCCACCGGCTCGACCTGGCCGGGAGCATGGAGGGCGGCTCGGACACCAGCGAGAGCGCCCCCACCCAGCTGCTCTGGGCCACGATCGGCGTCGCCCTGTTCGTCGCCGTCCTGGTGGTCATCCGCGACCACCGGGTGCTCGCCCGCTACGCCTACACGCTGATGCTCGTCGGCCTGGTGCTGCTGGCCATCCCGGCGGTCCTGCCGTCGTCGATCTCCGAGGTCAACGGCGCCAAGATCTGGATCCGCGTCGCCGGGTTCTCCATCCAGCCCGGCGAGTTCGCCAAGATCTGCCTGGTCATCTTCTTCGCGGCCTACCTGGTCGACAAGCGCGACGTGCTCGCGCTCGCCAGCCGCAAGGTGGTGGGCCTCGAGCTGCCCCGCGGCCGCGACCTCGGGCCGGTGCTGGTCGCCTGGGCCTTCTCGATCCTGGTGCTGGTCTTCGAGCGCGACCTGGGCAGCTCGCTGCTGCTGTTCGGCATCTTCGTGGTGATGCTCTACGTCGCCACCGAGCGCGCCAGCTGGCTGGTGATCGGCGTGGGCCTGTTCGCCGCCGGTGCGCTGCTGGCCTACCAGATCTTCGGCCACGTGCAGCGCCGGGTCGACGTGTGGCTGGACCCGTTCGCCTACCGGGACGACGCCGGCTACCAGCTCGTCCAGTCGCTGTTCGGGCTCGGCACCGGCGGGCTGTTCGGCGCCGGGCTGGGCAGCGGCCGCCCCGACCAGGTGCCGGTGGCCAAGAGCGACTTCATCACCGCCGCCGTCGGCGAGGAGCTGGGCCTCTTCGGCCTGGTCGCGGTGATCATCGTCTACCTGATCCTGGTCGAGCGCGGGCTGCGCAGCTCGCTGATCGTCCGCGACGCCTTCGGCAAGCTGCTCGCCGCCGGCCTGTCCTTCGCCATCGCCTGGCAGGTGTTCGTCGTCCTGGGCGGGGTCACCGGGCTGCTGCCGCTGACCGGCCTGACCACGCCGTTCCTGGCCTACGGCGGCTCCTCGCTGGTCGCCAACTTCGGCCTGGTGGCGCTGCTCGTCCGGATCAGCGACGCCGCCCGCCGTCCCGCCGCGCCGCCGGCCGCGCAGCCGCCGCGGCTGGGTGAGGCCCCGACGGAGGTCGTGCAGTCGTGAACGCGCCGCTGCGCCGCGTGGCGATCAGCGTGCTGGTGCTGTTCACCCTGCTGATCATCAACGTCAACTACATCCAGGTCGTCCGCTCCGACGAGCTGCGCAACGACTCCGGCAACACCCGCGTGCTGCTCGAGGAGTACGAGCGCGAGCGCGGCTCGATCGTCGTCGAGGGCACCGAGATCGCGATGTCGATCCGCACCGACGACCGGCTGACCTACCTGCGGCAGTACCCGCAGGGGCCGGTCTACGCCCCGGTGACCGGCTACTACTCGCTCATCTACAACACCTGGATGCTGGAGCGGGCCGAGAACGACGTGCTCGCCGGCAACGACCCGCGGCTGTTCGCCCGCCGCCTGGCCGACCTGTTCACCGGCCGCGACCCCTCCGGCGGCGACGTCGTCCTCACCCTGGACCCCACGCTCCAGCAGACGGCGATGGACGCCCTGGACGGCGTGGTCGGGGCCGTCGTCGCGCTCGACCCCTCCACGGGCGCGGTGCTCGCCATGGCGAGCACTCCCACCTACGACCCGAACCTGCTCTCCAGCCACGACCCGGCGGCGATCCGCGACTACGCGGCGCAGCTCGACGCCGCCGACCCCGACCCGCGGATCAACCAGGCGATCTCCCAGCGCTACTCGCCCGGGTCGGTGTTCAAGGTGATCGTCTCCGCGGCCGCGCTCGAGGACGGCTACACCCCCGAGACCGTCATCCCCGCGCCCGACCTGCTCACCCTGCCCGGCACCAGCACCGAGCTGGAGAACTTCAACGGCGAGGTCTGCGACCCCAGCCAGGAGCAGCCGCTGATCGACGCGCTCACCATCTCCTGCAACACCGCCTTCGCGCAGCTGGGCATCGACCTCGGCGAGGACCGGGTCCGCGAGATGGCCGAGGCCTTCGGCATGGACGGCGAGGGCTTCGACATGCCACTGTCCGTGGCGGGCAGCACCATCGGCGACATCGCCGACGACGCCCAGCTGGGCATCAGCTCCATCGGGCAGCAGGACGTGCAGATGACCCCCATCCAGGCGGCCATGATCGCCGCGGCGGTGGCCAACGACGGCACCCTCATGCAGCCCTACCTCGTCGACCAGGTGCGCGCGCCGGATCTCACGGTCATCGACCAGACCGAGCCGGAGGAGATGGGCCAGCCGGTCTCCAGCGAGGTCGCCGGTCAGCTGCGCGAGATGATGGTGAGCGTCGTCGAGGACGGCACCGGCCGCCGGGCCCGGGTTGACGGCGTCACCGTCGGCGGCAAGACCGGCACGGCCGAGATCGGGGAGGGGCAGAGCCCGCACACCTGGTTCATCGGCTTCGGCGGCGAGAGCGACCGGCAGATCGCGCTGGCGGTCTTCGTCCGCAACGGTGGCGCCAGCGGTGTCGAGGGCACCGGCGGCGACATCTCGGCACCCATCGCCCGCCAGGTGATGGAGGCCTACTTCGGGGAACAGGGGGGCTGATGGCGCTGTCGCTGGGCACCTTGCTCGCCGGGCGCTACGAGATCACGGCTCCCATCGCCGTCGGCGGCATGGGCGAGGTCTGGCGCGCCCGCGACCGGGTCCTCGACCGGGTCGTCGCGGCCAAGGTGCTGCGCAGCGAGTTCACGGGGGACCCGAACTTCCTCGCCCGGTTCCGCAACGAGGCGCGGCACACCGCGGCGCTCTCGCACCCGAACATCGCGTCGGTCTACGACTACGGCGAGACCGTGGACGACCGCACCGGCCACAACCTGGCCTTCCTGGTGATGGAGTTCGTCGACGGCCAGCCGCTGGTCACGATCCTCCACGAGGAGGGCCGGCTCCCGGTCGACTGGACGCTGCACGTGCTCGGCCAGGCCGCCGAGGGCCTCTCCGCCGCCCACCGCGCCGGGGTCGTGCACCGCGACATCAAGCCGGGCAACCTCATGGTCCGCCCCGACGGCGTGGTCAAGCTGACCGACTTCGGCATCGCCCAGGCCCGCGACGCCGCCCCGCTCACCCGCACCGGCATGGTGGTGGGGACCGCCCAGTACCTGTCGCCCGAGCAGGCGCAGGGCTTCGAGGTCACCGCCGCCTCCGACGTGTACTCGCTGGGCGTCGTCGCCTACGAGTGCCTGACCGGGGGCCGGCCGTTCGACGGCACCTCGCAGGTGGCGATCGCGCTCGCGCACATCAACCGCCAGCCGCCCCCGCTGCCCGCGGAGGTCCCGCAAGCGGTGCGGGAGCTCGTCGAGCGGGCCCTGGCCAAGGACCCGGCCGACCGGTTCGCCGACGGCGGCGCGTTCGCCGACGCCGTCCGGGCGGTGGCGGCGCACGGCACGACGTTCGCCGCCGCGGCCGGCCCGGTGACCGGGGCGACCACCGAGGTCATCACCATGCCCGAGGACGGCACCCGGGTGCTGGGCGGGACGACCGGCGCCGCCGCCGCCGTCGCGGGTCCCTCCACGTCGCCGCGCCCCATGCCGCCGCTGCAGGCGCCGGACGACGAGGACGACCGCTGGGCCGACGACGAGCCACCGCGCCGCAGCCGCCGCTGGCTGTGGATCGCCGCCGTCGTCCTCGCCGTGCTGCTGCTGGCCGGCGGCGGGTGGCTGCTGCTGGGCGGCGGCGGCGAGGAGCAGCCCCCCGGCACCAGCACCGGCACCTCGGCGACCACCAGCGCCGCCCCGACCTCGGCCGCCACCGTCGCGATCGACACCGCCGGCTTCATCGGCCAGGACTACGACGACGTCCGCGCCCGCCTCGAGGGCCAGGGGCTCCAGGTCACCCGGGCGGAGGCCTCGGACGCGCAGCTCGCCGAGCTGGGGCAGGAGCTCGCGGCCGACGCCGTGGCCGGTTCCGACCCGGCGGACACGACCGTGCCGGTCGGCTCGGGCGTCACCCTGTTCGTCGCGAGCGACGGCTACACGCCCGAGGACGGCGCGCCGACGACGCAGCCGCCGCAGACCACGTCGTCCTCCTCGAGCTCGTCGTCGAGCTCCTCCTCGTCGTCGGCCACGACCACGACGACGACGCCGACGACGACCACGCCGTCGCCGGAGCCGCCCAGCCAGCCCGGCACCTCGGCGCCCGAACCCCCTCCCGCAGAGGAGGAAGAGCCGCCGGCGGGTGAGGGGCAGCAGGCCGAAGAGCCGCTGCAGGGTGCGGCCGCTGTGCAGGGTGAGGCGTAGTGGTCCTCACCCCCGCCGATTCCCGGGATCCCGGCGCCGTGCCGGTTAGGGTGGCCGACGGCCCCCTCCGGCACCGCCCGGGGCTCCCCCGGGGCGCGCACGGCACCCCCCGAGAGGACCTCGTATGACCACCCCGCAAGTGCTCGGCGAGCGCTACGAGATCGGCGGGGTCCTGGGCCGCGGCGGCATGGCCGAGGTCCACCGCGGCCGCGACCTCCGCCTGGGCCGCGAGGTGGCCGTCAAGGTCCTCCGGCAGGACCTCGCCCGCGACCCGTCGTTCCAGGTGCGCTTCCGCCGCGAGGCGCAGGCCGCCGCGTCGCTCAACCACCCGGCGATCGTGGCCGTCTACGACACCGGCGAGGACCGCAGCGCCAGCGGGGCCACCCCGTACATCGTCATGGAGTACGTCGAGGGCGACACCCTGCGCGACGTGCTGCGCCGCGAGGGCGTCCTGCGCCCCGACCGCGCCATGAGCCTCGCCGCCGACATCTGCGGCGCCCTCGACTTCAGCCACCGCAACGGCATCGTGCACCGCGACGTGAAGCCCGGGAACGTGATGATCACGCCCCAGGGCTCGGTCAAGGTCATGGACTTCGGCATCGCCCGCGCGGTCTCCGACTCCGCGGCCACGATGACCTCGACCGCGGCGGTCATCGGCACGGCCCAGTACCTCTCGCCGGAGCAGGCCCGCGGCGAGAGCGTCGACGCCCGCTCCGACGTCTACTCCGTCGGCTGCCTGCTCTACGAGCTCGTCACCGGCGCGCCGCCGTTCACCGGCGACTCCCCCGTGTCGGTGGCCTACCAGCACGTGCGCGAGGACCCGCGGCTTCCCTCGTCGATCAACCCCGCCGTCCCGCCGGAGCTCGACGCCATCCTGCTCAAGGCGATGAGCAAGAACCCGGCCAACCGCTACCAGTCGGCCGCCGACATGCGCAACGACCTGCTCCGGGCCCTGGCGGGGCAGCGGGTCGAGGCCACGCCGGTGATGAACGACGCCGAGAAGACGACCCTGCTGGCGGCCACGCCCGGCGGCCCGGGTGCGCCCGGGGACGACGACTGGGACGGGGACCCCGAGGCGGCCCGGCGCAAGCGCCGCAACCGGATCGTCGCGATCGTCGCGGCGGCCGTCGTGCTCATCGGCGGCGCCGTCGCCCTCTTCCTCCTGCTCGGTGGCGACGACGAGCAGCCGCCCGCCACCCAGCAGGTCGCGGTGCCCAACGTGGTGAACCTGGCCCAGGCCGACGCCGAGAGCCAGATCACCGGCGCGGGGCTGGTCGTCGGCGACGTCACCACCGCGCCCAGCACGGCCGAGCAGGCGGGCCAGGTGCTCTCCACCGATCCCGCCGCGGGTGCCTCGGTGGACGAGGGCACCGAGGTCGACCTGACGGTGGGCGCCGGGCCGGACACCGTCGCCGTCCCCGCCGTCATCGGCCTGGATGTCGACGAGGCCCGCGACAACCTCCGCGGCGCCGGTTTCACGGGGAACATCAACACCGAGCAGGTCGACAGCCTGGCCCCCGAGGGCGAGGTGGTCGACGTCGACCCGGCCCAGGGCTCGCAGGCGGCGCTGGACGCCGAGATCACCCTGTCGGTGTCCGACGGCGACGCCCCCGTCCCGGCCGTCGTCGGCCAGCAGCAGGCCGCCGCCGAGCAGACGCTGTCCGAGGCCGGGTTCGGCAACGTGACCGTCGAGCAGGTCGAGTCCGAGGAGCCGGCCGGCACCGTCCTGGGCGTCACGCCGGGCGAGGGGCAGCAGGCGTCGGCCGACACCGAGATCACGCTGCAGGTGGCGTCCGCGCCCGCCGAGCCCACCGAGGCACCGCTGCCCGACGTCTCCGGGCTGACGCAGGCCGAGGCGGACCAGGCTCTCCGGGAGGCCGGGTTCACCAGCATCCGGGTCCAGCTCACCGAGCCCGGCGAGACCGGCGAGGCGCCCGGCACCGCGGTGGCGACCGATCCCCCGGCAGGGACCACGACCGCGTTCGACGAGGAGATCGTCCTGATCGTCGTCGGCGGCTAGCGGCAGCGCACGCGGAAGGGCCCCTCCCGATCCCGGGAGGGGCCCTTCCGCGTACGTCAGGCGGAGGCCGCCGCCAGGCGCCGGGCCCCGGCCGCCGCGGCCTCGAGCCGTTCGGGGTCGGGCGCCAGGCCGCAGGTGGTGAGCCAGTTGGCGAGCATCTGGTGACCGCCCTCGGTGAGCACGGACTCGGGGTGGAACTGCACGCCCTCGATCGGCAGCTCGCGGTGCCGCAGGGCCATCACGACGCCCGAGGGGGTGTGCCCGGTGACCTCGAGCTCGTCGGGCACGGTGGCCGGGTCGACCGCCAGCGAGTGGTAGCGGGTGGCGGTGAACGGCGAGGGCAGCCCGGCCAGGACGCCGACGCCGTCGTGGACCACCTCGCTGGTCTTCCCGTGCAGCAGCTCGGGCGCCCGGACCACCTCGGCGCCGAAGGCCTCCGCGATGCCCTGGTGGCCCAGGCACACGCCGAACACGGGGGTGCCGGCCTGGGCCGCCGCCCGGACCATGGGCACCGTCACGCCGGCGTCGGCGGGCGTCCCCGGCCCGGGGGACAGCAGCACCCCGGCCACGTCGAGATCGGCCAGCTCGTCGACGCTCACGGCGTCGTTGCGCCGCACGACGCAGCGGACGCCGAGCTGACCCAGGTACTGGACCAGGTTGTAGACGAAGCTGTCGAAGTTGTCGACGACGAGGACCGGCCGGGTGGCGTGCACCCCTCAGGTGTACACGGCCGCGGCGCGCCCGTCGCCCCCCGCCCGCGTGCTCCCTCTGCTCAGCGGGCCGTCGCGTACGCCAGGTCGAGGGCCCCGGCGTAGGCGGGCAGCTCCACCTGGGGCCGCTCGCGGACGGTGAAGCTCAGCCCGAACGCCTGCACCGCCTGCTGCAGCACGGCCACCTGCGGCGAGGCCGCCAGCTGCGCGCGGACGGCGTCGGCGTCGGCGATCGCCGTGATGACGAACGGCGGCGAGTACGTGCGGCCCTGCAGCAGGAGCACGTTGCCGACGCAGCGCACCGCGCTGGTGGCGATCAGCCGCAGGTCCATGATGGCCACGCCGTCGGCACCGGCGGCCCAGACCGCGTTCACGACCGCCTGGACGTCGGACTGGTGGATGACCAGGTCGTCGGGGCGGGCGTTCACCGGCAGGGTGCCGTCGCTGCGCGGCGGGGCGTCGTCCAGCACGATCTCGATGCCCGGCCCGGTGAGCGGGACCAGCGCCGCCGACAGCTCGCCGGCCTCCCCCGCCTCCTGCACGGCGGCGACGTCGCCGTCCCGCGAGGCCGCGAGGTCGGTGAGCCGCTCCGCCTCCCGCTGCAGCTCGGTCAGCTGGGCCTGCTGGCTCTCGATCGCCTGCCCGCGCTGCACGATCAGCTCCGACAGCTCGGTGACCTCCCCGGCGCGCAGGTCGGTGCCCTGGGCCGTGCGGCCGGAGGTGGCGAAGAGCAGGCCGGCGGCGAGTGCGACCACGGGGACCAGCGCCGACCAGGCGGACGGACGGCGCAGCGGCCGCCGCACGCGCAGCGCCGAGAGGGCCACGGTCGGCCTCCTTCCGGCGTCGGTCGCCCACGTTGGGGGAGGAACACCACGGCGCACCACCACCGGCGTCCCTCCGGAGCTTAGGCTGGGAGGCAGTCACGGCCGGGGACGACGGACCGGCCCGCGGAGGGAGTTCGCACGGTGCCCAAGTCCAAGGTGCGCAAGAAGTCGGTCTACACGCCCCCGGCCGACGTGCTGGAGGCGCGCGGAACCCGCGCCAAGGCGGCGCAGCCCAGCCCCCGCTGGTACGCCGCCCTCATGGTCGCCCTCATGCTGCTGGGCCTGGCCTGGATCGTCGTGTACTACGTGGCCGGCGACAAGATCCCGCTGATGGTCTCCCTCGGCGCGTGGAACTTCGCGATCGGCTTCGGCGCCATGGTGGCCGGCCTGGTCATGTCGATGCGCTGGCGCTGAGCAGGTCCCCATCCCTACACGAGGCCCTCGTCCCCCTGGGAACGGGGGCCTCGGTCGTTCCCGGCTGGGGATTCTGTGCACAGCGCCCCGCCCCGTCCACAGGTCGACATGACGCTCCACCCCCAGGGTTGTCCACCGAGTGTGGAGAGAGGGACCCGGTCGTCACACTGCTGACCTGCTATTTCGCCGTCGTTGAGACTCGTGGGACGACGTCCCCACCGGCGTAACTACACCCGTGTGAGTCTTTCCCCAGCTGTGCACACAGCTGTGGAGAAGTCGACATGTGTGCCTGCGCGGGGCGGTGACCTGCGGCTTTCCCTTCCCCGGGGGGTGGGGATCCACACGCGCGGCGCTCACCGTGCGCACCGGTGCGGGCACACCCGCCGCCCTGTGGACCGGGGAGCTGGCAGCCTGGGGCCGTGCAGTGGTCCCCCCGGGCGGCCGAGACGGCCGCGCTCGCCGCGATCGGACTCGGCCTCGCCCTCGCCGTCCTGCTGGTGGACCCCCTGGGCCGGGTGCTCGTGGGCGCGGCGGCCCTGCTGGTGCTCGGGCTGGCGGCGCGCGACGCCCTGCTGCGACCCCGGCTGTCCGCCGAGCTGGACGGCGTGGTCGTCCGAACCCTCGTCGGCCGCCGGCTGCTGCCCTGGGGCGGGCTGCGGGTGCAGGTGCGCACCACGTCGCGCTGGGGACTGCGCAGCCGCACGCTGGAGCTGGACACCGCCGCGGGCCCGGACGACGACGGCGTCCTGGTGCTGCTGGGGCGGCGCGACCTCGGGACCGACCCGGAGGAGGTCGCGCGGGCCCTCCGGGAGCTGGCCCGCTAGAGGACGGCGACCGTCGGCACGGTCAGGCAGAGCACGAGCAGGACGACGGCGAGCACCACCACGCCGGCGATCTGCACCGGCCGGCTGCGCCGGGCGCCCACGAGGAGCGCGCTCGCGGCGATGCCGGCGACCAGGCCACCCAGGTGGCCGACGATGGAGATACCCGGGACCAGGACGCTGACGAGCACGTTGATGACGAGCAGCGTCACGATGCCCCGGAGGTCCTGCCGGCGGGCGACCATGAGGACGGCGAGCCCGCCCATGAGGCCGTACAGGGCCGTGGAGGCGCCCGCGACGGGGATGCCGGGGTGGCTGAACAGCTCCACGGCCGCCGCGCCGCCGAGGATCGACAGGAAGTACAGCGCCAGGTAGCGCCAGCGGCCGAGGGCGTGCTCGAGCTCGGAGCCGAAGATCAGCAGCGCCAGCATGTTGAGCGCCAGGTGCACCGGGCCGACGTGCAGGAACGCGGCGGTGACCAGCCGCCACACCTCGCCCTGGTCGACCAGGATCGGGTACTGGGCGAGCCAGAAGAAGACCGTCGAGTCGTAGTTGTCGAGCGGGTTGTGCCCCGCCACACCGGCGGAGACCGCGGTGACGACGAACATCGCGACGTTGACCGCGATGAGCGTGAGGGTCACCGGCCCCCAGCGGCGCCCCGCCGACCGCACCCCGCCGCCGCGGACGCGGCGCACGCCGGCCTGCCCGGCGCGCACGCACTCCGGGCACTGGAACCCGACGGAGGCCGGGACCATGCACTCGGGGCAGATCGGCCGCCCGCAGCGGGTGCAGGAGATGCCGGTGGCGCGGTCCGGGTGCCGGTAGCAGGTGGTGGTCGGCGGGGCCGGCTGGGGCTCGCTCAGCTCCGCTGCACCTCGACCGACTGGATCACGACGTCCTCGACCGGGCGGTCGTTGCGGCCGGTCGACACCTTGGAGATGCGGTCGACGACGTCGCGGCTCTCCTGGTCGGCGACCTCGCCGAAGATGGTGTGCCGCATGTTCAGGTGCGGGGTCTTGCCGACGGTGATGAAGAACTGCGAGCCGTTGGTGCCGGGGCCGGCGTTGGCCATGGCGAGCAGGTACGGCCGGTCGAACTGCAGCTCGGGGTGGAACTCGTCCTTGAACTGGTAGCCCGGACCGCCGTAGCCCTGACCGAGCGGGTCGCCGCCCTGGATCATGAAGCCGTCGATGATCCGGTGGAAGATCGTGCCGTCGTACAGCGGCTCGGTGGTCTTCTGCCGCGTCTCCGGGTGCGTCCACTCCCGGCGGCCCTCCGCCAGGTCGGCGAAGTTCGCCACCGTCTTCGGCGCGTGGTCGGGGAACAGGTTCACGCGGATGTCGCCGTGGTTGGTGTGCAGGACGGCGCTGCGCGCGGGAGTCGATTCGGTCACGTCCCCCACTCTCCCACCCCGCGCTGTGCGCGGGGTGGGAGGGGAAGCAGCCGCAGGACCGTGAGCAGCCACGGGACGGCGAACAGCGCGCTGGCGAGGACGTCCGTCGGGTGGTGCGCACCGCGGTAGAGCCGGGCCGCGGCCACCGAGACGACGACGAGGACGGCCAGCCCGGCCACCCACCGGCGCCGGCGCCCCCCGGTCGCCGCGACCGCGATGGCCGCCACCGCGCCGTAGAGGCAGATCGCGGCCGCGGTGTGACCGGACGGGAAGCTGGACGTCGGCGGCAGCTGCCCGTCCAGGTGCGGCACCTCCGGCCGCGGGCGGTCGACGAGCGCCGTCGTGGTCAGGAAGACCGCCAGCTCGCCGCACAGCGCGACGGTGAGGACGACGACCGGCCGCCAGCAGCGCCAGGCGACCCCGGCGGCCACGGCGACGACGGCGGCCACCGCGACCACCACGGTCGTGTCGCCCAGCTCGGCGACCGGACCGGAGGCGGCGTCCAGGGCGGCCGTCCGGTGCCCGGCCAGCCAGCGGACCAGGCCGTCGTCGAACCGCTCGAACCGATCGCCCTCCTGCGCCCGCGTCAGCAGCCACCCGGCGCCGAGGGTGCCGGCGAGCAGCACGAGCAGGGTCAGCAGGAGGCCGACGGTCACCGCACCGGGCCGGACCGGCGCCAGGACCGTCCGGGGAGGGCGGACGTCGGTCATGACCGGAGGGTGCCGCCGATGCGGGTCGCGCGCCGCTCGGACCGGCTCGTCCCCGATCGGGGAGGGGTGGAGACGAGGGGAATCGAACCCCTAACCCCCGCCTTGCAAAGGCGGTGCTCTGCCAATTGAGCTACGTCCCCGGGGGTGACCCGGAGGTGTGGGGTCTAGCGCACGGTGGGGGTGCTGACCGCGCCGGGGCCGCTGGTGGCCTCGTGCCACAGGTCGGCCTCCGCCTTGCCGGCGGAGCGCTTGCGGATCGCGGTGATCGCGCCGGCGACGGCCGCCGCGAGGGCCAGCTTCTTCAGCACGGGTTACCTCCTCGGGGCGCCGGGGCCACCGGCACACGGGTGGGCCTGGGAGGACTTGAACCTCCGGCCTCATCCTTATCAGGGATGCGCTCTAACCGCCTGAGCTACAGGCCCGTGAACCTCGAACAGTTTACCCGGCCTCAGGACGGGGCCGGGCGCCGGGGTCCTAGTCCCGCTCGGACAGGGTCAGCTCGAGGCCGCCGACCAGGTCGGAGCAGAGGTTGTAGATGAAGGTGCCGACGGTGCACAGCGCGGTCATGAGGACGACGTTGATCGCGCCGATGACCGCCGCGCCGCCGAAGACGATGCCCGGGGTGATGACCTCGCTGCCGCCGTCGCCGCCCGAGGCGCTGCCGAGCTGGCCGAAGAGGTCGTTGAGGGTGTCGAAGACGCCCAGCCCGGAGAGGACGCCGTAGAGGATCCCGACGGCCACCATCCAGATGAAGAACAGGGCGATCGACAGCACCAGCGAGATCTTGAAGGCCGACCAGATGTCGACGTGCCGCAGCTGCAGCCGGGCCCGCCGCGGGCCGCGACCGGAGGCCTTGCCCGGCCGGCCGGGCTTCTTGCCGCCGGCCGGCGCCGCCACGGCACCGGCGGGGGCCCCCGCCGGTGCGACGGGGGCACCGGCGGGAGCAGCGACCGGCGCGACCGCGGGGGACGCGCCGGTCGCCGGGGGCACGGCGCCGCCGGCCGGGACGCCGGCGGCCTGGGCACGCTGGCTCCCGGTGGTGGGGATCGCCTGCGTGGTCGAGACCGACGCGGCGGCCGGGTCGCCGGCGGCGTCCTGCGTGCGCACCGAGCCCTGCCGGTCGCTCATCCCAGTCTCCCGTCCCCCGGCGCCGCGCGCCGCTCGCTGTCGACCGGTCCGCCGGGTGCCGAGCAGCACCCGGGGAGCGGTCAGGTCCGTGGTTCGACAGGACGCGGTCCGTCCATCGCAGGTTACGACGCGGAGCCGGACCCTCGCCTGTCAACGCTCACCCTAGGCTGAGGCCTCGTCATTGTCCGTGGTACGAGCGATGGCCACGATGCTCACGTCCTCCGGCAAGTTCATGAGCTTGACACCCATCGTGGCGCGGTCCTTGTTGTGGCGCACGCCGTTGACCGGCGTCCGGATCACGCCGCCGCCCGAGGTGATCGCGTAGAGCTCGTCGCCGAGGGTGACGGCCAGCGCGCCGACCAGGTTGCCCTTGCGCGCCTTGGGGTCGGCGGTGAGCACGCCCTTGCCGCCGCGGCCCTGGGCCGGGTAGTTCTCGATCCCGGTCCGCTTGGCGAAGCCGCGCTCGGTGGCCACCAGGACGTCGACGCCCTCCTCGACCACGATCATCGACAGCAGCGCGTCGTCGTCGGACAGCGAGATGCCGCGGACGCCCTCGGTGGCCCGGCCCATGGGCCGCAGCGTCGTGTCGTCGGCCTTGAACCGGATCGACATCGCCTTCTTGGTGACCAGCAGCAGGTCCTGCTCCGGGTCGATCAGCGCGGCGCCGATGAGCTCGTCGCCCTCGCGCAGGTTGATCGCGATGATGCCGCCGCTGCGCGGGGAGTCGAAGTCGGTCAGCCGGGTCTTCTTCACCTGGCCGTTGGCGGTGGCGAGGACCAGGTACGGCGCGACGCCGTAGTCCTTGATCTGCATGACCTGGGCGATCCGCTCGTCGGGCTGGAACGCCAGGATGTTCGCCACGTGCGCGCCGCGGGCGGTGCGGTTGGCCTCGGGCAGCTCGTAGGCCTTGGCCCGGTAGACGCGGCCCTTGTTCGTGAAGAACAGGATCCAGTCGTGGGTGGAGCCCACGAAGAAGTGGTCGACGATGTCGTCCTGCTTGAGCTGGGCCCCCATCACGCCCTTGCCGCCGCGGCGCTGCGACCGGTAGAGGTCGCTCTTGGTCCGCTTGGCGTAGCCGGTGCGGGTGATGGTGACGACGACCTCCTCCTCCGCGATGAGGTCCTCCATGGAGACGTCGCCCTCGTTCGGCACGAACTTGGTGCGACGCTCGTCGCCGTACTTGTCGACGATCTCCTTGAGCTCGTCGCGGACGATCTGCCGCTGGCGCTCCGGCGAGGCGAGGATGGCCTGCAGGTCGGCGATGCGGGCCTCGAGCTCGGCGAGCTCGTCGTAGATCCGCTGGCGCTCGAGGGCGGCCAGCCGGCGCAGCTGCATGTCCAGGATCGCGGTCGCCTGGATCTCGTCGATGTCGAGCAGCTCCATCAGGCCGCCGCGCGCGGCGTCGGCCGAGGCCGCGTTGCGGATCAGCTGGATGACCGCGTCGAGCATGTCCAGCGCCTTGGCCAGACCGCGCAGGATGTGCGCGCGCTCCTCGGCCTTGCGCAGCCGGTACTGGGTGCGCCGGACGATGACCTCGATCTGGTGCAGCACCCAGTAGCGCACCAGCTCGTCGAGGCGCAGCGTCCGCGGGACACCGTCGACGATCGAGAGCATGTTGCAGCCGAACGTCGTCTGCAGCTGGGTGTGCTTGTAGAGGTTGTTCAGCACGACCTTGGCCACGGCGTCGCGGCGCAGGGTGATGACCAGCCGGCGGCCGACGCGGTCGCTGGACTCGTCGGCGATCTCGCTGATGCCCTGCAGCCGGCCGTCGCGGACGGCATCGGCGATCGCCTCGGCCAGGTTGTCCGGGTTGACCTGGTAGGGCAGCTCGGTGACGACCAGCTGCACCCGCCCGCGGGTGTCCTCCTCGACCGTGACGACGGCGCGCATGCGGACCGAGCCGCGGCCGGTCCGGTAGGCGTCCTCGATGCCCTCGCGGCCGACGATCAGGCCGTAGGTCGGGAAGTCCGGCCCCTGGATGCGGGCCATGCAGGCGGTGAGCGCCTCCTCCGGCTCGGCCTCCGGGTGGTCGAGCATCCAGTAGACGGCCTCGGCGACCTCGCGCAGGTTGTGCGGCGGCATGTTGGTCGCCATGCCGACCGCGATGCCCGCCGAGCCGTTGATCAGCAGGTTGGGGATGCGCGAGGGCAGGACCAGCGGCTCCTGGTTCTTGCCGTCGTAGTTGGGCTGGAAGTCGACGGTCTCCTCGTCGATGCCGGCCATCATCTCCATGGCCAGCGGGGTCAGCCGGGCCTCGGTGTAGCGCATGGCCGCGGCCGGGTCGTTGCCCGGGGAGCCGAAGTTGCCCTGGCCGTCGATCAGCGGGTAGCGCATCGCCCAGGGCTGGGCCAGCCGCACGAGGGCGTCGTAGATCGCCGAGTCGCCGTGCGGGTGGTAGTTACCCATGACCTCACCGACGACGCGGGCGCACTTGACGTAACCGCGGTCGGGGCGGAAGCCCTGGTCGTACATCGCGAACAGCACCCGCCGGTGCACCGGCTTGAGCCCGTCGCGGACCTCCGGCAGGGCGCGGCCCACGATCACGCTCATCGCGTAGTCGATGTAGCTGCGCTGCATCTCCTGCTGGAGGTCGACCGGCTCGACGCGGTCGCGGAAGGGAGTCTCCGTCACGGTTTCAAGTCCTCAAGGTCCAGTGCGATGGCGACGTCGGGTCGGCCCCCTCGCAGGGGCCCACGCCCAGCGGAGCGAGGCGTGGGGGGCGAGGGGCTCCTCGATCAGACGTCCAGGAAGCGGACGTCCTTGGCGTTGCGGGTGATGAAGCTGCGGCGGGCCTCGACGTCCTCGCCCATGAGCACGCTGAACAGCTCGTCGGCGGTGGCGGCGTCCTCGAGGGTGACCTGGAGCAGGATCCGCGTCTCGGGGTTCATCGTGGTCTCCCACAGCTCGGTCGCGTTCATCTCGCCGAGACCCTTGAACCGCTGGATCGCGTCGTCCTTGGGCAGCTTGCGCCCGGCCTCGGCGCCGGCCTTGAGGACGGCGTCGCGCTCCTTGTCGGTGTAGACGTACTCGTCGCCGATCTTGCCGCCCCACTTGATCTTGTACAGCGGCGGCTGGGCCAGGTAGACGTGCCCGGCCTCGACCAGCGGCCGCATGAACCGGAACAGCAGGGTGAGCAGCAGCGTGCGGATGTGCTGGCCGTCGACGTCGGCGTCGGCCATGAGCACGATCTTGTGGTAGCGCAGCTTCGACAGGTCGAACTCGTCGTGGATGCCGGTGCCGAACGCGGTGATCATCGACTGGACCTCGGTGTTCTTGAGGACCCGGTCGATCCGCGCCTTCTCGACGTTGATGATCTTGCCGCGGATCGGCAGGATCGCCTGGAACATCGAGTCGCGGCCGGATTTCGCCGAACCGCCGGCCGAGTCGCCCTCGACGATGTAGATCTCGGAGTTGCGCGGGTCGGTCGAGCGGCAGTCGGCCAGCTTGCCCGGCAGCGAGTTGTTGTTGAGGACGTTCTTGCGGGCGAGCTTGCGGGCGTCCTGCGCCGCGCGGCGGGCGCGGGCCGCCGAGCTCGCCTTGGTGATGATCGTCTTGGCCTCGGACGGGTTGGCCTCGAACCAGTGCCCGATCTGCTCGTTGCAGATCCGCTGCACGAAGCCCTTGACCTCGGTGTTGCCGAGCTTGGTCTTCGTCTGGCCCTCGAACTGCGGGTCGCCGATCTTCACCGAGACGATCGCGGCGAGGCCCTCGCGGATGTCCTCGCCGGTGAGCTTGTCCTCGGCCTTGTCCTTGAGGAGCTTCTTCTCGACCGCGTACCGGTTCACGATGGAGGTCAGCGCCGCGCGGAAGCCCTCCTCGTGCGTGCCGCCCTCGTGCGTGTTGATGACGTTGGCGAAGGTGTAGACCGACTCGGAGTACGCCTCGGACCACTGCATCGCGACGTCGACCGACATGCGCATGTCGTTCTTGCCGGTGCCCTCGGCGGAGAAGCTGATCACCGACTTGTGGATCGGGCTCTTCTTCGCGTTGATGTGGCCCACGTAGTCGATGAGCCCGCCCTCGTAGTGGTACGTGACCTCGGTGGCCTCGAACGCCTCGGGCTCGGTGCCCGGCGCCGGCGCCACCTCGGCGACCGAGATCTCGTCGGCCAGGCCGGTCTCGGCCTTGCCCTGGCCCGGCCGCTCGTCGCGCAGGACGATCTTCAGGCCCTTGTTGAGAAAGGCCATCTCCTGCAGCCGCCGGCTGATGGTGTCGAACGAGTAGTGCGTCGTCTCGAAGATGTCGCCGTCGGCCCAGAAGGTGATCGCCGTGCCGCGCTTCTTCGTCGGGCCGACCTCCTCCAGCGGACCCGGCTTGGCGTGGTCGTAGGACTGGTGCCACTCCTTGCCGTGCGTCCACACGCGGACGTCGAGCCGGGTCGACAGCGCGTTGACGACGGTGACGCCGACGCCGTGCAGGCCACCGGAGACGCCGTAGCTCTTGCCGTCGAACTTCCCGCCCGCGTGCAGGACGGTCATGATCACCTCGACGGTCGGGCGCTTCTCGACCGGGTGCATGTCGACCGGGATGCCACGGCCGTTGTCCTCGACCCGGACGCCGCCGTCGGCCAGGAGCGTCACCTTGACGGTGTCGCAGTAGCCGGCGAGCGCCTCGTCCACGGCGTTGTCCACGACCTCCCACACCATGTGGTGCAGGCCGCGCTCGCCGGTGGAGCCGATGTACATGCCGGGGCGCTTGCGCACCGCCTCGAGCCCCTCGAGGACGGTGATGGAGCTGCCGGAGTACGAGTTGTCGGTCTTGGGTCGAGCGACCACGAGGGGCCTTTCTCTCGCGCAACCGGCGCGCGCGGGCCCGTCGACGCTGAAGGGCACGGAGGGCGCAGAACGGCGCTCAGCCGGTTGCTGGGGGTTTCCGTCGTCCAGTCTACCTGCCCCACTGACAGGAATGCCGTCGTCCACGCCCTCAGACGGCATCTGCGCCACAAACGACTCGCCAGCCACCACCGGTGCAGCCCCCGGGGGTGACACGCCGTCCCCGGGGCGCTCGCCCGGGCGGGCGGCTCAGTCGGAGAGCCGGGTCGGGTCCAGCCGGGCGGCCGAGCGGCCCTGCGACCGGTTCGCGAGCACGGTGACGACCCACAGGACGACGCCGATACCCAGCAGGATGCCGGCGATCCGGTACTGCTCGGCCGGCCGCCCCGCCCAGGGCGTGGCGAGGAAACCGCAGGCGAGCGTCCCGACGACCGGCAGCACGGTCGGCGTGCGGAAGTGGTCGCCGTCCACGTGGTCGCGGCGCAGCACCAGCACCGCGACGTTGACGACGGTGAAGACGCAGAGCAGCAGCAGCGCGGTGGTGCCCCCCAGCGCCGGCACCTGGCCGACGAAGGTGATGAGGCCGAACGCCAGCGCCGTGGTGAACAGGATCGCCGGCCACGGGGTGCGCCGGCGCGGGTGCACGCGGCCGAGGAACGCGGGCAGCACGCCCTCGCGGGAGAGCCCGTAGACCAGCCGGCTGGCCATGAGCATGTTGATCAGCGCGGTGTTGGCGACGGCGAACATCGTGATGACGCCGAACAGGCCCAGCGGGAAGCCGGGGGCGCCCGCCTCGACGACCTGCAGCAGCGGGGTGTCGCCCTCGCTGAGCCGGTCCGGCGGCACGAGCGCGATCGCCGAGATGGAGACCAGCACGTAGATCAGGCCGGTGAGCAGCAGTCCGGTGAGCAGCACCTTGGGGAAGATCCGCCGCGGCTCCTTGCACTCCTCGGCCATGTTGACCGAGTCCTCGAAGCCGACCATCGCGAAGAACGCCAGGCCGGTCGCGGCGACCACGCCCGCGAACACGGACCTGTCGCCGGTGTCGAAGTCGGTGACCCGGCCGAAGTCGCCCTCGCCGAAGCCGAGCGCCCACAGGCCCACGCCGATGACGATCAGCAGGCCGGAGAGCTCCACGCAGGTGAGGACGACGTTGGTCTTCACGCTCTCGCCGACGCCGCGCAGGTTGACCAGCGCGACCAGGGTCATGAAGCCGAGGCCGACCAGCGTGATGCCGACGCCCTCGCCGAGCCCGAGGTCGAAGACCTCGGCGAAGTTGGCGCTGAACGCCCGGGCGGCGGTGGACGCCGAGGTGATGCCCGAGCTCATCACCGCGAAGGCGACGATGAAGGTCAGGAAGTGCACGCCGAACGCCTTGTGCGTGTAGAGCGCGGCGCCCGCTGCCCGGGGGTACTTGGTGACCAGCTCGAGGTAGCTGAACGCGGTGATCAGCGCGACGAGGAACGCGATCAGGAACGGCAGCCACACGACCCCGCCGACCTCCGCGGCGACGGTGCCGGTCAGCGCGTAGATGCCGGTGCCCAGCACGTCGCCGACGACGAAGAGCAGCAGCAGGCCGGGTCCCATGACCCGCCGCAGGCCCGGCTGACCGCCGGCGCCGGCCCGTTCGTCGGTGGAGGTCTCCGCCATGGCGCGATCATGGTGCTGCCGGGAGGTGGTCGCGACTCGAGCGGGCGGACACTCGGGGGGTGGACGAGCCCGGGACTACCGCACCCCTGACCTGCCTGGTGACGGGCGCGACCGGCTACATCGGCGGGCGCCTGGTGCCCGAGCTGCTCGCCGCCGGCCACCGCGTCCGGGTGCTCAGCCGCTCACCCGAGCGGTTGCGCGACCACCCCTGGGCCGGGCAGGTGGAGGTCGCGCGCGCCGATGCCGCCGACGCCGAGGGGGTGGCCGCCGCCTGCGCCGGGGTCGACGTCGTCTACTACCTGATCCACGCGCTGGGGAGCGGGCCGGCGTTCGAGGAGACCGACCGGCGCACCGCCCGCGTGGTGGCCGGGGCGGCAGGCGCGGCCGGGGTGAGCCGGCTGGTGTACCTCGGCGGGCTGCAGCCCGAGGGGGAGGAGCTCTCGCCGCACCTGCGCTCGCGCGGGGAGGTCGCGGAGATCCTGCTCGGGTCCGGCGTCCCCACCGTCGTGCTGCGGGCGGCGGTCGTGCTCGGGTCGGGGTCGGCGTCGTTCGAGATGCTGCGGTACCTGACCGAGCGGCTGCCGGCGATGGTGACGCCCAGCTGGGTGCGCAGCCGGATCCAGCCGATCGCCGTCCGCGACGTGCTGCGCTACCTGGTCGGCTGCGCGACGCTGCCGCCGGAGGTGCACCGCTGCTTCGACATCGGCGGCCCCGACGTCATGACCTACGAGGAGATGATGCAGCGGTACGCGCAGGTGGCCGGCCTCCGCCGCCGGCGGATCCTCCGGGTGCCCGTGCTGACGCCGTCGCTGTCCAGCCACTGGGTCGGCCTGATCACGCCCGTCCCGGCGTCGATCGCCCGGCCCCTCGTCGAGTCGCTGCGCAACACCGTCGTCTGCGGCGAGCACGACATCGCCCGGTGGGTCCCCGACCCGCCGGGGGGCCTGCTGGGCTTCGACCGGGCGGTGGCGCTGGCGCTGCAGCGGGTCAAGGAGGCCACCGTCGCCACCCGGTGGTCGTCGGCCTCGGTCCCCGGTGCGCCGTCGGACCCGCTCCCCACCGATCCCGACTGGGCCGGCGGCAGCCTGTACGTCGACGAGCGGGTGCGCGGGACGACGGCGTCGCCCGAGGCGCTCTGGCGCGTGGTGGAGGGCATCGGCGGGGAGACCGGCTGGTACTCCTTCCCGCTCGCCTGGCGGGTGCGCGGGTGGCTGGACCGGCTGGTCGGCGGCGTCGGCCTGCGCCGGGGACGGCGCGACCCGGAGAACCTCTACGTCGGGGACGCCCTGGACTTCTGGCGGGTCGAGGAGGTGGAGGAGGGGCGGCTGCTGCGGCTGCGGGCGGAGATGCGGCTGCCCGGCCTCGCCTGGCTGGAGTTCCACGTGGAACACGGCCGGCTGCGGCAGAAGGCGACGTTCCACCCGCGCGGCCTGCTGGGCCACCTCTACTGGTGGGCCGTCGCCCCGTTCCACGGCATCGTGTTCGGCGGCATGGTCCGCGGCATCGCACGGACCGCCGAGGCTCACACGAGCAGCTGGGCCGCGGCGAGCTCGCGGTAGAGGGGGCTGGTCTCGACCAGCTCGGCGTGCGTGCCGCGGGCCACGGCCCGCCCGGCGTCGAGGACGACGATCTGGTCGCTGTCGAGCACCGTGGACAGCCGGTGCGCGACCACCAGCAGCGAGTGGTCGGCGGCCGCGGCGGCCGCGGCGGCGAGGGTGTCGCGCAGCAGCTGCTCGTTGCGGGCGTCGAGGCTGGCGGTCGGCTCGTCGAGCAGCAGCAGCGCCGGCCGGGCCAGCAGCGACCGAGCGATGGCCAGCCGCTGCCGCTCGCCGCCGGAGAGCAGCACGCCGTCGTCCCCGACCGGGACGTCGAGGCCGCGGGGTGAGCGCTGGACGATGCCGGTCAGCCCGACGTCGGCCAGCACCGCCCACAGCTCGTCGTCCCCGGCGTCCGGCGCGGCGAGCAGCAGGTTCTCCCGCACCGTGCCGGCCAGGACCGGGGCCTCCTGCTCGACGTACCCGAGCCGGCCGCGCAGCGCGGCGCGCGGCAGGTCGCGGACGTCGGTGCCCGTCCACCGGATCGCCCCGCCGGTGAGCGGGTAGAACCCCTCGATCAGCGCGAGCACCGTGGACTTGCCCGCGCCGCTCGGGCCCACGAGCGCGACGCGGCTGCCGGCGGGCACCGACAGGGACAGGCCGTGCAGCACGGCGGTGCCGTCGGGGTAGGCGAACGAGACGTCGTCCAACTCCAGCAGCGGGACCGCCGTCCCCGGCTCGGGCGCGCGGGGCAGCACGGTCGCCGCCCCGCGCTCGGGGCGCTCGTCGTGCTCGGGCTCGAGGGCGAGCACCTCGCGGATCCGGCCCAGCGCCCCCAGCCCGGTCTGGATCTGCGTCCACGCGCCGATCGCCTGGCCCAGCGGGATGACCAGCAGGAACAGGTACAGGATGAACGCGACCAGGTCGGCCACGCCGATCGAGCCGGTGGCCACCCGGTAGCCGCCCACGCCGAGGACGGCGAGGAACGCGCCCTGGACGGCGATCGCGCCGGCCGGGGCGATCAGCGCCTCCAGCCGCGCCAGCCGGACGCCGGCCGCGTACGCCCGGGTGGCGCTCCGGTCGACCACGGCCACCTCGCGGGCGGTGGCGCCGCTGGCCCGGATGGTCCGCACCGCCGACAGCGCCCGCTCGACCGCGGCCGTCATCGCGCCGACCGCCTCCTGCGCCTGCCGCGACAGCCGGCGCGCCCCGCGCGAGGCGGTGACCGCGACCCCCGCCCCCACGGCGACCGCGACCACGGTGACCACCAGCAGCCGGACGTCGACCAGTGCCATCGCGACCAGCGAGCCGAGGCCGACGACCGCCGAGCCGGCCACCTCGACCACCCCGGAGGTGACGGTCGCGCGCAGCAGCGTGGTGTCGGCGCCGACGCGGGACATCAGGTCGCCGGTGCGCCGGCGGTCGTACTCGGCGACCGGCAGCCGCAGCAGCCGGTCGGTCAGCGTCCGGCGGGTGGTGAGGACGACGCCCTCCGCCGTCCGCTGGAGCAGGAACTGCTGGGCCGCGCCGAGCAGCGCGGCGGCGACCAGCACGACGAGCAGGACGACGACCGGGAGCAGCAGCCCCTCCCCACGGCCGACGGCGTCGATGACCCGCGCGATGAGGACCGGCTGGGCCAGGGCCGCGAGGCCGCCCACCAGGCTGAGGACCGCGGCGAGCACGAGGGCCCGCCGGTGCGGGCGCAGCAGGGGGAGCAGGTCGCGCGGCCGGGCGGTGGCCACCTCGGCCGCGGCCGCCTCCGGCGCGGCGTCGGTGCCCACCGCCGGCGGCCGGGCTAGCTGCCGGCCAGCGCGGCGAGCACCGCGCCCAGCAGCCGGGCGTGGTGCTCGATCAGCGAGGGGCGGTGCCCGTCGGGCCGGATGGCCGCGACGTGGCCGGCCGCGGTCCAGAACTCGTCGCCGTCGTCGCTGCCGAGCAGCAGGCCGCGCAGCGTCGGATCGCCCACCAGGCGGCGCAGGTCGGGGCTGTCCTCCGTGGCGAGCAGGACCCAGCGCAGGTCGAACTCCTCGTCGCCGCTCGGGATCTGCAGCAGCCCGCCGGTGCCGTGCTTCCAGAACCGGGCCGGGGCCAGCCGCATGCGCGGGAGGGGCAGCAGGACCGGCGCGGCGGTGACGGCGTACTCGGGCACCCGGTAGCGGCGGGACTCGAAGACCACGTCGAACGCGACCAGGTCGGTGGTGCCGACCCGGCCGCGCACGACCGCCGCGGGGCGGTGGTCCTTGGTCAGCCGCACCGGCGCGGTGGCGATCAGCTCGGCCAGGACGGCGTCCTGCGGGCCGGTGCCGTCGCTGACCGCCCAGCCGTGCTGCACGGCCCAGGTCTGCGCGCCGACCAGGTCGCCCTGGTAGGCGAAGACCTGCTCGGCCGCCCCCGACGTGCGCCGCCGCGGCCCGCCGAAGAGGCCCCGCCGCGGCTCGCCGGCGGGCGGTCCCACCGGCGGCTGGTGCAGCGGCGGCTGGTCCGCGGGCGGCTGCTCGACGGTGTTCGGCTGGTGCTCGTCGCGCTGCGCCGGCGGCAGTGACCAGCCCGGCGGCTCCCACGCCGCCGGCTCGTCGGGCCGCGACGGGCCGCGGTCGGCGGGCGGCTGGTCGCCGCCCGCTCCGCCCAGGTGCGCCGGCTCCTGCCAGCCGGCGCCCTCGTCCCTGCGGTCGTCGAAGCCGTCCCGGTCCCTGCTCATCGCTGCCTCGTCCTCCTGTGACGGCCGGCGGTGCTGCCGCCGTCCGCCTAGCCGTACGTGTCGCGGGGCCCCCGGCCGCGCACCGAGCGCGGCCCCTTCTTCCAGCTGGGCGCCGTCGGTCCGACAACGCGCAACTTCGTCACGACGTCCCCGCCCACCTGCGCCCGCAGCTTGCCCAGGATCGTCGGCGCGAGCAGCCGCAGCTGGGTGGCCCACGCCGTGGACTCCGCCTGGATCAGCAGCTCGCCGTCGGTGAGCGTCTGCGGGGTGCAGTGCGCGGCGATGTCGGGACCGACCAGCGCCGACCACCGGCCGAACACCGTGCCGACCTTGGTCCGCTCGGACCAGTCCTGCGCGCTGACCAGGTTGTCCACCAGCCGGCCCAGCGGCTGGGGGTCGTCGTCGCCGGGCCGCGGCCCGGTCCAGTCCCGCCGCGGCCCGGCGATCCGCCGGCGGGTCGGCTGCGGCCGGGCCGCCGAGGCGGCGCGGGCCGCCTCCAGCGCGGCGCGGGCGATGTCGCTCGGCCGCGCCGGCCGCTCATCGCTCACCGGGCACCTCCTGCAGCTCGGCTCCCGCTGCCGCCTCGTCCAGCGGCGTCGCCGTCCCCCCGGCCACCAGCACCACCGCACCGCGCAGCTCCACGGGCACGTCCTCCAGCACGGCGGCGGTGATCAGCGTCTGCTCGGCCGACCGGGCCACCGCCGCCAGCGCGGCCCGGCGATCGGCGTCCAGCGTGGCGAAGACGTCGTCCAGGACCAGGATCGGCTCCTCGCCGTCGGCCCGGAAGAGGGCGAACGTGGCCAGCTTGAGGGCCAGCGCCAGCGACCACGACTCCCCGTGGCTGGCGAAGCCCTTGGCCGGCGTGCCGCCGAGGTGGATGACCAGGTCGTCGCGGTGCGGCCCGACCAGCGTCATGCCGCGGTCGACCTCGTCGCGGCGCCGCTCCTCCACCCGCTCGCGCAGGGCCGCGGCCAGCTCGGCCGCCGTCGGCAGCGCCGCCCCCGGCGCCAGGGCGCCGCCGTCCCCGGCGAGCGGCACGGTGCTCGAGTAGCCGAGCCCGGCCGGGGCCGCGCCGGCCCCCGCCACCGCCGCGTAGGCCTCGGCCACGTGCGGGGCGAGGTCGGCGATCAGCCCCAGGCGGGCCGCCAGCAGCTGGCTGCCGAGGTCGACGAGGTGGCCGTTCCAGACGTCGAGGGTGGCGAGCGCGTCGCCGCGGGCGAGACGGGCGGTCTTGAGCAGCGCGTTGCGCTGCTTGAGCACGCGGTCGTAGTCGCCCCGCACGCCCGCCAGCCGCGGGGTGCGGCTGACCAGCAGCTCGTCGAGGAACCGGCGCCGCTCCGTGGGGTCGCCGCGGACCAGCGCGAGGTCCTCGGGGGCGAACAGCACGGTCTTGACCACGCCGATCAGCTCCCGCGGCCGGGGCAGCGGCGCGCGGTTGACCCGCACCCGGTTGGCCCGCCCCGGGTTGACCTCGATCTCCACCAGGAGCTCCCGGTCGCCGCGCCGCAGCGCCGCGCGCACCACCGCCTGCGGATCGCCGGTGCGCACCAGCGGCGCGTCGGTGGACACCCGGTGGCTGCTCAGCGTGGCCAGGTAGCCGACCGCCTCGACCAGGTTGGTCTTCCCCTCGCCGTTGCGCCCGACGAGCACCGTCGGGCCCGGGCGCAGCGCGAGGTCGACCCGTTCCCAGTTGCGGAACGAGGCGAGCTGCAGGTGCCGGACGTACACCTCAGTACCCGCTCACGCGGGGCGCTCGGCCTCCTGCGCCGCCACCGCGCGGACGGCGTGCCCGCCGAACTGGTTGCGCAGCGCCGCGACGGCCTTCATGGTCGGGGAGTCCTCCTGGCGCGAGACGAACCGGGCGAAGAGCGACGCGGCGATCGCCGGCATCGGGACGGCGTGGTCGATGGCCGCCTCGACCGTCCACCGGCCCTCGCCGGAGTCCTCGGCGTAGCCGCGGATGCGCTCCAGCGTGGGGTCCTCGTCGAGCGCCCGGACCAGCAGGTCGAGCAGCCAGGAGCGGATGACGGTCCCCTGCGTCCACGACGCGACCACGCCGGGCACGTCGTCGACGAGCTCGGCGGCCTCGAGCAGCTCGTAGCCCTCGCCGTAGGCCTGCATCATCGCGTACTCGATGCCGTTGTGGACCATCTTCGAGAAGTGGCCCGCGCCGGCGCGGCCCGCGTGCACGAAGCCCGCGGCCGGCAGCTCCTGCCCGGACTCGTCGGTGCCGGGGGACGGCGGCTTGAGCGCGTCGAAGATCGGCTGCACGGTCGCGACGTGCTCCTTGTCGCCGCCGACCATGAGCGCGTAGCCGTTGTGCAGGCCCCAGACACCGCCGGAGACGCCGCAGTCGAGGTAGCCGATGCCCTTGGCGCCGAGCGCCTCGGCGTGCACCTCGTCGTCGGTCCACCGGGAGTTCCCGCCGTCGACGACGACGTCCCCGGCGCTGAGCAGCTCGCCGAGCTCGCGGACGACGGAGCGGGTGGGATCGCCCGCGGGCACCATCACCCACACCACCCGCGGCGCCTGCAGCGCGTCGACCAGCTCCTGCAGGCTGGTCACGTCCCGCTTGGGCGAGGACCTGTCGTAGCCCACCACCTCGTGACCGGCGCGGCGGATCCGCTCGGCCATGTTGCCGCCCATCTTGCCCAGACCGACCAGCCCCAGCTGCACGGCGAAGTCCCCTCTCGAACGAACTGCGGAGTTCCCAGCGGTCGCGGTGCCCGGGCGGCCGCGCCCCGACACCTCGGCCCTCCTGCAGGGTCCCGCCGCGAGCCTGCGAGCGGTGGGGGGCAGGAGGGTCCTTCATCAGCCCGGCAGGCGCACCGGCATGATCAGGTAGCGGTAGGAGCCGGCGCGCTCGGCCGGACGCGCGGGCGCACCCTCGGACCCGCTGCCCTCGTCGTCGGTGGCCGGCTCGTCGACGCCGGACAGCACGGCGGGCTTGAGCGGGCTGGTGAAGTCCATCCGCGCGCGCGGCGAGTGCACCGAGGCCAGCCCGTCGAGCAGGAACGTCGGGTTGAAACCGATCGTCAGCGGGTCGCCCTCGAACTCGACGTCGCAGCGCTCCTCGGCCTGGCCCTCGTCGTCGGTGCCGCCGGCGCGCAGGGTGACCTGGCCGGGGGTGAACTCGCAGCGCAGCGGGGTGCCGCGCTCGGCGACCAGGGCGACGCGCTTGGCCGCGTCGGTGAACAGCCCGACCGGCAGCACCGCGTGCGCGCTCGACTCGCTCGGCATGATCGCCCGGTACTTGACGAACTCGGCGTCCAGCAGCCGGGTGGTGGTCTGCCGGTCCTTGCCGGAGAGACCGAGGATGCCCTCGCCCGAGCCGCCCGAGGACAGCGACACCACGATCTCCGGGCCGCTGGTCAGCGTCTTGGCGGCGTCGGCCAGGGTGCGCGCCGGGACGAGGACGGCGGCCGACGTCCCCGGGGTCTCCGGCCGCCAGGCGAACTCGCGGACCGCGAGGCGGTAGCGGTCGGTGGCGGCCAGGGTGATCCGGTCGTCCTCGATCTCCAGCCGGACGCCGGTGAGCATCGGCAGGGTGTCGTCGCGGCCGGCGGCGACGGCGACCTGGCCGACCGCCTCGGCGAAGACGTCGCTGTCGACGACGCCCGCCGACGACGGCATCGACGGCAGGGACGGGTAGTCCTCGACCGGCAGCGTCGGCAGGCTGAAGCGCGCGTTGCTGCAGGCGATGGCGAGGCGCGCGCCCTCGGCGGTGATCTCGACCGGGTGCGGCGGCAGCGCCCGGGTGATCTCGGCGAGCAGCCGGCCGGGGACGAGCGCGCGCCCGCCCTCGGTGGCGTGCACGTCGACCTCCGCGCGCGCGGAGACCTCGTAGTCGAAGCCGGAGACGGAGAGCTGGTTGCCGTCGACCTCCAGCAGGATGCCGGCGAGGACCGGTACCGACGGTCGCGGCGGAAGGCTGCGCGCCGTCCAGGCGACGGCGTCGGCGAGCACCTCTCGTGCCACCCGGAACTTCATGTCTCGACCCACCCCAGCTCTTCCCGGGGGGCGAGGACGTCGTCGTCCCCACCCTCCGCGGGATCTCCCGTGCTCCTGTGCGTTGCTCCCCCGTCGTGCTCATCGTGCCTGGTGCGGCTGCTCCAGTGGAAACCGTGCCCCCTGGAGGCCCCTCCCAGAGCAGCGTCCCCACCCAGACTGGGGTTCGAGAATTCTCCGGGACATCTCCTTCATCCTCGTCATCACCGGTGTGGATCCTGGGGACGACGGCCGTTCGTGCAGGTCGGCCCAGAAGTCGACATGTTGGTGCGCTGTGGGCGGCCGGCGGCGCGCCTGTGTCGACACGTGGACAACTCGACGGCCGTGCACACGGCACCCCCGTCGTCCACGGGCTGTCCCCTGCTGCGCCCCCGGTCGGTCCCCAGTCCGTCCGCAGGCCTCCCCGGCGCGATGACGGACCTCTGCTCAGATCGGTGAACCTGCAGGTGACACGCGTGTAGTTACACGAGGGGTCGAGTACGGCCGGGTACCCGGCCGCAAGGGTCGGGCGGCCGCGGCGCGCGTGCCGGTGACCGGATGTGAGCCGGCACACACGCGACATCCCCAACCTGTGCACATCCCTGGGGACAACTTCTCGACGAGTCGACGGCGTCCCCGGCGACGACCCGCGCTCGCCCGCGCAGGACGTGCGCTTACGCCATGCACACGGTTCCCCACAGGTGGGGATAAGTCGACCGGTGACGTGCTGGAGCGGCCCCGTCCAGGGACCTGCCCCGAGCTTGCGAGGGGTGGGGAGGACGGGGTCCTTCTACTGGCGGGCGCGGCTCTTGATGCGGGCGGTCAGCTCGGTGACCTGGGTGTACGTCGCGCGCCGCTCGCTCATCTGATTGGTGATCTTCTTGACCGCGTGCATGACCGTGGTGTGGTCCTTGCCGCCGAACGAGGCGCCGATGCGGGGCAGCGACAGCTCGGTGAGCTCGCGGCAGAGGTACATCGCGATCTGCCGGGCGTTGACCAGCGTGCGGCTGCGGTTGGTGCCCTGCAGCTCCTCCATCGTCACGGAGAAGTACTCGGCGGTGGCGGCCATGATGATCGCCGCGGTGATCTGCGGGCCCTGCTCGTCGCTGATCAGGTCCTTGAGCACGAGCTCGGCCAGCGGCAGGTCGACCTGCTGCTTGTTGAGGCTGGCGAAGGCCGTGACCCGGATGAGCGCGCCCTCGAGCTCGCGGATGTTGGTCTGCACCTTGCTGGCGATGAACTCGAGCACCGCGTCGGGCACCTGGAGCCGCTCGCCCCACGCCTTCTTCCGCAGGATCGCGATGCGGGTCTCGAGGTCCGGCGCCTGGACGTCGGTGATGAGTCCCCACTCGAAGCGGGTCCGCAGCCGGTCCTCCAGCGTCGTCAGCTTCTTCGGCGGCCGGTCGGAGGTGATGACGATCTGCTTGCTGGCGTTGTGCAGCGTGTTGAACGTGTGGAAGAACTCCTCCTGCGTCCGCTCGGCGCGTTCCAGGAACTGGATGTCGTCGATGAGCAGGAAGTCGATGTCCCGGTAGCGGCGCCGGAAGTCCTCGGCCCGGCCGGAGTGCACCAGGTTGATGAACTCGTTGGTGAACTCCTCGGTGCTGACGTAGCGCACCCGGACGTTGGGGAACATGCGCGCGGCGTAGTGGCCGATCGCGTGCAGCAGGTGGGTCTTGCCCAGCCCGGACTCGCCGTAGATGAACAGCGGGTTGTAGGCGCGGGCCGGGGCCTCGGCGACGGCGACCGCCGCGGCGTGGGCGAACCGGTTGCTGTTGCCGATGACGAAACTGTCGAAGACGTACTTGGGGTTGAGGCCCAGGTCGGCGGCGGCCGGCCGGCGGTCGGTCTCCGCGCTGCGGGCGGCGGCACGGCCGCCCTCGGCGCGTCGTCCCCCGGCCCGGCGGCCGGTGTCGGCGGGCAGCTCCAGGTCGAACGGCAGGACGTCGGCGGTGTGCTCGTCGGCCGCGGGAGGCGCGGCCGCCGCGACGGCCGGGCTCCAGTCCTCCGGGGCCCCGCGGTCGGCCACCGGCCGCGGGCCCGGCTCGGCGGCTGCCGACACGGGGTGGGCCGGCTCCCGGGCCCAGGCCGGGCCCTCCTGCGGCCACGCCGGGGTCTCCCGCTCCCACACCGGGGCGGCGCCGGCCCGGACGCCGAACGCGCTGCGGCCGTCGTCGGCCCGGTCCCGGCTCTCCCGGTCCTCCTCGGCGCGGTGGTTCCCGGCCGCCGACCACGGCCGCCGGGTGGGCGGCTCCTCCTGCGCGGCCGGCGGCTCGGCCGGGGCGTCCTCCAGCTGGACGGCGACGCGGATGTCGCGGCCGAACTGCTCGGACAACGCCTCGGACAGCACGCGGCGCATCCGCGACTCGAGCACGGTCTGGGTGAACTCGTTCGGCGCGGCCAGCACGGCGGTGTCCTCGACCAGACCCAGCGGCCGGGTCAGGTTGAGCATCGCGTTCTGCTGTGGGGACAGGCTCGTGGCCAGCCGCTCGCGGATCTGGTCCCAGACCGTCGCCAGGTCCAGCGTGGCATCGGTCATGCCCGTCGTCCTCCCAGTGCTGTCGTCGACCCCGGGCCCCCGGCCCGGCCCCGTCGTGCCGACTCCCCGGGCCCTGGAGATGTGGATACCCGCACAGGCGCGTTCCACATCTCTGTCCACAGGTTGTGCACTACCGGCGCACGTCTCCTCGCGGGCCGCCGCTGGCGGTCCTCCGTGAGGACGTGTGTACTGGTCAGAGCCCTGTGTTCGCAGACGGACTGGGATCGGCCGCGCCGGTCCGACCGACGGGTCGGCCCCGGCGCCGGACCTGCGGGGACCGACGCGGAGCGACGGCGACGCTAACAGCCCTGTCCACAGCCGGGCAACGCTCGCCCGACGTTCCCGGGCGAGTCGATCCGGGTTCCGACGGTCGTCACCACGGCGTGCCTCGGGAGCCGACGGCGGGCGGTGGGCGACCCTGGGCGGTCGTCGTCCGGCCCGGCCACCGGGCGACGCCGATCCTCGGCTATGCTCGTCGGCGTCTGCAGAGCGCCCGGGGCGCCTGCGCAGGTCGTACCTGTCTCCCGGGCTTCTCGCAGGAACCAGCTTCCGGGGTCCGCACCCCGAGCGCGCCCGTCGGCCGGCGGGTGCGCGACCGCCGATGTCGTGTAGTGGGAGTACCTCGTGAGCAAGCGCACGTTCCAGCCGAACAACCGTCGTCGGTCCAAGACCCACGGCTTCCGGCTGCGGATGCGCACCCGCGCGGGCCGGGCGATCATCGCCGGCCGTCGGCGCAAGGGGCGCGAGAAGCTCTCCGCCTGAGGTGTTGCCCGCGCAGGCCCGCCTGCGCCGGCGTCCGGAGTTCACCGCGGTCGTCCGGTCGGGGCGGCGCGTCGGGCGGCCGACCATGGTGCTCCACTACCTCCCCCAGCGTCCCGCTCCGCCGGGCGTCGTCGCCGACGGCCCGCGGGCGGGGTTCGTCGTGGGCCGGGCGGTCGGCAACTCGGTGGTCCGTCACCGGGTGACCCGCCGGCTGCGCGCCGTCGTCCGCGACGAACTGGACCGGCTGCCCGCAGCGGCCGACCTGGTCGTGCGTGCGCGTCCCGAGGCCGCCGAGGCGACCTCCGAGCGGCTGCGCCGCGACCTGGCCGGTGGCCTGGACCGCCTGCTCGGCGAGCGGGTCCGCTCGTGAAGGCGGCTCTGCTCGCCGCGGTCCGCTTCTACCAGCGGGCGATCAGCCCCGCGCTGCCGCCGCGCTGCCGCTTCCACCCGACCTGCAGCGCGTACGCGCTGGAGGCGATCGAGCGGCACGGCGCCGCGCGGGGCACCTGGCTGGCGCTGCGCCGGCTGGCGAAGTGCGCCCCCTGGCACCCCGGCGGCGTCGACCTCGTGCCCGAGCCGCGTCCCGGAACCACCGCCGTCGGCCGGACGTCGAGCACTGCGGCACCGGCCGCGGTCCCCGGCGCCGACGGTCCCCACCACCCCGACCGTGCGACCACGCGGGCCCCGCGGGAGGAGTCCTCCATTGCTTGACTGGATCTACACCGCCATCTCCTGGGTGATGGCGCGGTGGCACTCCCTGTGGAACGCCCTGTTCGGCGATCCGAACCCGGAGAGCGTCCTCGGTGGCCTGGCCTGGGTGCTGGCGATCGTCTTCCTCGTCGTGACGATCCGCATCATCCTGTTCCCGCTGTTCGTCAAGCAGATCAAGTCGCAGCGGGCGATGCAGGAGATCCAGCCGGAGATCCAGAAGCTGCGCAAGCAGTACGGCAGCGACCGGCAGGGCTTCAGCCAGGCCGTGATGGCGCTGCAGAAGGAGCGGGGGGTCAACCCGCTGGCCGGCTGCCTGCCGATCCTGCCGCAGATCCCGGTGTTCATCGGCCTGTTCCACGTGCTGCGGCGGATCGCGCCCGGCGCGGAGGGTCTCTACAGCTGGAGCGACCAGCTCACCGACGAGGCGGCCCGGGCGAAGTTCTTCGGCGCGCCCATCTCGGCGTCGTTCAACATGTCCGGCTCCAAGGAGCAGGCGATCCTCGAGATCGCCACCTACACGAACATCCGCATCGTCGCGTTCGTGCTGATCGTGATCATGTGCGCGACCACCTACTTCACGCAGAAGCAGATCATGCGGCGGTCGGGCCCGGTCGAGGGCCAGGCCGCGCTCGTGCAGAAGTTCATGCTCTACGGGATGCCGCTGAGCCTCTTCGTCTCCGGCTTCTTCTTCCCGATCGGCGTCCTCCTGTACTGGTTCACCAACAACCTGTGGACGCTGGGCCAGCAGTTCTACGTGCTGAAGAAGCTGCCGCCGCCCCCCGGCTCCCCCGCCGCCCTGGCCCAGGCGGCCGCCGAGAAGCCCGCGATCGACCCGAAGGCGCTCGCCCCCAAGCCCGGCGCGAAGCCGGTGCGCGGCAAGGGTGGCAAGCCGGTCGGCCCGGCCGCGCCGGCCGCCCCGGCCGACGGCGGCACGTCGGCGGGCACCGCCGGCTCCGGCACCCCCACCTCGGAGGGCACGCCGGCCGCCGACGGCGGGACCGGTAGCGGCGCGGGCGGTCGAGCGGCGTCGAACGGGGCGACGCCGAAGACCGGCAGCTCCGGTGCCACCAAGGCCAAACGAAAGCGCCGCTGACCGGCGCTCCGGCGTCCTCCCGGACGCCCGGCCGGCCGCTGCCGGCCCGCAGACCTGACGTCCGACCTTCCGAGGAGGAACCCCCGTGAGTGCTCCGCAGCAGCCGGACACCGCCGCCACCGCCGAGGTGACGTCGGGCGCCGTGCTCAGCCCGGCTCCCGGCACCGCGGTCGAGCCCGACGGTCAGCCCGCGCTGCCCGATCCCGACGCGACCGGCGACGACGCTCTGGTCGAGGACGTCGACGACGACGAGGACGACGACACCGCCGACGACACCGCCGACGACCTGCTCGTCCGCGAGGGCGACGTGGCCGGCGACTACCTCGAGCGGCTGCTCGACATCCTCGACGTCGACGGGGACATCGACCTCGACGTGGAGGGCGACCGCGCCTCCGTCGCCATCGTCGGCGGCCAGCTCGACGACCTCATCGGCGCCGACGGGCAGGTCCTCGAGGCGCTGCAGGAGCTCACCCGCCTCGCCGTTGCCCAGTCCACCGGGGTCCGCAGCCGGCTGATGCTCGACGTCGGCGGCTTCCGGGCCAAGCGGCGGGCCGACCTGTCCGCGCTGGCCGGCGAGGCCGCCCGCCGGGTGGCGCAGAGCCGCCAGCCGGAGCGGCTGACCCCCATGAACCCGTTCGAGCGCAAGGTCGTCCACGACGTCATCGCCGCGGTGAGCGGCGTGCGCAGCGAGTCCGAGGGCGAGGAGCCCAACCGGCGCGTCGTGGTCCTGCCGGACGCGTGACGCTTCCGGACGATTCCGTTCCGCGAACGCCGGAGACGGCCTCCGAGCTGTTCGGGGAGGCGCTGCCGGCGGCCGAGCGCTACGTCGCCCGGCTGGCCTCCGACGGCGTCGCGCGGGGGCTGATCGGCCCCCGCGAGGTGGGGCGGCTGTGGGACCGGCACGTGCTCAACAGCGCCGCGGTGGCCGAGGCCGTGCCCGAGGGGGCCCGGGTGGTCGACGTCGGCAGCGGCGCCGGCCTGCCCGGGATCCCGCTGGGCCTCGCGCGGCCCGACCTGGCGCTGACCCTGGTGGAGCCGATGGCGCGGCGGGTCGAGTTCCTCGAGGAGGCCGTCGCGGAGCTGGGCGCGCCGTGGCGCGTCGTCCGCGGCCGAGCCGAGGACCGCGGCGTCGTCACCGCCGTCGGGCCGGTCGACGTGGTCACCGCCCGGGCCGTGGCGCCTCTGCCCCGGCTGGTCGCCTGGTGCCGCGGACTGCTGCGGCCGGGAACCCGCCTGGTGGCCCTGGTCGGGGCGCGCGCCGTGGCCGAGCTGCCCGCGCTGGTGCCCGAGCTGGAGGCCGCCGGTATGCGTGACGTACATCCGCGGGCTGTCGGCGCCGCGCTCGGGAACGCTGCCACTACCGTGGTGGTGATGACCCGCGGGGAGCGGTGACGGCGGCACGCCGACACCTGTTCCACGTGGAACCGACAGCTGTACCCGGACCCGTTCCACGTGAAACGGGTGCGGGTTCGAGGGGGAAAGGACCGCGATGACCGACCCGGGCGAGCGGTTGCGGAGCAGTCTCGCTGCTGACAACGCCGCCTCGGGGGCTCCGGCGGACTTCGACAGCCCCATCGCGATGGAGGCCTTGCGGGCCACCCGCGTGCTGCACGCCGCCGACCAGGAACCGTTCCCGAGACCGGGACGGCTGCGGGTCATCACCATCGCCAACCAGAAGGGCGGCGTCGGCAAGACGACGTCCGCGGTCAACCTCGGCGTCGCGCTGGCCCTCTACGGACTGCGGACGCTCGTCATCGACCTCGACCCGCAGGGCAACACCAGCACGGCGCTGGGCGTCGACCACACGGTCGGGACGCCGTCGGTCTACGACACCCTGGTCGGTGACAGCCCGCTGTCGGAGGTCACGCACCAGACGAACGCCAGCCCGCTGCTCACCTGCGTGCCGGCGACGATCGACCTCGCGGGTGCCGAGATCGAGCTGGTCTCCGTCGTGGCCCGCGAGTACCGGCTGCGCCGGGCCATCGAGGCCTACGTCCACTCCCTGCCCGAGGACCGCAAGCCGGACTACGTCCTCATCGACTGCCCGCCGTCGCTGGGGCTGCTGACCCTCAACGCGCTGGTGGCCGGCGACGAGGTGCTGATCCCGATCCAGTGCGAGTACTACGCGCTGGAGGGGCTGGGGCAGCTGCTCAACAACATCGACCTGGTGCGGGCGCACCTGAACCCGGGCATCGCCGTCCGGACGATCCTGCTCACCATGTACGACGGGCGGACCAAGCTCGCCGACCAGGTGGCCGAGGAGGTCCGCAACCACTTCGGCGACCTCGTGCTGAACGCCGTCATCCCGCGCAACGTCCGGGTGTCCGAGGCGCCGGGCTACAGCCAGTCGGTCCTGACGTACGACCCGGGGTCCCGCGGGGCGACGGCGTACGTGGAGGCGGCCCGGGAGCTCGCCGAACGGGGTGCTGCGCTGCCGCCGCTGGATCCGGGGCGGATGCCGGCCGGTGTCGCGCCCCCGTCCTACGGATCCGCCGTCTCCACCCCTGAGCACCCGACGGAGAACCGATGACCAAGCGTGGCGGGCTCGGCCGCGGCCTGGCGGCCCTGATCCCCACCGCTCCTCCCCCGCCCGCCGGGCCGGAGGTCGACCGTCCCGCCGTCGTCGCCGCCCCGGCGCCCGCCGCGGTGCCGCCGCCCGGCGACGAGCCGGCCGAGGAGCCCCCCGCACCCGTCGTCCGTCCCGCGCGCCCGGCGCCGGTCGAGGACGCCGTCGGGGTGCCGGGCGCCCAGCTGCGCGAGGTGTCCGTCGACGACGTCGTCCCCAACCCCAAGCAGCCGCGGCAGGTCTTCGACGACGAGGCGCTGGAGGAGCTCACCCACTCCGTGCGCGAGTTCGGGCTGCTCCAGCCGATCGTCGTCCGCGAGCGGGCGGACGGCGGCTACGAGCTCATCATGGGCGAGCGGCGGCTGCGCGCCGCCAAGGCGGCGGACCTGCAGACCGTCCCCGCGATCGTCCGGGACACCACCGACGACGCCCTGCTGCGCGACGCGCTCCTGGAGAACATCCACCGGGTCCAGCTCAACCCGCTGGAGGAGGCCGCGGCCTACCAGCAGCTGCTGGAGGAGTTCGGCGCCACGCACGAGGAGCTCGCCAGCCGCATCGGCCGCAGCCGCTCGCAGGTCACCAACACCATCCGGCTGATGAAGCTGCCGGTGAAGGTGCAGACCCGGGTGGCCGCCGGCGTGCTCTCCGCCGGGCACGCGCGGGCGCTGCTCGGCCTGGCCGACGCCGAGGCGATGGACGCCCTCGCCACGCGCATCGTCGCCGAGGGGATGTCGGTCCGGGCCACCGAGGAGGCCGTCGCGGTCGCCGCCGCCGAGCAGCCCACCGCGAAGCGCCGGACGCGCAAGATCAGCGCGCCCGGGGTGGAGGACCTCGGGCAGCGGCTCTCCGACGTCTTCGAGACCAAGGTGCAGGTGCAGATCGGCCGGGCGAAGGGCCGCATCGTCGTCGAGTTCGGCTCGGTCGACGACCTGCAGCGGATCGTCGGTCTCATGGCGCCGGACATCACCGGCCGCCGGGGCGACTCCTGACGGAGACGCTCCGGCCGACCGGCTGAAACGTCACGGACGCAATTCAGGACCGCGGGTCGGTGTACCGGTCGCTGTTGGCCGGGCCGACGAACGGTTCGACGTCGGGCACGTGCGGCGAGCCGTCGGGCCGGATCGCCCGGAACCGGCCGGTGTCGACCGAGTCGAAGGTCGTGTGCAGGTCCAGCTCCTGCTCGACCACCCGGGCCAGCCGACGCACGCCCTCGCGGATCTCGTGCGGCTCCGGGTAGCAGTAGGACAGCCGCATGTACTCCTTGCCGCTCCCGTCGGCGTAGAAGCCGATCCCGGGCACGTAGGCCACGAGGTTGTTCACCGCCCGCGGCTGCATGAGCTTGGCGTCGAGGCCGTGCGGCAGCTTCAGCCACACGTAGAAGCCGCCGTCGGGACGGGTCCAGGTGGTGCCGGCCGGCATGAGCGCGTCGAGTGACTCGAGGGTGGCGTCGCGGCGGTCGCGGTAGAGCTCGATGAAGTGCTTGATCTGCTGCTGCCAGGGCTGGGTGTCCAGGTAGCGCGCGACGGCGTACTGGGTGAGCGACGGCGGGCAGAGCACCTGCGCCTCGGTGGCCAGCACGAGCTTCTCGCGGACCGCGATCGGCGCCAGCACCCAGCCCACCCGGAGACCCGGGGAGAACGTCTTGGAGAACGAGCCGAGGTAGATGACCCGCTGGGAGTCGCGGGCCCGCAGCGCCTGCATCGGCTCCCGGTCGAAGCCCAGCAGCCCGTACGGGTTGTCCTCGATGATCAGCAGGTCGTAGCGGTCGGCCAGGTCGATGATCGCCCGCCGGCGCGGCTCGGAGAGCGTGACCCCGGCCGGGTTGTGGTAGTTGGGCACGGTGTAGAGGAACTTCACGCGGTCGCCGCGCGCGCGGGAGTCGAGCAGCGCCTGCTCGAGCGCCTCGGGGATGAGGCCGTCGTCGTCCATGGGTACGTGCCGCACCCGGGCCTCGGCCGCCTGGAAGACGCCCAGCGCCCCGACGTAGGAGGGCCCCTCGGCGAGGATGACGTCGCCGGGGTCGCAGAAGACGCGGGTGACCAGGTCCAGGGCCTGCTGGGAGCCCACCGTGACGACGACCTCGCTGGGCGAGGCGTCGCGGATGCCCTCCAGCGCCATCACGTCGCAGATCCGCTCCCGCAGCCGGGGGTCGCCCTGGCCGGAGCCGTACTGCAGCGTCTGCGCGCCCATCCCGGAGACCAGTTCGCCGATCATCGAGCCGACGGCGTCGAGCGGGAGGGCGGTGACGGCGGGCATCCCGCCGGCGAGCGAGACCACCTCGGGCCGGCTGACGACGGAGAACAGCGCGCGGATCTCGGAGGTCTTCATCCCGTGCGTGCGTGCTGCGTACCGGTCCGCCAGCGGGTCCAGCCGCGAGGACCGCGGGACAGGGGGCAGGCCGGGGTGCGCGCCGGAACCGGGCGGGAGGGAAGCCACCTTCAGAAGTGTAGGCAGCGCCGTCCGGACGGCCTGCAGGACACGGCCGGCGGACGGACGGGTCCGGTCCCGCCCGCTCCATCCGTCACAGCGTCAGCCCTTGGCCGGCAGGACGAAGGTGCCGGTCGGCGGGTCGGCCTCGGGCGCGAGGAAGAGCCGCTGGACGGCGGCCAGCACCGCGTGCGCGATGGTGCTGCGCAGCCGGGCGTCGAGCAGCAGCAGCCGGTCCACGGGGTGGGACAGGTAGCCGAGGTCCAGCCGGACGGCGGGCATCCGGGTGGTGCGCAGCAGGTCCCACGTCTTGGGGTGCGAGCCGAGGTCGAGCAGGCCGGTGCGGACGACCACCTCGCGGCGGACCAGGTTGGCGAACTGCTCGCCGACGGTGGAGGAGGCCCCCGACCCGGTGCCGTAGTAGTAGCTGGCCACCCCGCGGGCGTGCTCGGAGCGGTGGGCGTCGACGTGCAGGGAGAGGAAGAGGTCGGCGCGGGCCTGGTTGGCGAACGTCGTCCGCTCGAGGTGCGTGGGGTTCTGGTGGCGGCCGCGGGTGAGGTAGACGGTGGCGCCCGCGGCGGCCAGCCGCCCCTCGATGCGGGAGGCGATGTCGAACACCAGGTCGGCCTCGGTCGTCTCGCCGGAGGAGTGCCCGGCCTCCGGGCCGCCGTGGCCCGGGTCGACGACGATCCGGCGACCGATCAGGTGCGGCCCGCTCTCGACGAACGAGGCGCTCTGCCGCAGCAGCTGCGGCCGCCCGCCGACCACCTTGCGACCGAGCTGGCGCAGCGCGCGCAGGGTGGCCGGCCCGCACGTGCCGTCGGAGGTGAGGCCGTAGTCGCGCTGGAAGGTGCGCAGCCCGGTCTCTGTCTCGGGGCCGAACACGCCGTCGACCGGGCCGGCGTCGTAGCCGAGCTCGTGCAGGCGGTCCTGCAGGTTGGTGACGTCGTCGCCGCGCATAGGGCGCTCGGGGTCGAAGCGCAGCAGCCGGTCCCCCAGCGACCACCGCGCCTCGGTGAGCGCCCGGTAGGTCTCCTCGCCGACCCGGCCGTCGACGCTCAGGCCGCGGACCTGCTGGAAGTGCCGGACCGCGAGCTCGGTCGCGGCGTCGTAGACCGCCGCGCCGTCGGCGAGGCCGTCGGGGGCGGTCGGGAGCAGGCCCAGGCTGCGCAGCGCGGCCAGCACCTCGGCCACGGCCGGGCCGCTGTCCCCGGGACGGAGGGGGTGCATGCGGCTGTCGCTCATCGTGCTCCGATTGTCGCCCGCCGTGCCCGTGCCGGCCCAGCCGGGGTCACCCCGAACGCGACGGGGCCCGTCCGACCGGGTGGTCGGACGGGCCCCGGGACCACGCTCGGTGCGCTCAGCCGATGTAGTCGGCGAGGTCGGAGAGGATCGCGCCCTTGGGCTTGGCGCCGATGATGCTCTTGACCGGCTTGCCGCCCTGGAAGACGGTCATCGTCGGGATCGACATGACCTGGTAGTCGCGGGCGATCTGCGGGTTCTCGTCGATGTTCAGCTTGGCGATCGTGAGCTTGTCGCCGTGCTCGGCCGCGATCTCCTCCAGCACGGGGGCGACCATCTTGCACGGCCCGCACCACTCCGCCCAGAAGTCCACGAGAACGGGCTTGTCGCTGCCCAGGACGTCGCTGGCGAAGCTGGCGTCGGTGACCGTCACGGTGTTGCCTGCCATGGGTCGTACTCCCTGTATCGGTTGCTCGAAAGGTCGCCGGTCGGTGCAACCGGCGTGGTGGGGGATCTATGCCCGGGTCAGCGCTCGCCGAAGGTCTCGGCCAGCCAGCGCTCGGCGTCGATCGCGGCCGCGGCCCCGGTGCCGGCCGAGGTGATGGCCTGCCGGTAGATGTGGTCGACCACGTCACCGCAGGCGAAGACGCCGTCGATGTTGGTGCGGGTGGTCGGGTGCTCCACCTGGATGTAGCCGGCGTCGTCCAGCTTCAGCTGACCGGCGAACAGCTCGCTGCGCGGGTCGTGGCCGATGGCGACGAAGACGCCGGTGACCGGGAGCTCCTCGGTGCCGCCCGACTCGACGTCGGTCAGCTGCACGCCGTTGACGGTGTCGCCGCCGAGGACGTCGGTGACCTGCTTGCCGAGCGCCCAGCGGATCTTCTCGTTGTCCTGGGCGCGCTTCTGCATGATCTTGGAGGCGCGGAGCTCGCGGCGGCGGTGCACCACGGTCACGCTCTTGGCGAAGCGGGTGAGGAAGGTGGCCTCCTCCATCGCCGAGTCGCCGCCGCCAACCACGATGATGTCCTGGTCGCGGAAGAAGAAGCCGTCGCAGGTGGCGCAGGCGGAGACGCCGCGGCCGAGCAGGCGCTGCTCGTTGTCCAGGCCCAGGTACCGGTACTTGGAGCCGGTGGCCACGATGACGGCGTGCGCGAGGTGCGTCTCGTCGCCGACCTTGACGACCTTGGGCGTGGCGGTCAGGTCGACCTCGGTGACGTCGCGCGGCTGCAGCTCGGCGCCGAAGCGCTCGGCCTGCGTGCGCATGTCGTCCATGAGCTGCGGGCCCTGGATGCCCTCGGGGAACCCGGGGAAGTTCTCCACCTCGGTGGTGGTCATGAGGGCGCCGCCGAACTGCGAGCCCTCGAACACCAGCGGGTGCAGGTTGGCACGCGCGGCGTAGACCGCCGCGGTGTAGCCGGCCGGGCCGGACCCGATGATGATCAGGTCGCGGACGCCGTCGTGCTCCGCCGGCGGGATGGCCGGGTGGGCCGGATCGGTCGAGACCGCGGGTCCGGGAGTCGGCTGGGAGTTCGTCACGGGCGGCACAACGTGGATGGTAGGGGTGGCATTCCCCCGCGGGGCGGCCCTCCTCGCCCGCGCGTCACCCCGCCGAGCTGACCGCGACCTCGGCGATGTCGCCGGCGAAGCCGTCGCCGCTGGGCACCAGACCGGTGACCCAGACCAGGACGAACCGGGCGGTCGTCGGCTGCTGGAACTGCAGCGGGGTCTCGCCGTCGACGGTGCCGCTCGCCGCCACCGGGTAGGCGTCGAGGGGGCCGTCGGGTCCCCCGCCGGTGCGCACCTCGACGGTGATGCCGGGGGTGCTCGTGGTCACCGTCACGCCGGCCAGCTGCTGCTCGCTGCCCAGGTCGTACATGATCCCGACACCGCTCTTCAGGTTGCCGAAGGCGGGCGAGCGGAAGTAGGTGACCGTGGACCAGGCGGTGGCCGGGTCGCCGTCGAAGCTGAGCGGGACGTCGCCGTCGTTCTCGGGCTCGCCGTCGCCCTCGGGGTTGTAGACCTCGGCGCTGACGATGGCCGCCGGCGCGCCCGCGGCCGGCGCCGAGCTGCTCGCGCTGCCGCTGGTCGAGCTCGGCGGCGGCGTGGAGCCGGGGACCTCGTCGACCGAGCCGGCGACGGAGAGCACGTTGGTGCCGAACCACCAGGCCAGCGCGATCACCACGGCGAGCGCGGCGACGGAGATGCCGATGACGGCGGCCCGCCGGCGGGCGCCGGGCTCCTCGACCTCCGGCAGGTCGGTGCTGCCGGTGTCCGGGTAGTCGTCGTCGTAGACGTCGTCGTAGGTGGTGGGCTGGTGCAGCACCGCGTCGAGGTCGTCGGAGGGGCGCCGCCACCCGTCGCCGGTCGCCGTCCACCGGTCCTCGACCGGGGGCGCGGGCGGGCCCGGCTGCACCACCGGGGTGGCCTGGGTGGCCTGGGTGGCCGGGGCGGCGTGCGCGACCGGGCGCACGGGCGGGACCGGCGGCATGGTCATCGGGTCCAGCCGGACGGGGGCGTCGACGCTGACCGTCGGCGCCGGCGGGGCGACGGGCAGCGCGGGCGGCGGGACGTCGTCCCGGCGGACCGACCGCAGCCGGTCGCTCTCCGGCCCGTGCCGGTCGAGGGCCGAGGCGCCGGCCGCGCGGGGCCGCTCGTTGAGCAGGGAGACCATGGCCGCCACGCTGGAGAGGCCCTGCCCGGGCTCGGTGGAGCGGGCCCGGCGCACGAGGGCGGCGAGGTCCGGCGGCACGGCGGCGGCGCCCTTGCGCACCCCGCGACCGGCGGCCTCGACCGCGGTCGGGCCGCCGAGGCAGGCCTCGAGCAGCGCACCCAGCGCGGTGATGTCGCCCTGCACGGTGCCGCTGGCCGCGGGGACGCCGCGCAGGCCCACCAGCCCGTTGGGCCGCAGGACGACGTGCTCGGGTGTCAGCCCGCCCACGGCCAGCCCGACGCGGTGCGCCTCGGCCACGCCCTCGGCCAGCCGGCGGACGACGGTGCGCGCCTCGCGCTGCTGGAGCGGCCCGCGGGTCAGCCGCTCCGCGAGGGTCTCGCCGTCGATCCACTCGTTGACGACGTAGGCGGCGCTGTCGGCGGCGGTCGCGTCGCCGTTGCCCTCGGCGGCGTCGTAGACCATCGCCAGCGCGGGGGTGGCCAGCCCGCCGGCGGTCAGGGCGCGGGCGATCCAGGCGTGCGCCGCGGGGCCGCCGGGGGTGTGCACGCGGATGGCGACGTCACGGTTGAGGACGCGGTCCTTGGCCCGGTACGTGCGGATGACCCCCGTGGGGGTGGGCTCGTCGGGACCGACCTGGTCGAGCGGGCGGTAGCGGTCCGGGAGGCCGGTGACCGTGGAGGTCATGGACGCGGACGACCTCCTCTTCGCATCGCTCCCGGCAGCGCCGCGCCCCGGGCCCGGCATCGCCGCCCCGGGTCTCACGCTCGTCCGCGCCCGAGGCGGGACCGGATCGCCGCCAGGGGCTCCCGGACCTCGGGGACGCGGGCGACCACGAGACCAGCAGCGGTCGCGACGCCGATCACCACGGTACCGACCAGGAGAGTGACGAGCGAGCCTGCCACCGATGTGCCCAAAACGTGACCCAGAAGGGTGACCGTGCCCCAGCCGACGAGGCCCGCGGCGCCCGACACGGCGACCAACCGGAGGACCGGCCCCAGCGTCTCGCGGTCGCGGGTGGCGCCGAGCGAGCGGCGGATGGCGAGGTCGCCGAGGACCCAGCCGGCGACGTAGGTGACGCTCGTGACCAGCATCAGCCCGGCCACCACGTGCTCCGGACCGACGACGACGGGGACCAGGAGCAGCAGCGGCACGCGGACGGCGACCATCCCGATCTGGATGAGGGTCGGCGTCCGGGCGTCCTTCATCGCGTAGAAGACCCGCAGCTGCAGCAGGGTGACCGCCATCGGCAGCAGGCCGAACGCGCCGATGGCCAGCGCGGTCCCGATCCCCTGGGCCTCGGCGACGCTGGTGTTCCCGCGGGCGAAGGCGACCGTGGCCAGCGGCGGGCCGAGGACCACCAGGGCGGCGGTGACCGGGAGGAGGCCCAGCGCGGACAGGCGGGTGCCGAGCGCGAGGTCCTTGACCACGCCGGGCACGTCGCGGCGCGAGGCCGCGCGGCTCATCCGCGGCAGCAGCGCGGTGAGCAGGGCGACGCCGATGATGCCGTAGGGCATCTGGAACAGCAGGCTGGCGATCGCGAAGGCGCTCGACCCGAGGCCGCCCTCGCGTCCGGCGTCGTTGGCCACGTTGGTGGCGACGACGACGCCGATCTGGCTGACCGCCACGTAGCCGATGACCCAGAGCCCGAGGGTGCCGGCCTCGCGCAGGCCGGTGTCCTTCAGCCCCCAGCGCGGCCGCAGCGGCACGCCCGCCTTCGGCAGCAGCGGCAGCAGCACCAGCGCCTGGACGGCGATGCCCAGGGTGGTGCCGATGCCGAGCAGCCACACCTGCCCGGACGTGATGGTCGCCGGCGTCAGCTCCCCCGGACCGCTGGCCGCGATGAACAGCAGGCCGGTCGCGATGACGACGACGTTGTTGAGCACCGGCGCCCAGGCGGGCGGGCCGAAGACGTCGCGGGAGTTGAGGATCGCGGTGGCCAGCGCGCCGATGCCGTAGAAGACGATCTCGACGAGCAGCAGGCGGGCCAGCCAGTTGGCCAGCCGGACCTGGTCGGGGTCGCCGTCGATGCCGTACAGGTCGGTGAGCAGCGGGGCGGCCAGGACCGCGAGCACCGTGACGCCGACCAGCCCGGTGATCGCCAGCGTCGAGAGGCGCTGCGCGTACGCGGTGCCGCGGTCGGCGTCGCGCTCCTGGGCGTGCACCAGCAGCGGCACGATCACCGACGTGAGGACGCCGCCGATGAGCAGCTCGTAGACGATGTTCGGCAGCGTGTTGGCCGTGTTGTAGGCGTCGTTGACCAGGCCGACGCCCAGCGCCGCGGCGAGCACCATGGTGCGCAGCAGGCCGGTGATCCGGCTGACCAGCGTGGCCACCGCCATCGTGCTGGCGGCCCGGAGGATGCCCCGGCTCGCCCCGGGGGCGCCCTCCCGCTGCTCGGCCTCCTCGTCGCTCTCCTCGACCGCGCGCGGCACCGGCGGCAGCACGGGGATGAGCTGGGTGAACTCCTCCTCCGGGTGCGGCACGAAGCGCCGCCGCGGGGGCGGTGGCGGGGGCAGCGGCATCCGGCGGGGCTGCGCGTCGTGGGCGGGGTAGGCCGGCGGCGGGGGCACCGGCGGGGGCACCGGCGGGGCCGCGGGCGGCGGTACCGGCGGTGCTACCGGCGGGGGCGCCGACGCCCGGACGGCGGGGCGCTCGGCCGACGGCGGCCGGCCGGAGAGGGCGTCGGCCGACGGGACCGACGGCGGGGGTGCCTCCTTGTACGGCGGCGGGGGGAGCGGCGCGGGCCCGCGACCCGCCCGCGTGCGCGGGGCGGCCGGCGGGACAGTCGAAGGAACCTGCTGCCCCCCATCGCTCGCCAGCTCGCGACGGGCCCCTGCAGCAGGGCCGCTCTGCCGGTCCCGTTCCTCGACGGGCCCCTCCGGTCCGGGCGTCACACCGGGCTCCGGGTGGGCGGCAGCGGCACGGACGCGCCCTCGGGGGCCGGGCCGGTCGGCATGCCGTCGGACGGGCCGCGGCGGCGGCGGACCAGGAACAGGACGAGCCGGCGCAGGAAGAGCAGGCCGAGCAGCACGGCCGCACCGATGGTGATGCTCAGCGAGATGGCGCCGTAGGCGGTGCTCTTGACCTGGATGCGCACCTGCTCGCCGAGCGGCCCACCGCTGGGCGTGGTCAGGGCGGCGGTGACGGCGACGCGGCCGGACTGGCGGATCGACGTCGGCACCTGCAGCGTCGTCCGCTCGCCCGGGGCGAGCTCCTGCAGGCCGATGTCCTCGATCCGCAGCCCCACGTTGCCGACGGTCCGCACGTCCAGCCGCACCTGGACGGCGAACGGCAGGTCGTTGCGCACGGTGAGGACCAGCGGGGCGTCGCTGGAGGCGAGGCTGTACGTGCCGTCGGCGGGGGCGACCAGCGTGACGCGGTCGCGCAGCCGCTCGATGCTGTCGTCGAGGGCCTCGGCGGCGGTGCGGAAGCCGGCGGGGTCGCCGCGCCAGGCCACCGACGCGGTGCGGGCGGTGGCGGCGTCCTGCGGCGCCAGCGCGCCGTCCGGGGACCCGACGGCGGCCCCGGCGAGGTCGTCCCGGACGGCGACCGCCTGGGCGACGGAGGCCAGCCCGCCGCCGTCCAGGAGCGGCGCGGCCGACGGGGTGAGCGCCCCGGCGTCGGCGACCGGGCCGGCGGCGAGCTCCTCGACGGCGGCCGCGCGCAGCCAGGGCAGCTCGGCGGTGTCGGACATCATCGCCCGCACGCCGTCGGGGTCGGCGCCGACCTGCCGGGGCGGCGCGACCAGCACGGTGGGGGCCAGGGCGGGGTCGGCCGGCGCGGTGAGGCTGAGCAGGGCCAGCTCGGCCAGGTAGCGCTGCTCGGCGATGCGCACCCCACCGGCGACCTGACCGGCGGAGGCGGCGACCGCGCCGAGGGCCGGATCGGCGACGAGCGCCGCGACCGACCCCTGCGGCAGGGCGACGCTGGTCCGGGCGGCCGCGGTCGCGGTGCCCAGCCCGAGCGCGGCGTCGCCGCCGGTGAGGGCGTCGGCGCCGAGGACCACCCGCTCGGCCCCGCCGGCCTGGAGCGCGGCGAGGGTCTCGGGGCGCACGGCGCCGTCGGCGAGCCAGCCGAGGTCGGTGCGCGGCTGGACCCCGAGGACGTCGGCGACGATGCCGGCACCGGCGCCGGTGGCGTCGTCGGACGGCGCGGCCGCCGCGGCGGTCCCGCTCGCCGGCAGGCTGCGCGCCAGGACGGCGGACAGGCCGGTGGCGACCAGCGCGTCGGCGTCGACGTCGCCGTAGGGCAGCGCCACGACCGGGTGGACGGCCGCGACGGCGCGCAGCCGCTCGAGCCACGCCTCGGCGGCCGCGGTGCCCTCGCCCGGGTCTGCCTGCCCGGCCACCTCGTAGGGGCCCGCGGCCATCAGCGCGAGCTCCTCGAGCAGCGCCGGGTCGACGGCGAGGGTGACCGGCACCGTCGGCACCGCCTCGCCGCCGCCCGCGGGCGCGGCGCGGGGCAGGTCCTCGACGACGGAGAGGGCGCGGTCCAGGCGGCCGCCCTCGGTCACGGCCGCGGCGAGACCGTCGTCGGCGAAGCTGCCGGAGGGGGTGCGGTGGGTGCGCTCGACGAGCGGCCACAGCCAGGCCACCGAGGTCCGCCCGGCGGGGATGGCCGGCTGCCGGACGAGGTAGGTGGCCAGCTCGCCGACGCGGCGGACCTCCCCGTCGACGGTGCCGTTGACGTTCAGCAGGGCCGGGTAGACGCCGTCGCGGTCCAGCCGCAGCTCGTCGGCGGGGACCGAGTAGGTGAAGGTCGCCGAGTCGCCCGGCTCGAGCTCGTCGGTGACGGGCTGGAAGGCCGGGACCTCGGTGGTGGCCGGGTCGGCGTCGTCGTCGGCCGCGGCGAGCTCGGCGCGGGAGGTGAGGACGGCGCCGCGCTGCAGGCGGACGGCGAGGTCGGAGACCGCGGAGTCGCCGCTGTTGGTCAGCGTGCCGGTGATCGTGACGGTCGAGCCGGGGACGACGCTGCGCGGCTCGAACCGGCTGACCTCGAGCGTCACCGGCCGGTCGGGGTCGCTGGTGTCGTCGGCGGGCGCCGCGGTGGCGCGCGTCGGCGCGAGCAGGAGCGGTGCGCCGAGCAGCGTCAGGCAGAGCAGGACGGCGAGGACCGTCCGGGACCCCGGCCGGGAGCGGCCGTCGGCGGGGTCGGCGGCCGTTCCCCTCACGCGCTGTCGGCCAGCAGGGCGGGTGCCCGCTCGACCAGTGCCCGCTCGTCGGCGTACGCGAGCCGCTCGGACAGCTCCGACAGCGGGACCCAGGCGACCTCGGTCACCTCGACGTCGGCGTCCGAGAGGGCGCCACCGATCGCGCGGAGCAGGAAGTGGTGCACCGTCTTGTGCACGCGGCGGCCGTCGGCGACGAACCAGAAGTCGATGATCCCGAGCGGGGCGACGACCTCGCCGATGATCCCGGTCTCCTCGGCGACCTCGCGGACGGCGGTGTCCTCGGGGGTCTCGCCCTCCTCGATGTGACCCTTGGGCAGCGACCAGAGGAGGCGTCCGCGCCGGTCGGTGCGGCCGATGAGGGCGGCACGGGGCTCGTTGACCCCGTCGTCGGCGACGACCAGGCCCCCGGCGGAGGTCTCGTCGACCCGGCGCAACCGGCGGCCGGGGCGTCCGCGCCCGCCCGTCCCAGCCATGCCAGGAGGGTAGCGCGCGTCCGGCCACTACCCTGGCTCGTCGTGTCCGCAGAGCCCCCGAGTCGTCCCGAACCCGAGCCCGTGCCGCCGGCGGTGCAGCAGACGGTGCGGGAGCTCGTCGACCTCTCCCCCGTGCTGACCGAGCTGGGAGAACGGTTCGCGGCGGCCGGGTTCGAGGCCCACCTCGTCGGCGGTTCGGTGCGTGACGCACTCCTCTCGGCCGGCGCGGGCGCGGCGCGCGTGCCGGGGGACCTCGACATCACCACCGACGCCCGGCCGGAGCAGACCCTGGAGCTGCTGCGCGGGTGGGCCAGTTCCACGTGGAACACGGGCATCCAGTTCGGCACCGTCGGCGCCGAGGTGCAGGGCGCGCGGCTGGAGATCACCACCTACCGGGCGGACCGCTACGACCGGGAGTCGCGCAACCCCGAGGTCGCGTGGGGCGACTCGCTCGAGGACGACCTCGCCCGGCGCGACTTCACGGTCAACGCGATGGCCGTCTCGCTGGGGCCCGACCGCCGGGTCACCGACCCGTACGGCGGCCTCGGCGACCTGCTCACCCGCCGGCTGCGGACCCCCGGGGCGGCGGTCGACTCCTTCCTGGACGACCCGCTGCGGATGCTGCGCGCCGTCCGCTTCGTCGCCCAGCTGCAGCTGACCCCGGACGACGAGGTGATCGCGGCGATCACCGCGCTCGCCGGGGAGCTGGGGCGGATCACCCCCGAGCGGGTGCAGGTGGAGCTGTCGAAGACGCTGCTGCAGGGCTCGCCCCGGGCGGCGCTGGAGCTGTTCGTCGGCACCGGGCTCGCCGACGTCGTCCTGCCGGAGCTGTCGGCGCTGCGCATGGAGATCGACGAGCACCACCAGCACAAGGACGTCTACGCGCACTCGCTGACCGTGCTCGACCAGGCCATCGCGCTGGAGGAGGCCGACCCCGAGCACGAGTCGCCGGACCTCGTCCTCCGCCTCGCCGCCCTGCTGCACGACATCGGCAAGCCGGCGACCCGGCGGCACGAGCCGCGCGGGCGGGTGTCGTTCCACCACCACGAGGTGGTCGGGTCGAAGCTGGTGAAGAAGCGCCTGACCGCCCTCCGCTACCCCAAGGACGTCATCGACGCCGTCGCCAAGCTCACCTTCCTGCACCTGCGCTTCCACGGCTATGGGCGCGGGGAGTGGACCGACTCGGCGGTGCGCCGCTACGTCACCGACGCCGGCGACCTCCTGCCGCGGCTGCACAAGCTGGTGCGGTCGGACTGCACGACCCGCAACCGCAAGCGGGCCGCGGCGCTGGCGGCGACCTACGACTCCCTCGAGGCGCGGATCGCCGAGCTGGCCGAGAAGGAGGACCTGGCGCGGGTGCGCCCGGACCTCGACGGCAACGCGATCATGGAGCTGCTGGGCATCCCGCCGGGCCGCGAGGTCGGCGAGGCCTGGCGCTTCCTCAAGGACCTGCGGCTCGAGCGCGGCCCCCTCTCCCCCGAGGAGGCGGAGGAAGAGCTCCTCACCTGGTGGCGCACCCGCACCGGAGGCTGACGCGCGAGAAATCCTCGCCCGGGAGCCTCCGCTGTGGACGGCGGCAGCGGCGATGAGCTGACATCGCCAGTCTCTGCTGCGTGCGCTTACCCGCCATCCGTCTCGCCGGCCAGGAAGTCGCCCCGCGGGAGCACCTCATGGCAGACGGCCTCTCCGCCTACCGGCTCCGCAACGCCGTGCGGACCGGTCGGTGGCAGGAGCCGCTGCCGGGGGTGTTCGTCGGGCACTCGGGCCCGCTGACCCGTCGAGAACGCTGGCACGCCGCGCTGTACTTCGCCGGTGGTACCGCGGCCCTCAGCCACCGCAGCGCGCTCGTCGCGTGGGGCGCACGGGCGGAGGAGCTGACCGCGCGCAGGTGGGCGGGCGGTGTGCGGGGTGAGTACCAGGTCCCTCAGGAAGGTGGTCTGGTCGAGGTCACCGTGCCCCAGGGGCGGCATCTGCGGTCGCGGGCGTTCGTCGTCGTCCACCAGAGCCGACGACCCGTCGCCGCCGAGGTCATGGCGGGTGGGCTGCGAGTCTGCCCGCCCGCTCGTGCCGCCGTCGACGTGGCGATGACCAGCCACCGTCGCCAGGACGTCGATCACGTCGTCGCCGACGTCCTGCAACGCGGCCTGTGCACCGTGCCGGAGCTCGAGCAGGAGGCATCGCACCTCGGACGAAGACTCACGTCCTGGTTGCGGCAGGCCGTCGGCGATGCTCGCCGAGGCATGCGTTCGGTCGGCGAGGCAGACCTCCGACATGCCCTCGTGCTCGCGGAGGTGCCCGAGCCCGAACGGGGAGCTGCGATCGAGACGTCGTCCGGCACCTTCTTCGTCGACGCCTACTGGCGTGACGCCAAGGTCGCCGCCGAAGCGGACGGTGCCGCGTTCCACCTGTCCGCGGACGACTGGGGTGCCGACATCCGCCGTCAGAACGCGATCCAGGGTGTCGGCGTCCGGCTCTTCCGGTTCCCCGTCCGGCGCCTACGCGCAGATCCACTCGGGTGCGGCCTGGAACTCCGCCCGCTGGTGGCCTGACGGAGGCTGAGAGCGCAGAAAAGCTTGACGCTCAACCTCCGGAAGGTCAGTGGCGGGAGGTGGTGCGGGCGTAGAGGGCAGCGGTGAGGAGGTAGCCGGCGCCCACGGCGACGAGCATCGGGTAGGAGACGCCCGACGGCGGCAGCACGAAGGCCCCGAAGACCAGCGCCACCACGAAGGTGACGTTGAACAGCGTGTCGTAGACGGAGAAGACCCGGCCGCGGAAGTCGTCGTCGACGGCCTCCTGCAGCGTGGTGTCCACGCAGATCTTCACCGCCTGGCCCACGAAGCCCAGCACGAAGCCGGCCGCGACGATGGTCGGCGGCACGAACGGCAGCCCGAGCGTGAGCTGCGCCAGGCCGCCACCGGCGAGCAGCGCCGTCGTCCAGCGCGGCTTGCCGATCCGCCGCACCACCCACGGGGTCACCGCCGCGGCGGTCAGGGTGCCCACCGCGCCGGCGCCGACGACCTCCCCCAGCCCCACCAGCCCGCCCGGGAAGAGCCCCGAACCCGCGAAGGTGTTCCGGTAGAGCAGCAGCGTCATCAGCGTCAGGACGCCGTAGAACAGCCGGTGCAGGCTGATCGCCGTGAGCGCCGCCGCGGCCGGCGGGTGCGACCAGGCGTGCCGGGCGCCGGCCACCATGCCGGCGGCCACCTCGCGGGCCGACAACCGCGCCGAGCGGGCCGTGTGATCGGGCCCCAGGTGGGCCCGCGAGAACCCCGAGACCACGGCGGCCGCTCCCAGGTACGGCAGCGCCGCCGACACCGCGACGACGGCGTACCCCGCGTCGCCGGACCCGGTGACCTGCAGCAGCCCGAGCGCCGCACCCCCGCCGACCACCGTGGCGACCGCGCCCGACGTCGTCGACAGCGCGTTCGCCGACACCAGCGACGCCTCGTCCACGGTGTGCGGCAGGCCGGCCGACAGCGCGGCCAGGACGAACCGGTTCACCGAGAAGACGGCCAGCCCCGCGACGTAGAACGGGGTGCCGCCGACCCCACCCAGGACCAGCGCGGCCACGACGGCCACCAGACCGGCCCGGACGACGTTGGCGCGCAGCAGCACCTGCCGGCGGCTCCACCGGTCCAGCCACACCCCGGCGAACGGTCCCACCAGCGAGTAGGGCAGGAGCAGGACGGCGAACCCCGCCGCGACGTCGAGCGGGTCCGCGGCCCGCTGCGGGTTGAACAGCACCGTGCCGGCCAGCGCCGCCTGGAAGACGCCGTCGCCGAACTGCGACAGCAGGCGGGTGCCGAGCAGCCGCCGGAAGTCCCCCCGGCGGAGCAGGTGGCGCACGGTCGTCGCCTCCTGCTGGTGCACCCGGTCACAGTACGGGGCCGTACACCGCCCTCCGGGTCACCGCCGAGCCGTGTGCCGCCCCGTCGGGTGACTTTTCCCGGGTCCGAACAGCCCTCCTGCCCTTGACGGTGCGAGCTCGACCTCCCCCGGCCGCGGACCTGGGGCACACTGGACCGCGATGACTCCGGTGCCCTCGTCGCCCGACCCCGAGTCCGGTCCTCCCGCCAGGCCCGCGACCGGTCGCCGTCCTGCGGACGCCGTCCCCCCGCTGTCCGTCGGCCGGGTCGAGGACGTGCGTCCCGGGACGCTGCTGGTGGCGATGCCGGCCCTGTCGGACCCCACCTTCGCCGGCACCGTCGTCTACGTCCTCGACCACACCGAGACCGGCACGCTCGGCGTCGTCCTCGGGCGGCCGAGCCAGGTCGAGATTCGCGACGTCCTGCCCGGCTGGTGCGACCTCGCGGTGGAGCCGGGCGTCTTCCACGTCGGCGGTCCGTGCGAGACCGACACCGCGCTGTGCCTGGCCACCTCGCCCGCCGTCGACGTGACCGAGGACAACGGCCTGCGCCGGGTGGCCGGCGACGTCTACCTCGTCGACCTCGACCGTGACCCGGAGGCGCTCGAGGGTCGGCTGACCGGCCTGCGCGTGTTCGCCGGCTACGCCGGCTGGTCCCCGGGCCAGCTGGCCGGGGAGATCGCCGAGGGCGCGTGGGCCTGCGTGGCCGGCCGGCCCTCCGACGTGCTCAGCCGGATGGCCGGACCGCAGCTGTGGCGCGCCGTCATGGGCCGCCAGACCGGCCGGCTCGCGGTGCTGTCCACCGCGCCCGCCGACCCGTCGGCCAACTGACCGGCGCCCGCAGGGGCTGCGCGCGCCGACGGCATCTGGTAGGAAGAGCTCGGGAAGGGGCGGTCTGGGGAAGAGGCCGCCCCTTCCTGCTGTCCTCAGACGCCCAGTTCCGCCGCGAGCTCGGGCTGGGTGGCCGCGTCGAGGGTCTCCTCCGCCGCCGGTAGGGCGATCTCCCGCCCCCCGTGGTCGGACAGCGTGATCGTCACGTCGAAGTCCTGGTCCGGCAGCGGCGTCACGTACTGGACCAGCAGGTCGTCGGAGTGCGAGACCGCCACCGTCTTGCCGCCGGACAGCCCGTACTCGGCCACCAGCTGCCCGTCGATCGAGCGCTGCCCCTGCCACGTGTAGTCCCCGGTCAGGAAGGCCCGCGGGTCGTCGGCGGTCCGCGCCGAGAGGTTCAGCACGAGCTGGGCCAGGACGTCGATCAGCGAGGCCGAGCCGCCCGCCGCGGCGCTCATCGGCCGCCGCACGTACGCCGCGTCGGGCAGTCCGCGGGCGGCCAGGGCCTCCGAGAGGCCGGGCACGTCGCCGAACCAGATGTCCTCGGTGGTGAAGAAGAGCGTGCGCATCTCCTCCGGCCGGCCGTCCTCGTACGTCGTCACCGCCTGGGCGCGACCGATCGAGCGGGTGAAGTCGATCTCGCCGGTGAGGGTCAGCACCGCCCCCTCGCCGTACGGCGCCGTCTCGACGAAGTCCGCCCCGCCGTGCTCGAAGTTCTGGTGCAAGAGCTCGGCGAGGACGTCGGCCTCCTCCTGGGTGATCTCGTCACCGGGGAGCCGCTCGTCGTCCGCGCCGCCGGTGCAGCCGGTCAGCAGGGCCAGCACCAGTCCCAGGGCGAGCAGGATCGAGCGAGAGCGGGACGGCATGCCGCCAGGGTAGGCAGCCCCGCCGTGCACCCCCGGGAACGCCACCGGTGGAAGGACCCGCCTGCCCCCCGACCCTCGCAAGCTCGGGCCGGGCCCCTGCAGGCGGGCCGTTCCAGTCCGTCGCCTAGCGCTCGATGTCGCCGCGGATGAACTGCTCCACCAGGTCGCGGGCCTCGCTGTCGGAGTGCTGCACCGGCGGGCTCTTCATGAAGTAGGACGACGCCGAGAGGATCGGGCCACCGATACCGCGGTCCTTGGCGATCTTCGCCGCGCGGATCGCGTCGATGATGATCCCGGCCGAGTTCGGGGAGTCCCAGACCTCGAGCTTGTACTCCAGGTTCAGCGGGACGTCGCCGAACGCGCGGCCCTCGAGGCGGACGTAGGCCCACTTGCGGTCGGACAGCCATGGCACGTGGTCCGACGGGCCGATGTGCACGTTGCCCTGCCCCATGTCGCGGTGCACCTGGCTGGTGACCGACTGGGTCTTGGAGATCTTCTTCGACTCCAGGCGCTCCCGCTCGAGCATGTTCTTGAAGTCCATGTTGCCGCCGACGTTGAGCTGCATCGTGCGGTCGAGCTGGACCCCGCGGTCCTCGAAGAGCTTGGCCAGCACGCGGTGGGTGATGGTGGCGCCCACCTGGCTCTTGATGTCGTCACCGACGATCGGCACGCCGGCGGCGGTGAACTTGTCCGCCCACTCCGGGGTGCCGGCGATGAACACCGGCAGCGCGTTCACGAAGGCGACCCCGGCGTCGAGGGCGGCCTGAGCGTAGAACTCGGCCGCCTGCTGCGAACCCACGGGCAGGTAGCAGACGAGCACGTCGGCGCCCGACTCGCGCAGCGCGGCGACGACGTCCACCGGCTCCTCGTCGGACTCCTCGATGGTCTCCCGGTAGTACTTGCCGAGGCCGTCGAGGGTGGTGCCGCGCTGCACCGGAACGCCCAGCGGCGGGACGTCGCAGATCTTGATCGTGTTGTTCTCGCTGGCCACGATCGCCGCGGACAGGTCCTGGCCGACCTTTTTGGCGTCGACGTCGAACGCGGCGACGAACTCCACGTCGGAGACGTGGTAGTCGCCGAAGCGCACGTGCATCAGGCCGGGCACGGACGACGTCTCGTCGGCGTCCCGGTAGTAGTGGACGCCCTGCACGAGCGACGCGGCGCAGTTGCCCACGCCGACGATGGCGACCTTGACGCTTCCCATGGGTGCTCCTCACTTCTCGGACCGCGGGGTCCGGACACGGACCGGGGTGGTCCTGACGGCGGTGGTCGGGGGGTTCAGGTGGTCGGGGACGGCGGGTCCGCGGGGGGGTGCACGGACGGGTCGGGGGACGGGTCGCGCTCGGCGCCGGCGTGCCCGGGGGCGGGCCGTTCGCTGGCGCGTCGCTCGGAGTCGATGAGCTCGGACAGCCAGCGGACCTCCCGGTCCACCGAGTCCAGCCCGTGCCGCTGCAGCTCGAGGGTGTAGCGGTCGAGGCGCTCGCGGGTGCGGGCGAGCGAGGAGCGCAGGCCCTCGCGCTGCCGCTCGACCGTGCGCCGGCGCCCCTCCAGGATCCGGAGCCGGGCGTCGGCGGCGGTGTGCCGGAAGAAGGCGAGGCGGACGCCGAAGAGCCCGCCGTCGTCGTACGCCTCCGGGCCGGTCTGGCTGACCAGCTCGTGGAAGCGCTCCTTGCCCTCGGCGGTGATGGTGTAGACGACCTTCCCCCGGCGTCCGGTCAGCGGCGGGGCGTCGGCGGGCAGCAGCGCCTTGGGGTCCGGCTCGGCCGTCGTGATGTACCCCGCAGCGTGGAGCCGCTTGAGCGCGGGGTACAGGGAGCCGAAGGAGATCGTCCGCAGCCCGCCGAGCAGCGAGGCCAGCTCCTTGCGGAGCTCGTACCCGTGCATCGACGCCTGCTGCAGCAGGCCCAGGATGGCGAACTCGAGCACGCCCGCCTCCCGTCGTCGGACCGGCATCCGCCCGCAGCGGTCGATGTATCGAGACGATACATCGACCGACCGACGACGGGTGAACGGAGGGCCACGGCGGCCGTCCGCCCGGTGCGCTGTGATCCGCCGCGGGTAGCCGCGTCTGCGTACGCTGGCCCCCGTGCCCGGACGTCGATCCGTCGTGGACTACTCGCTGCAGCGGCGAGCCGTCCTCGCCGACGTGTACTCCGGGCGCACCGGGTTGTTCGAGGTGTGCGACGCCAGTCCCTACCTCTCCCGTGCTGCGAAGTACCACGGCGAGAAGACCGACGTCCCCTGCCCCGTGTGCCGCAAGGAGCGGCTCACCCTGGTGAACTACGTGTACGGCGAGCACCTCGGCCCGACGGCCGGCCAGGCCAAGACCGAGGTGGAGCTCGCCCGCATGGACGCCGCGCAGGAGGAGTTCTCGGTCTACACCGTCGAGGTGTGCCGCGGGTGCGGCTGGAACCATCTGGTGGGTTCGTACGTCCTCGGGGCCGAGCCCGAACCCGGGCGCCAGCCGCGCCGCAAGCGCCGGGCGGCCACCGAGTAGGTCGCCCTGCGGGGAACGGGACGGGTCACGGCGGACCCTTCCGTCACACGCGTCGCGTGACGTGCGCGTTCGTCGCGCGTTGTCCACGGGAACCACAGCTGAAGACGTCACGCTTGCCCGGGGACCACCACGGTCCCCTGTCCGAGAGTCCGAGAGGGGCCCCTTCGTGCCTTCCCACGACGAGACCTCGCCGGTCGCGCCGCGCGCCGGCTCGGTGCGTCGGCCGCCACCGGCCCGTACCCGCAGCACGGGCGGCGGCGGAGAGGGCCGCGCCACCGGGGCCGGCCGACCCCGTGCCGCGGCCGGCGGCGCCGCCGGCCGGAGCGCAGCCGGGAGCGGTCGCGGCCGCACCACGGCCGGGCGCACGTCGTCCGACCGGCGGGTCGCCGCCGGCAGCGGTGGTGGCGGGCGCCCGCCGGGCTCCCGACCGCCCGGCGGCCGCCCCACCGGGGGTGGGTCCGGCGGCGGGCGGCCGGGTGGCCGCAAGGGCAAGCCGCCGCGCACGAAGAAGCAGCGGCGGCGCCGCCGCCTGAAGATCGCGCTGGGCACGCTGCTCGGCCTGTTCGTGCTGCTCGGCGTGTTCGTGGGCGTCGTCTACGCCAGCACCGACGTCCCCGACCCGAACTCGGTGCAGAACGCGCAGACGACGGTCATCTACTACGGCGACGGCCAGACCGAGATGGCGCGGCTCGGCGACGAGAACCGCACCAACGTCCGGCTCGAGCAGGTCTCCGAGGCGGCCCGCAACGCGGTGCTGGCCGCGGAGAACCGCAACTTCTACTCCGACCCCGGCATCTCGTTCACCGGCATCGTCCGGGCCGCGTGGAACAACCTGACGGGCGGCTCGACGCAGGGTGGCTCGACGATCACCCAGCAGTACGTCAAGAACGCCTTCCTGACCCAGGAGCAGACGTTCAGCCGCAAGTTCCAGGAGCTCTTCCTGGCGATCAAGCTGGACAACAACTACTCGAAGAACGAGATCCTCGAGAACTACCTCAACACCATCTACTTCGGCCGCGGCGCCTACGGCATCGAGGCGGCGGCCAACACCTACTTCGGCGTCCCCGCCGCGCAGCTGACCGCGCAGCAGGGCGCCGTCCTGGCCGTGCTGATCCGCAGCCCCTCCCGCCTCGACCCGGAGAACGACCCGCAGGGCGCCCAGGAGCGCTGGGCGAACGTGCTCGACGCGATGGTCGAGGAGGGCTGGCTCTCCGAGGCCGAGCGCAGCGCGTCGGCGTACCCGCCCGTGCTGCCCCGGGCCACCGCGACCCTGGGCATCCCCACGGGTCCGGAGGGCCTGATCGTCTCGCAGGTCATCGCCGAGCTCGAGGCCCGGGGCTACCCCGAGGACCAGATCCGGGCCGGCGGCCTGCGGATCACCACGACGATCGACCCGCGCATGCAGGGCGCCGCGATCAGCGCCGTGCAGGAGGTCATGGAGGGCGAGCCGGACAACCTGCGGCAGGCGCTGGTCTCGGTCGACCCGCGCACCGGTGCGGTCCGCGCCTACTACGGCGGGCCGATCGGCGCGGGCGAGGGCGCGATCGACTACGCGCAGGCCCGGCGCCAGCCGGGGTCGTCGATGAAGCCGTACGTGCTCGCCGCCGCCCTCGAGCGGGGGATCGGGGTCGACGCCCGGCGCGACGGCAGCTCCCCGCAGACGTTCCCCGACCGGGAGGCCCCGGTGCGCAACTCCGGCGGCGCCTCCTGCTCCGCCTGCACGCTCAAGGAGGCCATCACCCGGTCGCTGAACACCACGTTCTACGGCCTGGCCTACGAGGTCGGCCCGGACACCGTCCGGGAACTGGCCCTGCGCGCCACGGGCATGCCGGAGACCTGGCCGGACAACGGCGGCCTCCTCGACGGCAAGCGCACCCTCTCGGCGCCCGAGACCGGGACCACCGGTTCCTCGATCGGGATCGGCGAGTACGAGATGCGCCCGATCGACCAGGCGGTCGGCTTCGCCACCCTGGCCAACGGCGGCGTCCGGCACGCGCCCTTCTTCGTCGCCCGGGTGACGGACAACGAGGGCGCGCTGCTGATGGAGAACACCGGTGACGCCGGTGACCAGGCCGTGCCGGGTGACGTCGCCAACGACGTGACCTTCGCCATCGAGGGGGTCGCGGAGTACTCCGACCGCCCGCTCGCCGGCGGCCGGCCGGTGGCGTCGAAGACCGGTACGCAGGGTCTGGACGCCGAGAACAACTCCGACGCCTGGATGGTCGGCTACACCCCGTCGCTGTCGACGGCGGTGTGGATGGGCAGCGACTCGCTGCAGCCGATCGTCGACGCGCGCGGCCGGATCATCTACGGCGCGGGCCTGCCGGGCGAGATCTGGCAGCAGTTCATGAACACCGCGCTGGAGGGCAGCCCGGAGGAGCCGCTGCCCAGGGAGGCGCTGATCGACGGCGACACCGGCGAGGGCGTGCCGGCCCCGGAGACCAGCGCGCCGCCGACCTCCGAGGCCCCGCCGGCGACGTCGTCGTCCGCACCGCCGCCGGTCACCGAGGAGCCGGAGCCGGTCCCCGGCGACACCGACGGGGACGGCATCCCGGACGACTTCGACGGCGACGGCGTGCCCGACGACGAGGGGGAGCCCGAGGAGCCGGCTCCCGTGCCGCTCCCGGTGCCCGGGAACCCGGGACAGGGACCCGGCACCCCGGCACCCGGGGCACCCGCCCCGGGCGAGGAGGACGGCGCGACCGACCAGTGACCCGGCGCGGCAGACTGGGGTGGTGACGCAGCCCCACCCGCAGGACACCTCCACGGACCCCTCGGCCACCGCGGCCGGGGGGTCCGTGGCATCTGCGGCGCCGCCGTCCGGGCCCGACCGCGTGGTGCCCACGTGGTCCGACCCGGTGGCCGCCCAGGCGAGCGAGGCGGTCGGTGGTCCGTGGGGCCGGCACGCGGTGACCGGGCGGGCGCTGTTCTGGACGCCGCTGCGCGTGTGCCTGCTGTTCACGACGGCGGGCCTGGCGCTGGCCTGGCTGAAGCAGGCGCCCTGCGCGAGCGGCAACTGGGCGGGCTGGGTGCAGTACACGCACCTCTGCTACTCCGACACCGTCCCGCTGTTCGCGCTGCGCGACCTGGACACCGGTGCGGTGCCCTACCTCGACTCCGCGATCGAGTACCCGGTGCTGACCGGCGGCTTCATGGCGCTGGCCGCGGCGCTGGCGCGCGGCTACGACGGGCTCGCCGGTTCCTTCGGCCTGCTGCCGCAGGTGCCGCCGGTGCAGAGCTACTACGTCGTCACCTGCCTGCTGCTCTCGCTCTGCGCGCTGCTGCTCACCCGGGCGGTGCTCGGGCTGTCGGGCCGGCGGCCCTGGGACGCCGCGATGGTCGGCCTCTCCCCGCTGCTGGTCGTGCACGCGTTCACCAACTGGGACCTGTTCGCCGTCGCCCTGTCGACGCTGGGCCTGTGGGCGTGGGCGCGCTCGCGGCCGGTGCTGGCCGGCGTGCTCATCGGCCTGGGCGTCGCGGCGAAGCTGTACCCGGTGCTCCTCCTCGCGGTGCTCTTCCTGCTGTGCCTGCGGGCCGGCCGGCTGCGTGTCTGGCTGCGCACGGTGGTGGCGGCGGGCGCGGCCTGGCTCGTGGTCAACGGACCGATCGCGGTGCTGGCGCCGGCCAACTGGGGCCGCTTCTTCGCCCTCAACGGCAGCCGCCCGGCCGACCCGGACACCGTCTGGAACCTGCTGCTGGCCACCACCGACCACGCGATCCTGGGCGGTACGCCGGCCGAGGGGCAGGCCCCGACGGTGCTCAACGCCGTCGTCGCCGTCGCCCTGCTGCTGCTCCTGGTCGGCGTCGCGTGGCTGACCCTCGCCGCGCCGGTGCGACCGCGCGTGGCCCAGCTGGCGTTCCTGCTGGTCGCCGGCTTCCTGCTGCTCAACAAGGTGTGGAGCCCGCAGTACTCGCTGTGGCTGCTGCCGCTGGCGGTCCTGGCCCGCCCGAAGTGGCGCTCGCTGCTGCTGTGGCAGGCCGCCGAGGCGCTGCTGTGGGTGCCCCGGATGCTCTGGTACCTCGGCACCGACAACAAGGGCGTCGAGGTCGAGTGGTTCTACCTCGCGGTCGGGCTCCGCGACGTCGCCGTCCTCTTCCTCATGGGTCTGGTCGTGCGCGAGGTGCTGCGGCCCGACGAGGACGTCGTCCGCTGGTCGTGGCCGGGCACCGACGACCCGGCCGGCGGGGTGCTGGACCGGGCGGAGGACAAGGTGACCCTCCGGCGCGCGGCGCGCCCGGGGGCGGTGCCCTCCTGAGCTCAGCCGAGCGCGTCGCGCAGCAGCGCGATCTCCTCCGCGTGGGCGGCCGCGTCGCCGGGGGTCTCCAGGACGACGGGGCAGCCCGCCGCGCGGGCGACCTCGACCAGCAGCTCGACCGGGATCTCCCCCTCGGTCAGCGGCGCGTGCCGGTCGCGGCCGGAGCCCGCCGGGTCGCGGCTGTTGTTCAGGTGCACGAGGTCGAGCCGGCCGGTGCGGGCCGTCACGTCCTCGACCGCCGTGGCGAGGTCCCAGCCGGCCGCCCAGGCGTGGCAGGTGTCGAGCACGAAGCCCGCGCCGAACTCGCCCACCGCCTCCCACAGCCGGCCGATCGCATCGAGCTCGCGGGCCATCGCGTTCTCGCCGCCGGCGGTGTTCTCGATGAGCAGCGGCAGGGGGAACCCGCCGTCCTCGGCCTGGCGGGCGAAGGTCTTGCGCCAGTTGTCGACGCCGACGGCCGGGTCGTCCTTGGCGAGCACGTGGCCGCCGTGGACCACGAGGCCGTGCGCGCCGACCGCGGCCGCCGCGGTCGCGTGCTGACCCAGCAGCTTGCGGCTGGGGATCCTGATCCGGTTGTTGGTCGACGCCACGTTCATCACGTACGGCGCGTGCACGACGACCAGGACGTCGCTCTCCCGCAGCGCCTCGGCGTCCGGACGCGGCTTGGGCGCCTTCCAGTCCTGCGGATCGGCGAGGAAGACCTGCACCCCGTCGGCGTCCATCTCGGCCGCCCGCGCGAGCGGACCGCCGTCCAGCAGCTCGTTGTCCCCGGTCAGCCCGGGGCCGACGTGTACGCCGATCGGGTGTCTCGCCACGGGGGTCGACCCTAGTTCGGCCGCAACTCCAGGTTTAGCCGTAACTCCGCTCACACATCATCGTTCTGCCAGCGTGACGGGGGTTACCCGCTGGTAGCTGGCGCCGGCGGGGGCGCGACGTGGACGCGGAGGTGCGGAGCTGATGGCAACCGGTCGGATGCGGCGCAGCGCAGGGCGGGGCCTCGGCGCCCTGGTGCTCGCCTGGCTGGCAGCGATGGCCGCCGCCGTCGTGCTGGCCCCGGGGGCCAGTGCGGCTCCCAGCGCGACGATCGAGATCCGGACGCTGACGCCCCCCGTCGCCAGCGTCGACGCGGGCGGCACCGCCACCTTCGTCAACCAGGTCGCCACCTACGACACCGGGGTCACCCTGCCGCTGGCCGGCGGGGTGACGGCCACCGTGCACACCGACGTGGCCGTGACCTTCTTCGGCGAGAAGCGCACGCTGCAGTACGGGCAGCAGACGTCGTGGACGTTCCCGTCCACCACCGCCGGCACGGTCACCTACACCTACCGGATCGTCCCCAAGGGCAGCCTCGCGGCGAACCTGGTCGACCAGGTGGTCGCCGCTGTCGCCGCCGTCCTGCCGCCCCTGCCCGCGCCGATCCCGTACGTCGTCCAGACGCTGGTGCCGCTGCCCGACCTGCCGAGCACCAACCTCCCCGACCCGCCGGAGGTGGCCGTCGCGGTGCCGGGCGTCCCGAACACGCTACCCCCGCCGGGTGGCGCCCCGACCCCGCTGCCGGGCGCGCCGGTCCCGACCACCACGACCACCACGACGACGACCACCGCGGGCGGGACGGCGCAGAGCGTGCCGGGCACCCAGTACACCTACGACACCGGCGCGGGCGCGCCGCAGATGGCGCCGGTCGACAGCGCCGCCGCGGCCGCCTTCGACCCGTCGCGCTTCACCGCGTGGGGCGGGGGCTCGTCGGGCGGCGGCACCGGCGGCTCGGGCGCCAGCGGCATCGCCGGCACCTACGACGGCGCCTCGGTGCCGGTCTTCGGCCAGCTCGCGGGTCTGGACGGCGACGGCCTGGAGGAGGCCGACAGCCGGGTCGCGGCGCCCGGTTCCGGCTCGGCGGCGAACCTGCCGGTGCCGGCGCTGGCCGCGGTGGTCGCGCTGGCCGCCGTCACCGCCGCCCTGGTCCGCACCCAGCAGGCCGCCCGCGCCGTCAAGGGGGCGCACCGCCGCCGCTGAACGCTCCGCTGCCACGCGGCCGCCGTCCCGCTGAGGGGCGGCGGCCGCGCCGCGTTCCACGTGGAACGCGGGCGCCTGTGGACGGCGGACCGGGCCGCTCCGTGGCGCTGGTAGCCTTGTCGAGGCGCGTTCCGGCCGGTGCCGGGGCGTGCGACGCGTGTACGACCCTCCTGCTGCAGACCGACTGCAGCCGCCCAGACCAGAGGAGGTGGGGTTCTCCGTGCGTCACTACGAACTGATGGTCATCCTCGACCCCGAACTGGAGGAGCGCACGATCGCGCCCTCCCTCGACCGGTTCCTGACGGTCGTGACCAAGGCCGGCGGCACGGTGAAGACCGAGATCTGGGGCCGTCGCCGCATGGCCTACGAGATCAAGAAGCAGGTCGAGGGCATCTACGCCGTCATCGACATCCAGGCCGAGCCGGCCGACGTGGCCGAGCTCGACCGGCAGCTCAACCTCAACGAGTCGGTCCTGCGCACGAAGCTGATGCGGCCCGAGGTCCACTGACCATGGCCGGCGAGACCGTCATCACCGTGATCGGCAACCTGACCGCCGATCCGGAGCTGCGCTTCACGCCCTCCGGCGCTGCCGTCGCCAACTTCACCGTGGCCTCCACGCCGCGGACCTTCGACCGCCAGTCGCAGGAGTGGAAGGACGGCGAGGCGCTGTTCCTCCGCTGCAACGTCTGGCGGCAGGCGGCGGAGAACGTCGCCGAGTCCCTGACCCGCGGCTCGCGGGTCATCGTGACCGGCCGGCTCAAGCAGCGCTCGTTCGAGACCAAGGAAGGCGAGAAGCGCACCGTCATCGAGCTGGAGGTCGACGAGATCGGCCCCTCGCTCCGGTACGCCACGGCCAAGGTCACCCGCGCCTCGCGCGGTGACGGTGGCGGCGGCTTCGGCGGCGGCGGTGGCGGCGGCTTCGGCGGTGGCGGCGGTGGCGGCGGTGCCAGCGACCCCTGGTCGACGCCCGCCGGTCCGTCCGACGAGCCGCCCTTCTGAGCCTGTCCCCTCACACACCTCTTTCCTGGAGAACCCCGGTGCCCAAGCCACCCGTTCGCAAGCCCAAGAAGAAGGTCTGCCAGTTCTGCAAGGACAAGGCGACCTACATCGACTACAAGGACACGGCGCTGCTGCGGAAGTTCATCTCCGACCGCGGCAAGATCCGTGCCCGCCGCGTCAGCGGCAACTGCAGCCAGCACCAGCGGGACGTCGCCACGGCCGTGAAGAACAGCCGTGAGATGGCCCTGCTGCCCTACACCTCGACGGCGCGCTGACCATGAGCACGATGAAGCTGATCCTCACGCAGGAGGTCACCGGGCTCGGCAGCTCCGGTGACACCGTCGAGGTCAAGGGCGGCTACGGCCGCAACTACCTCCTGCCGCGCGGGCTGGCCATCCAGGCCACCCGCGGGGCCGAGAAGCAGGTGGAGTCGCTGCGCCGGGCGCGTGCCGCCCGCGAGGTGCGCTCGCACGAGGACGCGCAGGCCGTGGCCGGGCGCCTCAGCGGGCTCACCGTCCGCGTGCCGGCCCGCGCCGGCGCCGAGGGCCGGCTGTTCGGCCGCGTCACCACCGCCGACGTCGCCGCCGCGGTCACCGCCGCCGGCGGCCCGGAGCTCGACCGTCGCCGGATCGAGCTGCCCAGCAGCATCAAGACCACCGGCGAGCACACCGTCACGGTGCGGGTGCACCCCGAGGTCACGACGCAGCTGAAGATCGACGTCGTCCCCGCATAGTCGGGAACGGCCCGCGAGGGGCGTCGGACCTGCTGGTCCGGCGCCCCTCGCGGCGTCTCCGGGCCTCCGCGCGGTGCTGGGCGACGGCCGTGGCCTCGATCTCCACCGTCAGCTCGGGGAACGCGAGGCGGGTGACCCCGACCAGCGTGCTGGTGAACGTCCCGCCGGCCGCCGCGAACCGCTTCGCGAGGCCCTCCACGCCCCCAGCATCGCGTCGACGTCGGTCGCGAAGACGTGGATGCGGACGACGTCGCCGAGCGTCATGCCGGCCTCCAGCAGCACCGTCTCGACGTCGTCCAGGGCCAGGGAGCACTGGGCAGCGAGGTCGCCGAGGTGCTGCGGCGAGCCGTCCTCCGCCGTCGCGGCCTGCCCGGAGAGCACCAGCACCCGGCTCGCGCCCTCCACGACCTCTGCCTGGTCGAAGCCGTAGGCCAGCGACCAGGGGCAGGCGTTCACGGGGGTTCGGGTCAGCGCCCTCGCGGGCTCCCTCCGCTCGTTGCCGGCTCTCCGGCCGGCGCGGACGACCATGCTGGGACCCGGCAGCGGTCCGCCGGAGGTCGGTCGACGCCGGGCAGCGGCACGCCACGGCGTGGACGCCGACTCTCCGCATCCCTCAGCGCCTCGAGGGTGACCGACGCGCCTTGTGGACAGTGGGGCGGTTGGGCCCCGACGGACGGCGTCCGCGACACGCCGGGGGACGACGCGCGGGAAGTTCCCGTCTTTCTCCCGTCCACAGGCGGTGGGCAGCCTTCGCGCAGGTGGCGGGCCGGAAGACGGCGGGTGTACGGCCGCTGTCCCGACCGCTCTCCACATGTCGACATGCGTCCGTCCACCGACTTGTCCACAAGTTGTGCAGAACGGCGTCCCCACGGGTGTTGGACTGGTCCGTCCGCGCTTCCTAACGTCTTCCTCGCTCACCGCCGGAGCCCGGAGTTGTCGGCCCCCGGCGGTAGAACCGACCCGAACAAGCGTTCGAGTCGTGCGTGTCGCGTCCTGGTGCTTCCCCCACCAGACCCCCGGCCAGGGGCCGGGGGTCTGCTCGCGGGTGCGCAGAGAGTGGATGGAGGGGTTCGGCGTGGCAGTCGCCGACGAGTTCAGCCGGCCGGTGCCTTCGGCGCCCGAGTACGACCGCCAGCCGCCGCAGGACGTCGCCGCCGAGCAGTCGGTGCTCGGCGGCATGCTGCTGAGCAAGGACGCGATCGCCGACGTCGTCGAGGTCCTCAACGGCAACGACTTCTACCGCCCCGCCCACCAGGTCATCTACGACACGATCCTCGACCTGTACGGCCGGGGTGAGCCGGCCGACGCGATCACCGTCAGCGCCGAGCTGAACCGCACCGACCAGCTGTCCAAGATGGGCGGCGCGGTCTACCTGCACACGCTCATCCAGTCGACGCCGACCGCGGCCAACGCCGGCTACTACGCGCAGATCGTCGCCGAGCAGGCCACGCTGCGCCGGCTGGTCGAGGCCGGCACCCGGGTCGTGCAGCTCGGCTACGGCGCGGCCGGCGGGCGGGGCGACGTCGACGACATCGTCGACCGCGCGCAGCAGGAGATCTACGAGGTCACCGAGAAGCGGATGAGCGAGGACTACTCGCGCCTCGAGGACATCCTGCAGCCGACCATGGACGAGCTCGACGCCATCGCCTCGCGCGGCGGCGTCAGCCGCGGCGTGCCCACCGGCATCCGCGACCTCGACGAGCTGACCAACGGTCTGCAGGCCGGTCAGATGGTCGTCATCGCGGCCCGGCCCGGCGTGGGCAAGGCGCTGGCCCTCGACACCCCCGTCGCGACGCCGGGCGGCTGGACGACGATGGGGGAGGTCCGGGTCGGCGACCAGGTCATGGGCTCCGACGGCCGCCCGACGACGGTGGTCGCCGCCACCGAGGTGATGACGGGTCGGCCCTGCTACGAGGTGCACTTCTCCGACAGCTCGGTGATCGTGGCCGACGCCCAGCACCAGTGGCTGACCGAGACCAGGGCGAGCCGTCGTTCCGCCCAGCAGGCAGCCACCGGTCACAACGGCTACCCCAGGCAGCGCACGTTCGCCGAGGTGCGGACGACCGAGGAGATCGCCCGGACGGTTCGCTGCGCGACCGAGGACGGGCGGCTCAACCACTCCGTGACCAACGCTGCACCTCTGCAGCTGCCCGACGCCGACCTCCTGGTGCCGCCGTACACGCTCGGGGTGTGGCTCGGCGACGGCACGTCCGCTGCCGCCCAGTTCACGAGCGCGGACCCGGAGATCGCGGTGCACATCGAGGCCGAGGGTCTGGCGGTCGAACGGACGAGCGTCGATCGCCGGTACGCGCTGCGACTGCCCGAGCGGCCCGGTCCCGTGGAGCGGGTCTGCCCGATGTGCGGGGAGCTGTTCGTCCCGCGCACGTCGCAGGTGCAGACCTGCGGCAAGACCTGCGGCGGTGCGCTCCGGGCCAGCGGCGGTGTCGGGCGGACGGCCTCCTGCCCGGACTGCGGCGGTCCCTCGGCGGGTCTCGCGCAGTGCCAGGCCTGCCGTGACGACCACGGAACCGTCGAGGCGCTCTTGCGGCAGCTGCGCGTTCTGGGCGACAAGCACATCCCGGTCGAATACCTGCGTGCCTCCATCGCCCAGCGCCGGGCGCTGCTGGCCGGGCTGCTCGACACCGACGGGACGGTGGCACCCAGCGGTGTCGTCCAGTTCACGGTCCCGAGCCGGCGGCTGGCCGAGGACGCCCGCGAACTCGTCGCCAGCCTGGGCTACCGGGTGCGGATGAGCACGAAGCGCGTGCGAGGTCGGGCGGAGGAGCCGTCCACCGCGTTCACGCTGACCTTCAGCACCGACGACGAGGTCTTCAGGCTCGAGCGGAAGAAGCTCGTGCACAAGGAGCGGGGCGCCCGGACCTTCTCGGCGCGCGGGGCTCGCTTCATCACCGACGTGCGCCCCATCGCGAGCGTCCCGGTGCGCTGCATCCAGGTCGACGCCGACGACCACCTGTTCCTGGCCGGCCGCAGCTTCATCCCGACGCACAACTCGACGCTGGGCCTCGACATCGCGCGGTCGGCTGCGATCAAGAACCACCAGGCGACCTGCATCTTCTCGCTCGAGATGAGCAAGCACGAGATCACCATGCGTCTGCTGTCGGCCGAGGCGAAGGTGCCGCTGCACCACATGCGCGCCGGCACGCTCTCCGACGAGGACTGGTCCAAGCTCGCCCGCCGCATGGGTGAGGTCGCCGACGCGCCGCTCTACATCGACGACTCCCCGAACATGACGATGATGGAGATCCGCGCCAAGGCGCGGCGACTCAAGCAGCGCAACGACCTCAAGCTCGTCGTGATCGACTACCTGCAGCTGATGACATCGGGAAAAAAGGTCGAGAGCCGTCAGCAGGAAGTGTCGGAATTCTCCCGCGCACTCAAGCTCCTGGCGAAGGAACTCGAGGTCCCGGTCATTGCGATGAGTCAGCTGAACCGTGGCTCTGAGCAGCGCCAAGACAAAAAGCCGATGCTTTCCGACCTTCGCGAATCAGGATCTATCGAACAAGATGCGGACATGGTCATGATGATTCACCGGGAAGACATGTATGAAAAGGAGTCCCCGCGGGCCGGTGAAGCGGACATCATGCTCGTGAAGCACCGTAATGGTCCGACGGCGAATGTCACCGTGGCCTTCCAGGGCCATTACAGCCGTTTCGTGGACATGGCCAACTGACGCCTGCGGAGCAGCGAACGGCGCCCCTGCCATCAGGACAGGGGCGCCGATCCCGTTCTGGCCCGTTCCAGCGTCAGCGCAGCTCAGGCGCGCCGGCGCTCCTCGACGCCGCGGCCCGGGTGCCACGAGCGGATCACCAGCTTGTCCCGCGTCTCGTTGAGGCCGGTCCACACCACCTCGTGCAGGTCCAGGTGGAACACGTGCGCGCCGTCGCGGTCCGCCTCCGCGACGGCGACGCCGGCCACCTTGGCCTCGCCCGGCCAGTCGGCCCCGCCCTCACCCGGCTCCGACGTCGGGCTGTGCACCGCCAGCCGCGGGTCGCGCAGCAGGTCCTTCGCCTTCACCGCACCCGGCATCGAGCCCAGCCGGAAGTGCCCGTCCTCGCTGAACTCGACCTCGGTGCCGCTGATCCGCGGCGACCCGTCGGCCCGCAGCGTCGCCATCGTCGCGTGCTTGCCGCGCGTGAACGCCTCGCGCACCCGCCCGGCCAGCTCCGCCGCCTCCTCCTCGACCTCTGCCCAGCTCGCCATGCGGCGCAGTGTGCCGTCGGACACCGACAGAAGTCCGCGGCCCGGAACTGTCACACCCTCCTGCGACGGTGGCGACCACGGGATCGACGGCCGATCTGCACGCGCTGTTCAGCGGACGCACAGCTCGGCCCGGCAGTCTCGAGTCCGAGCGGCTCCCCCGAGCCGGTGCGACCAGGAGGTGACCATGCACGACGACGACGGACAGCAGACCGCCTGGCGCGAGCGCATCGGCACGCACGCGTGGGTGCGTTCCCCCGAGCCGGTCGACCTGCGGCACGACTCCGTGGCCGCCGCGATCGCCCGTCGGCGGGCCCGGCGCCGCCGCCCCTGATCCGGACGGCGCGGGGTCCGGTCCCGGACCGCCCGGACCCCGAGCCGCCCGTGTGCCACGTGAAACGTCAGGCCGGCGCCAGCAGCGCGACCAGGAAGCCCGACTCGCCCGGGAACGGCCGCAGGTCCCAGGTGGACAGCAGCAGGTCCTGCGCCCAGCCCGCGGCCGCCGCGTCGGCGAGGAACTCCGCGAAGTCGTAGCCGCGGCCCCCGCCGAACCCGATCGCCGCCCGGCCCGACGGCGCCACGTGCGCCCGCAGCCGCGCCAGCACCTGCCGCCGCGTCGTCGGCGCCAGGAACGTCATCACGTTGCCCGCGCAGACGATCGCGTCGAACTCCGCCGGGATGCCCCGCGCCGGCAGGTCGAGCTCCGCGAGGTCGCCCACCAGCCAGGTCGGCCCCGGGTGGTCCTCCTCCGCCGCGGCGATCAGCACCGGGTCGACGTCCACCCCGACCACCTCGTGCCCCGCCGCGTGCAGCACCGCCCCCACCCGCCCGGGCCCGCAGCCGGCGTCCAAGATCCGGGAGGCCCGCGGCACCAGCGCGTCCACCAGCCGCGCCTCGCCACCCAGGTCCGCCCCGGCCGCGGCCATGTCGCGGAACCGCTGGACGTACGCGGCCGAGTGGCCCGGGTCCTGCTGGGTGATGCGCACCCACGTGCTGATCTCCGTCACGATGCCTCCTCGTCCACGCCCCGCCAGTCCGGCGGGTCCCCCGGGTGCAGCGCCGGGTCGTCGGCCGCCAGCGTGCGCACCGGCCCCGGCGCGGTGCGCGGGCCCTCGAACCGCACCGTCACCCGGCCCAGGCCGCGCCCCCACACCCAACCCGGTCCCAGCTCGTCGTGCCGCACGTCCTGCCCCGGCCACCAGCGGCGGTCCGCGGGCGCCGGCTCCTCCGTCTCCTGCACGACCGCGGCCGGCTCCTCGGCGGCGACGTCGTCGGACTCCTCCGGCGCGAACAGGTCGCCCTGCGCGTACACCGACAGCCCCGAGACCCCGACCCCCAGCAGCCGCAGCCCCCCGCCGGTCCCCGTCTCGGTCAGCAGCCGCCGCGCGATCGAGGCGATGGTGCGCGCGTCGTCGGTGGGCTGCGGCAGCGTCAGCGACCGGGTCAGCGTCGTGAAGTCGTACCGGCGCAGCTTCAGCGTCACCGTGCGCCCCGACAGCGCCGACGTCCGCAGCCGCTCGCTCACCCGCGCGGCCTGCGAGTCGATCTCCCGCCCGAGCACCGCCAGGTCGGTCAGGTCCCGCTCGAAGGTCTCCTCGTGCGACACCGACTTGGCCTCCCGATCGGCCACCACCGCGCGGTCGTCCTCCGCCCGCGCCAGCGCGTACAGGCCGGCGCCGTGCGCCCTGCCCACCAGCGCGACGAGGTCGGACAGCGACTTCGCGGCGAGGTCGCCGACGGTCCGCACGCCCACCGTGCGCAGCCGCTCCTCGGTCGCCGGCCCCACCCCGCCCAGCCGGGTCACCGGCAGCGGGTGCAGCACCTCCAGCTCCGTGCCCGGCGCGACGACGACCAGCCCGTCGGGCTTGTCCAGGTCCGAGCCGAGCTTCGCCATCAGCTTCGACGTCCCCACGCCCACCGACCCGGTCACCCCGCCGGTCGCCGCCGCGATCCGCTCCTTGAGCCCCCGGGCCAGCGCCGTCACGCCGTCCACGGACAGGTTGTGCCCCGGGCCGGCCGCGAGGTCGACGTACGCCTCGTCCAGCGACACCGGCTCCACCAGGGGCGAGAGCTCGCGCAGCAGCTCCATCACCACCTCGGACGTCCGCCGGTAGGCGCCGAACCGGCCGCCGAGGAACGCCGTCCCGGGCGGGCAGCGCCGCCGCGCCTCCGCCGTCGACATCGCCGACCGCGCCCCGTACGCCCGCGCCTCGTACGACGCCGTGGCCACCACGCCCCGGCCGCCGGTGCCGCCGACGACCACCGGCCGGCCGCGCAGCGACGGCTTGTCCCGCTGCTCGACCGCCGCGTAGAAGGCGTCCAGGTCCAGGTGCAGGACGCTCGCCTCCCGCCGCACGCCCGCACCTCCCTCGTCCCGGATCCCCCCGATGATCCCCGCAGCCCCCGACGGACCCGCGCTCAAGGTCGGGACGGCGGATGTCGATCACCCCGGCATGCCACGGCTGCTGCCCCTCGCGCCCACCCGGCGCGCGCGACGGATCGCCGTGGCCGTCTCCGCCCTGGGCGCGCTGGCCGTCGCCGCCGGGCTGGTCTGGCAGTCCGCCTACGCCGCCTTCACCGACAGCACGCCGGCCCGCACCCTGACCTGGAGCACCGGCACCGTCGCGATCTCCGACGACGACGCCGGCGCGGTGCTGTTCAGCGCTGCCGACCTGCGCCCCGGCGCCGCCCGGTCGCGCTGCATCACGGTCACCTCGACCGGCAGCGCCCCCTCCCTCGTCCGGCTCTACGGCACCGGCCGATCCACGACCCGCTCGCTCAGCAGCCACCTGACCGTCGCCGTCGAGGCCGGCACCGGCGGCTCTGCGGCCGGCTGCAACGGGTTCGCCCCCGCCGCCACGGTCTACCGCGGCACCCTGGCCGCCTTCCCGACCTCTTACGCCGCCGGCGTGGGCTCCTGGACGACGGCCGGCAACCCGGCCGGCGAGCGCACCACCTACCGGTTCACCTACAGCCTGTCGGCCTCCGCGCCGGCCAGTGCCCAGGGCGGCACGGCGGCGATCGCCTTCACCTGGGAGGCGCAGAACACATGACCTGGCGCTCCGGCTGGCCGGCGCTGCTGATCAGCGCCGCCGCCCGCCTCGCCCTCGGCGTCCTGGCGCTGCTCCTCGCCGTCTCCGTCGTCCTCCCCCTGGTCGCCGGCTGGCGGTCCAGCGTCGTCCTGTCCGGCTCCATGACCCCCACGCTCGACCCGGGGGACGTCGTCGTCGTGCGCCCCGTCGACGCCGCCGACCTGGCGCCGGGGGACGTCGTCCTGGCCGACGACCCCGACGTGCCGGGCGAGCTGCGCATGCACCGGGTCGTCGCCGTCGAGGACGGCGGCCTGCGGCTGCGCGGCGACGCCGGTGCCACCGCCGACGCCTCGCTGGTCGCCCCCGCGGCCGTGCACGGCGTCGGCACCCTGCGGCTGCCCGGTCTCGGCCTGCCCGCGCTGTGGGCCGCCGAGGGCCGCACCGCCCCGCTGGTCCTCACCGGCGCGGCCCTCGCCGCCCTGCTCGCGCTCGCCCTGCTGCACCGGGCGCCCGCCGACGAGGACCGGCCGCGCCGCCGGCTGCCCGCCCGTCCGGTCGCCCTCGCGGTGGTCGCAGCCGCGCTCGTCACGCTGCCCGGCGCGGCCGACGCCCGGGCGGTCTTCAGCGCCACCACGGGCACGCCGTCCAACACCTTCGCCGCCGGATCCGCCTTCACCTGCGCCGGGACCGCCACCGCCGCCGGCGCCGCGCTGTTCCTCGGGCTGCAGGAGAGCGGTGGCACCACCGCGACGAACGCCGGCTCCGCGGGCGGCTCCGGCAACGGCACCTACTCGTCGAGCGGGGTGACCTACGGCGCCCCGGGTCCGCGCTGCGGCGCCGGCGAGAACGGCGCGGTGACGCTCGACGGCAGCAGCGGCCAGGTCTGGACCGGCCGCAGCTACGCCAACCCGCAGACGTTCTCGGTCCAGATCTGGTTCAGCACGACCACCACCCGCGGCGGCAAGCTCATCGGCTTCGGCACCGGCACCGGCGGCGCCGTGTCGTCGAACTACGACCGCCACGTCTACATGACCGACGACGGCCGCCTGGTCTTCGGCGTCTACAACGGCGGCTACTCCACCGCCACCACGACCTCGGCCTACAACGACGGCCGCTGGCACCTGGCGACGGCGACGTTCTCCGGCTCGGCCGGCATGACCCTCTACGTCGACGGCGTGCAGGCGGCCCGCAACGCCGCGGGCACGGTCGCCGAGAACACCACCGGGTACTGGCGGATCGGCCACGACAACCTGAACGGCTGGCCCACCCGCCCGAGCAGCGACTGGTTCGCCGGCTCGCTCGCGCACGCCGCCGTCTGGACCTCCGTGCTCTCCGCCGCCCAGGTCACCGACCAGTACGGCGCGGGCCCGTGGACCTGCGCCACCGCGGCAGGCAGCACCGGCGCGGGCGCCGCCCTGCACCTCGGCCTGCAGGAGGCCGCCGGCCCGACGGCCGCCAACGCCGGCTCGGCGGGCGCGGCCGGCAACGGCACCTTCTCGGGCGGTGGCATCACCTACGGGGTGACCGGGCCGGCCTGCCGGCCCGGCAGCGGCTCCGCCGTCCGGCTGGACGGCTCCTCGGGGTTCCTCTGGACGACGCGGCAGTACGTCGCCCCCCAGCACCTGACCGTGCAGATCTGGTTCGCCACGACCACGACGCGCGGCGGCAAGCTGATCGGCTTCGGCAACGGTGCCAACGGGGCCCAGTCCAGCCAGTTCGACCGGCACGTCTACATGACCGACGACGGCCGCCTGGCCTTCGGCATCTACGACGGCGGCTATTACACGGTGACGACGCCGACCGCCTACAACGACGGCCGGTGGCACCTCGCCACGGGCACCTTCTCCCCCTCCTCCGGGCTGACGTTCTACGTGGACGGCGTGCTGATCGGGACCAACACCGACACGGACGCCGCCGAGAACACCACCGGCTACTGGCGCGTGGGCTGGGACAACCTGGGCAGCTGGCCCGGCGCCCCGACCAGCAGCTGGTTCGCCGGGTCGGTGGCGCACGCCGTGGTCGTCGAGCGCGTGCTCACCGCCGACGAGGTGGCCGGCCAGTACACCGCCGGTCGCTGAGCCACCCGTTCGGGCGGCCGATCCGGAACTCCTTGTCCCGCGGGCGCCGACCTGCGAGCGTCTGTCGCCGGTAGGCACGGGGACAGGAGGGTGCGTGGACGCGGCGACGGTCGCCTTCCTCGCCACGGGCGGACTCGGCCTGGTGGTCCTCCTCGTCTCCCTGTTCGTCGGTGAGCTGGGCGAGCTCGGCCTCGGCGACGTCGACGGGCCGTTCTCCGTGCCGGCGATGGCCGCGCTGCTCGGCGGGGTGGGGTTCGGCGGCGCCGCCGCGCTCGCCCTCCTGCCGCTGACCGGCGCCGTCGCCGTCCTGGTGGCCGTCGTCGTCGGCCTCGCGGTCGCCGTCCCCCTCGCCTGGGGCGCCGTCCGGCTGTCCCGGGCGCTGCGCGACATGCCGACCACCGAGACGCTGACCCGCGCGCACCTGCTCGGCGCCCAGGGCGTCGTCGTCTCCCCCGTTCCCGCCGGCGGCTACGGCGAGGTCCGGCTCGCACTGGCCGGCCAGCAGCTGAAGTACTCCGCCCGGTCCGACGTCCCCCTGCCGCTGGGCACGCCGGTCTACGTCACCGACACGCTCAGCGAGACCGCCGTCGAGGTCGTCTCGACCGCGCCCGACCCCCTGCCCGGAGGCGACCTCTCATGACCCTGCTCATCGCCATCGGCGGTATCGCCCTGCTCGTCGTGCTGCTGGTGCTGCTCGTGCTGTCCCGCATCAAGGTGGCCGGGCCGAACCAGGCGTTCCTCGTCACCGGCCGGCAGGGCCGGCAGGTCACCGGGGCCGACGGCGCCATCTCCCGCGACATGTCGGGGCAGAAGGTGGTCATGGGGGCCAGCGTCTTCGTGCTGCCGATCGTGCAGAAGCTGCACACGATGGACCTGTCCAGCCGGCGCATCCCGGTGGGCATCCGCGGCGCCATCTCCAAGCAGGGCGTGAAGTGCGACCTCGAGGGCGTGGCGATCGTCAAGGTGGGCGGCAGCGAGCACGCCATCCGCGCGGCCGCCCAGCGCTTCCTCAACCAGCAGGCCGGGATCGACTCGTTCACCTCGGAGGTGCTCGCCGGCGCGCTGCGCTCCATCGTCGGCCGGCTGACCGTCGAGGAGATCATCCGCGACCGCGCCGCGTTCGCCTCCGCCGTCGCCGAGGAGGCCGAGTCGTCGCTGACCGGCCAGGGCCTGGTGCTCGACACCTTCCAGCTGCAGGACATCCAGGCGGAGGGCTCCTACCTCGCCGACCTCGGCCGGCCCGAGGCCGCGCGGGTGCTCAAGGAGGCCAGCATCGCCGAGGCCCGCGCCCGGCAGGCCGCCGAGCAGGAGCAGCTGCTCGCCGACGAGGCGATCGCCGTCTCCCAGCGGCAGCTGGCGCTCAAGCAGGCCGAGATCAACGCCGAGATCGACGCGGCCAAGGCCAAGGCGGCCGCCGCCGGCCCGCTGGCGCAGGCGGCGCAGGACCAGGCGATCCTCACCGAGCAGGAGAAGGTCGCCGTCCGGACCGCGGCGCTCACCGAGCGGCAGCTCGACACCCAGGTGCGCCGCCCCGCCGACGCCGAGCGCTACCGCGTCGAGCAGGAGGCCGAGGGCCGCAAGAACTCGGCGATCCTCAGCGCCGAGGCCGAGCGCCAGGCGACGATCGCCGCCGCCCAGGCCGCGGCCGAGCAGGCGAAGCTGCACGGTGAGGGCGAGCGGGCCCGCCGCTCCGCGCTGGCGGAGGCGGAGGCCATCGAGGGCGCCAAGCGCGGTGAGGCCGAGAAGCTGCGCCGGCAGGCGATCGCCGACGCCCTCGAGCGCGAGGGTGCCGCGGAGGCGGCGGCGATCCTGGCCCGCGGCCGGGCCGAGGCCGAGGCGCTCGACGCCCGCGCCGACGCCTTCGCCCACTACGGCGAGGCGGCGATCCTCGACCTGCTGGTCAAGGTCCTCCCCGAGGTGGTGGGCGCGGCCGCCGCACCGCTGTCGGCGGTGGACAAGATGACCGTCATCTCGGCCGACGGCGCCGGGTCGCTCGGCCGCTCGGTCGCGGCCAACGTCGCCCAGGGGCTGCAGATCTCCGGCGACCTCACCGGCGTCGACGTCGCCGGGCTGCTCCGCCGCCTGGGCCGGGTCGCCGGTCCCGAGGAGGCCGACGGCGTCACCCGGGTGCCGGTGGTCACCGTGGACGGCGACGGGACGTCCCCCAACGGCACCGCCGACCCGCGCTGACCGCCGTCAGGCGTCGGTGAGGGCGGCGGCCGGCAGCCAGTCGGCGTCGAGCAGCTCGGCGATCTCCTGCAGCGACGAGGTGTCGGCGCCGGCGGTCGAGCCGCTGACGACCAGCCGCTCCACCATGACCCGGGCGACCTGCTCCTCCACGGTGTCCTCGGCGTAGGCCACCCGCCACGGCGAGGTCCTCCCGTCGCGGTGGGTGCGGCCGGTGACCTGCCGGGCCTGGATGCCCGAGAACCGGGGCTGGTGGAACAGCCCCACGCGGGGCACCTCCGAGGCGGTCGTGCCGTCGGGCAGCAGCTCACCGGCGTGCAGGCTGATCGACGCCGTCACGGTGAACACGCAGACCGGCGCCTTGCCGCTCTGGAAGCGCAGCCGCTCGCCCTCGACGTCGAACCGGTCGCGGCCGTAGATGCACGCCACACCGATGCCGGCATCGAGCAGCGCCTCGCGGATCGGGTCGGCGGCCGTCTCGACGAACTCCACCGACACCGCGACCTGCCGCTCGGCCTCCACCTGCGCCTTGACCCAGTCGACGGTGGCCTGCACGCGGATCAGGCCGGCCTTCTGCCGGAAGCGCAGCAGCGCCGCGCGGCCGCGGGCGGTCTGCCGGGCCTTGCGGGCCAGCTGCATCTCGGCGCGGAACTCCTGCCACTCGGACTCGTAGGAGGCGCGTTCGGCCGGGGTGAGGGCCACCGGCGTGCCCGTCACGCTGACCGGTCCCCACGGCGCCGGGCGGTGCAGCGTGGCGGGCGGGTCGGCGTCGGCCAGCCAGCCCTGCAGGCGGGCCAGGTCGGCCCGGCGCGCGTCGGGGTCCTCGGCCCACTGCCAGCCGTAGCGGCCCTTCACGACCGCGAAGCCCAGCGCCGCCAGCCGCGCCGGCAGGTCCGACCAGGCCTTGAGCGGCTCGCCCTGGGAGCGGGCGAACTCCGGCGCCAGGTACGGCAGCTCCAGCGGCGTGTGCGCCGGCGTGGCCGTGGCGGCGAGGACGAACGGCGCGTCCTCGACCCGCGCGGCGCCGGAGACGGCCTTCCAGTGCTTCCAGCGCCGGGTGGTCGTGTGCCGGACCATGTGCGCCTCGTCGGCGACGACGACGTCGAAGCGCAGCGTGCCCACCTTGGCCAGCCGGTCCCACGTCGTCACGCACCAGCGCAGCCCGCCGTCCCCGAACCCGGCGATCGACCGCGTCCAGTGCGGGATGGTGATCGCGGCCGGCCGGTCGGCGATCACCAGCACGCGGTCGCCGCCGCGCCGCTCCGCGATCTCCCGGGCGGCCAGGATCGCCGTGCCGGTCTTGCCCACGCCCGGGTCGTCGCCCAGCAGGAACACCCGGCCCCCCGCCTCGGCGTGCGCCACCACGGCGTCGGCGCCGTCCCACTGCTCGTCCCGCGGGGTCAGCGGCCGGGGTTCCGGCAGCGGTCGCCGGGTGGCGTTGAGCTCGTCCTCGAGGAAGCGCTCGAACGTGTACGGCGGCGGGTCGTAGGGCACCAGCTCGGGCGGCAGGCTCTCGCCCACCCAGACGTGCGCCTGCAGCCCGGGGTGCCACGTGGCACCCGGCGCCGGCGCGCGGAACGGCACGGTGAGCACCCACACCCGCTCCCCGGGGCCGGCGGTGGGCAGGTCGGGCGCCGGCTTCGCCGCGGCGCGGGGGGACGACGAGCGCTTGCGGGACGTCGTGCTGCTGCGACGGCGGCGTCCGGGCATGGGAGGCAGTCTGCGCGGCGGCACCGACGGTCCCGGGCATTCGCGGACCGGGGTGTCGCGGCTCAGCCCTCGGCGCGCAGCAGCGGCGGGTGCAGCAGGGCGGCCGGGCCGCGCCGGTACAGCTGCGCGGGGCGGCCGCCGTCCCGGGTGGTCGTCGTCCCGGTCGGCTCGAGGAAGCCGGCGGCGCCGGTGACCTTGCGGTGGAAGTTGCGCGGGTCCAGCGGCCGGCCCCAGACCACCTCGTACACCCGGCGCAGCTCGGCGACGGTGAACTCCTCCGGGCAGAACGCGGCGGCCAGCGGCGTGTACTCGAGCTTGGCCCGGGCGCGCTCGACCCCGTCGGCGAGCACCCGGTCGTGGTCGAAGGCGAGCCCGGTCAGCCCGCGGACCGGCGCCCAGCGGGCGGCGGCGGCGTCGGTGCCGGCCGTCGGGACGGGCTGGTCGGGCACGAGCGCGAGGTGGGCGACGGTGACCACCCGCATCCGCGGGTCCCGGCCCGGGGTGCCGTAGCTACCGAGCTGCTCCAGGTGCCCCGGGCGCAGGCCGGTCTCCTCGGCCAGCTCGCGCGCCGCGGCCTCGGCGAGGTCCTCGTCGGGGCGGACGAAGCCACCGGGCAGCGCCTCACGGCCGGCGAAGGGCTCCTCGGCCCGGCGGACCACCAGCACGCACAGCTCGTCGCCGCGCACGGTCAGCACGACCAGGTCGACGGTCACCGCCACGGCCGGGAAGGACGTCGGGTCGTACGCCATGCGGGTGAGCTTATCTCGTCACCTTGACGAGAATGGGATGGACGACTTAGCGTCACTCTGACGACAAAGACGAGGACGCAGGAGGACCCCGTGGCCGACATCGCGCGCTACCCCTTCATCCGCCACCTCCGTGGCTCGACCACCGCCTACGTGCAGCACGTGCGCCGCGGCGCCGTGCGGCACGCGGGCACCGGCGCCGGTTTCTGGTTCCGGCCGCTGTCCGCGGTCCTGTCGGAGGTGCCGGTCGACGACCGCGAGCTGCCGATGCTCTTCCACGCGCGGACGGCGGACTTCCAGGACGTCACCGTGCAGGCGACGCTCACCTTCCGGGTGGCCGACCCGGCGCTGGCCGCGGGGCGGATCGACTTCTCCATCGACCCCGAGCGCGGCAGCTGGCGGGGCACGCCGCTGCAGCAGGTCGCCGGGCTGCTCACCGAGACCGCGCAGCAGCACGCGCTGGACCTGCTCGCGCGCACTGCGCTCACCGACGCGCTGGTCGGGGGCGTACCCGCGGTCCGCGCCGCCGTCGAGGCCGGGCTCGCCGGCGACACCCGGCTGGCCGAGACCGGCATCGCCGTGATCGGCGTCCGGGTGGTGGCCGTCCGGCCCGAGTCGGACGTCGAGCGGGCTCTGCAGACGCCGACCCGGGAGCGGGTGCAGCAGGAGGCCGACCGGGCGACCTACGAGCGGCGGGCCCTGGCCGTCGAGCGCGAGCGGGCCATCAGCGAGAACGAGCTGGCCAACCAGGTCGAGCTGGCCCGCCGCACCGAGGAGCTCATCGGCCGGCGCGGGGCCAACGCCCGCCGGGAGGCCGAGGAGGCGGCGGCCGCGGCCGAGATCGCCGCGGGCTCCCAGGCCCGGCGGGACCGGCAGGCGGCGGAGGTGCGGGCCGAGACCGAGCGGCTGGTCGGCGCCGCGGCCGCCGACGCGCGGGCGGCGGAGCTGGCCGCGTACGCCGACGCCCGGCCGGAGGTGCTGGTCGGCCGGGCGCTGGAGGAGCTCGCCCGCAACCTGCCGCACATCGACAGCGTGGTGCTGACGCCCGACCTGCTGGCGCCGGTGCTGGCGAAGCTGGGGAGCACCCGGTGACTCCCGCGCCCCGCGTGGTGCTCGTGCACCGGGCGACCGAGCTGACCGAGCTGGTCGCCCGGCACGGCACCCGCGCCGCCGCCGCCTTCTCCCTGGGCACCCGGGGCCGCGACATCGCCGAGGTGCAGGCGCGCGACGCCGCGGTCGGCGACGCGATCGCCGAGGCGCTGCGCGGTGTCCCGGTGGACTGGCGGCAGGGCCGGGTGGAGCGGGCCGACCTGCCCCGGTTCCTGTTCGCGCCGGAGGACGTCGTCCTGGTCGTCGGGCAGAACGGGCTGGTCGCCAACGTGGCGAAGTACCTCGACGGGCAGCCGGTGGTCGGCGTGGACCCCGAGCCGGGACGCAACCCCGGCGTGCTGGTGCGGCACCGCCCCGCGGACGTGGGCCGGCTGCTCGCCGGCCGGCTGCGGACCCGCGAGCTGACCATGGTCACCGCCCGCACGGACGACGGCCAGGAGCTGACCGCCCTCAACGAGGTCTACCTGGGCTCGCCGACGCACCAGACCGCCCGCTGGCGGCTGACCACCCCGGACGGCGACGTGGAGCGCCAGGCGTCGTCCGGGCTGCTCGTCGGCAGCGGCACCGGGGCGACGGGGTGGTGCCGGTCCGCCTGGCTGGCGCGCCGCAGCGCGCTGCCGCTCCCGGCGCCGGAGGACGGCGGGCTGGCGTGGTTCGTCCGGGAGGCGTGGCCCTCCCCCGCCACCGGCACCGCGCACACCGAGGGCCTGCTGCCCCCGGGCCGGGCGCTGACGGTGGAGGTCGAGTCCGAGGGGCTCGTCGCCTTCGGGGACGGGCTGGAGAGCGACCGGCTGACACTGACCTGGGGGCAGCGGGTCGAGGTGGGAGCGGCGTCCCGGACCCTGCGGCTGGTCTGCTGAGATCAGGACATGAGCGAGGACGCCGGCCAGGACGAACGGCTCGCCGCGCGCACGGTCGGCGAGGCCGGGCCGCGCGTGGTCTTCGTGCACGGGCTGTTCGGCCAGGGCCGGAACTGGACGACGATCGCGAAGGGGCTCGCCGACCGGCACCGCGTCACGCTGCTCGACCTGCCCAACCACGGGCACTCCCCGTGGACCGACACCGTCGACTACGTGGACATGGCCGGTCTCGTCGCCGCCGAGCTGGAGTCCCACGGCGAGCCGGTCACGCTGGTCGGGCACTCCATGGGCGGCAAGGTGGCGATGACCCTGGCGCTGCGCCGTCCCGAGCTGCTGCGGGCGCTGGTCGTCGTCGACGTCGCCCCGATCGAGTACCCCGTCTCCGGCGGGCGCACCGACGACCCGGACGAGGAGGCCTCGCCGTTCGCGGACTACATCGCGGCGATGAAGGCACTCGACCTGGGGTCGCTGCAGCGCCGGGAGGAGGCCGACGCGGCGCTGCAGGACGTCGTCCCGAGCCGGATGGTGCGCAGCTTCCTGCTGCAGAGCCTGGTGCGGGAGGGCCTCGGCGCCGACGGCGGCTGGCGGTGGCGGCTCAACCTCGACCTGCTCGAGCGCGACCTCGAGCGGCTGCGCGGCTTCCCCGACCCGCCGCCGGGCGCCACCTACGACGGCCCGGTGCTGTGGATCGCCGGCGCCAACTCGCACTACGTCCTGCCGCAGGACCGGGACCGGATGGACGAGCTGTTCCCCGCGACGCGGCTGGTGCGGATCAAGAACGCCGGGCACTGGGTGCACTCCGAGCAGCCGGAGATCTTCCTCGAGACCCTGCGCCGCTTCCTGGACCGCGTCGAGCACGACTGACCCGGTTGTTCCACGTGGATCAGCGCCCTACCCGAACAGCCCCCGCACGTCGTCCGCGGTGAGCGCGCCCGACGCCAGCGCGCCGTCGCCGACGACGCGGGAGAACAGCGCCTCCTTGCGGGCCTTGAGCTCCATCACCTTCTCCTCGATGGTGCCCGCCGCCACCAGCCGGTAGACGACCACCGGCTTGTCCTGACCGATCCGGTGCGCCCGGTCGACCGCCTGCGCCTCGGTCGCCGGGTTCCACCACGGGTCGAGCACGAAGACGTAGTCCGCCTCGGTCAGCGTCAACCCGAAGCCGCCCGCCTTGAGGCTGATCAGGAACACCGGGGCGGTGCCGGTGCGCCACTCCTCGATCCGGGCGTCGCGGTCGCGGGTGTGCCCGTCCAGGTAGACCCAGTCGATCCCCTCGCCGGTCAGCCGGTCGCGGATCCCTTTCAGGAACCGGGTGAACGAGCTGAAGACCAGCGCCCGGTGCCCCTCGGCGACGACCTCCCGCAGGTGCTCGAGGAAGGCCTCGGCCTTGCTCGACCGCACGTCGCCGTACGCCGGGTCGACCAGCGCCGGGTCGAGGCTCAGCTGCCGCAGCAGGGTCAGCGACCGGAAGATCGTCATCCGGTTCTTCCGCATGTCCTCGACCAGGCCGAGCACCTTGGACCGCTCCCGCTGCAGGTGCGTCTGGTACAGCCGCTCGTGCCTCGGCTCGAGCACCACCTCGAGCACCTGCTCGGTCTTGGGCGGGAGGTCGGCCGCCACCATCTCCTTGGTGCGCCGGAGCACCAGCGGCCGGATCCGCCGGCGCAGCTGGGCCAGGCGGTCGGCGTCGCCGTCGCGCTCGACCGGGATCCGGTAGGTGTCGCTGAACCGCTGCGGATCGGGGAAGAGCCCCGGCGCAACGATCGACATCAGCGACCACAGGTCCATCACGCTGTTCTCCAGCGGCGTGCCGGTCAGCGCGAACTTGACCCGCGCCGGCAGCAGGCGGGCGCTCCGGTAGGTGCGGGCCCGGGAGTTCTTCACGAACTGCGCCTCGTCGAGCACCAGCCCCGACCAGGGCAGGTCGGCCCACGACTCCTCGTCGATCCGGAACAGCGCGTACGAGGTGACGACGAGGTGCGCGCCGGCCACCTCGCGGCGCAGGGTGCTGCCCCGCTTGCGCTCGGTCCGGGTCACCGCGACGACCCGCAGCCCCGGCGCGAAGCGCGCCGCCTCCCGCACCCAGGTGTGCACCACGCTGGTCGGCGCGACCACCAGGGCGGGGGCGCCGTCCAGCTCGCCGGCCTCGTGCGCCCGCACCAGGAGAGCCAGAGTCTGCAGGGTCTTGCCCAGCCCCATGTCGTCGGCGAGCACGCCGCCGAGCCGGTTGTCCCACAGGAAGGACAGCCAGCCGTAGCCCTCCTGCTGGTAGGGCCGCAGCTGCGCGGCCAGCCCGGCCGGCACCGGCGGCGGCTCGGCGGCCTCCAGGTCGAGCAGGCCGCGCACTTCGCGGGTCCAGCGCTCGCTCTGCTCCTCGACGACCCCGAGCCCCAGCAGCTGCTCCCACAGCCCGACCGCGTACCGGCTGACCTGCACGCCGTCGCCGGGGACGTCGCGCAGCTCCCGGGCCTCCTCGATGAGCAGCCGCAGCTGCTCGAACTCCGGCCGCTGCAGCGAGAACCAGGTGCCCGAGATCAGCGCCAGCCGGGTGCGCCCGGCCGCGAGGGCCTGGAACAGCGTGGCGAACGGGACGGTCTGCCCGTCGACGGACACGCTGATCCCGAGGTCGAACCAGTCGGACTCGCCGGTGTCACGGGCGGCGAAGCTGATCTGCGGCGCTGCCGTGCTCTGGCGGTACGCCGGCGGGGTGCCCTCGACCGTCACGTCGACGTCCCCGTCGGCGCGCAGGGCGGGCAGCACCTCGGTGGTGAACTCGAGCGCCTCGACGCCGGCGAGCTCGCTTCGCTCGGCCAGCCGGCGCTCCCGCGTCCACAGCTCGGGCAGCCCCCCGACCGGGGCTGGCAGCGCCCCGACCAGCGCCTGCTCGGCCGCCGGGTCGCGGCCGGACCCCGGCGCGGCGGGCTCGTCCAGGGCGAACGCCCGGTCGCCGTAGGCCACCGCCCAGGTCACACGGACGCTGCCGTCCCCGGGGTAGCGGGCGGTGACGGCCAGCCGCGGCCGCGGGGTCTCCGGCAGCTCGACCGAGCCGTCGGCGGAGAACACCGGCACCGCCCGGCGCAGCCCCGGGTACCAGTCGCGCAGGAACCGGTCCCGGTCGCCGGCCGGGATGCCGATCGCGCCGCCGCGGGCCACCAGGCCGGCCAGCGCCGGGGGCGCCGGCCGGTCGAGCCGGGCCAGCACCAGCCCCGGGCCGTCGTCCGGCCGCCCGTCCACGGTGACCCCGTGCGGGGGCACCCCGAGGAAGGACAGCGCGGCCGGGTCGACCGCGCGGCCGTCGACCCGCAGCACCGCGGCCAGGTCGGTGCGGTCCCCGGCGTCCCGCACGTCGACGGCGATGGTGGCGGGCTCCGCGGAGAGCACGACGGGCCGGGCCGGACGGTCGGCGGTCAGCAGCGCGACGCCGTCGGCGACCGCCTCGGCCAGCAGCCGCCACAGCCCCGGGCCGAACTCGTGCAGGTACACGTCGACCGGGGCGTAGGAGTAGTACTGGTTGCGCGCGGCCTGGTGGGTGGCGTGCAGCGCGCGCAGCGCCGCCAGGTGGGCCGGGTCCCAGCCGGCGCGCACGCTGTCGTACTGCAGCTGCCGCCACGACACCCCGGTGCGCACCCACTGACCCCGCTTGCCCGGGGTGACCGGTCGCAGCTGGACCAGCCGCTGCCGCGCTCCGGGAGCGCCCACCGAGGCGCGTCCCCGGCCGGGCTCGTGGGCGACCAGGTCGAACTGCAGCCCCAGCGGCACGGCCGCCTGGCCCGGGGCGTCCGTCGCGGTCACCAGGTCCGCGAGCTCGTCCTCCCAGGTGCGGGACCGCCGGACGTGCCTCCCCGGCAGGCGCCCGCGCAGCGCCAGCAGGACCGCGACTGCGTGCTTGCAGTCGTCGCCCACCGGGCAGGTGCAGGCCCCGACCCAGCCGGTGCGGCTGCCGTCGGCCAGGACGACGGTGGTGCGGTACGGCGCCGGCCCGCTGCCCTGCACCAGCGCAGAGACGCGGCGGGCGTCGTCGGCGACCCGCACGCCGAGCACGCTGCGGGCCACGTACGGGCGGGCGCGGTCGAGCACGTCGTCGCCCACGGCCTCGGCCAGCGCGGGGTCGGTGACCAGTTCGTCCCAGCCCCCGAGCACCCGGACAGGCTACGGCGGGCCGCCGACGGTCCCCGGTCCCCCGGCGAGATCGGCGGTCTCGCACGCTCCCACCCCTCGAAGCGTGCGACATCGCCGATCTCGCCACGAGGGGACAAGATCAGGGCATGACCGAGAGCCGCGCCGGACAGCCCGCCCAGCCCCGCGACCTGGTCGACGTCGCCGCGCTGGTCACCGCCTACTACGCGCTCGAGCCCGACCCGGCCGACCCGGGGCAGCAGGTCTCCTTCGGCACCAGCGGGCACCGCGGGTCCAGCTTCGACGCCGCGTTCAACGAGGCGCACATCCTCGCGACCACGCAGGCCATCTGCGAGTACCGCGCCGCGCAGGGCTACGACGGCCCGCTGTTCCTCGGCCGGGACACCCACGGGCTGTCGGAGCCGGCCTGGACCAGCGCGCTCGAGGTGCTCGTGGCCAACGACGTGACGGTGCTCGTCGACGCCGCCGACCGGTACACGCCCACCCCGGCGGTCAGCCACGCGATCCTGCGCGCCAACCGCGGCCGGTGGGGCGGTCTCGCCGACGGCATCGTCGTCACCCCGTCGCACAACCCGCCGCGCGACGGCGGGTTCAAGTACAACCCGCCGTCCGGCGGCCCGGCCGACACCGACGCCACCAAGGCGATCGCCGAGCGCGCCAACGACCTCCTCCGCGGGGAGCTCGAGGAGGTCCGGCGGGTCCCGTTCGCCCGGGCCCGTGCCGCCGCGCAGCGGCACGACTTCCTCGGCGACTACGTCGACGACCTGCCGCAGGTCCTCGACGTCGACGCGATCCGGGACGCCGGCGTGCGCATCGGCGCCGACCCGCTGGGCGGCGCCAGCGTCGACTACTGGGCCGCGATCGCCGAGCGGCACCGTCTCGACCTCACCGTGGTCAACCCGCTGGTCGACCCCACGTGGCGGTTCATGACCCTCGACTGGGACGAGAAGATCCGCATGGACTGCTCGTCGCCGTCGGCGATGGCCTCGCTCATCGGCAAGCGCGGCGGCTACGCGATCGCCACCGGCAACGACGCCGACGCCGACCGGCACGGCATCGTCACGCCCGACGCCGGGCTGATGAACCCCAACCACTTCCTGGCGGTGGCCATCTCCTACCTGTTCGCGCACCGGCCGGGCTGGGGCGAGGGGACGGCGGTCGGGAAGACGCTGGTGTCCAGCTCCCTCGTCGACCGGGTCGTCGCCGGCCTCGGTCGCCGCCTGGTCGAGGTGCCGGTCGGCTTCAAGTGGTTCGTGCCCGGCCTGCTCGACGGCTCGGTCGGCTTCGGCGGGGAGGAGTCGGCCGGGGCGTCGTTCCTGCGCCGTGACGGCAGCGTCTGGACGACGGACAAGGACGGCATCCTGCTGGCGCTGCTGGCGAGCGAGATCCAGGCCGTCACCGGGCGGTCGCCGTCGCAGCTGCACGCCGAGCTCACCGAGCGGTACGGGGAGTCGGCCTACGCCCGCGTCGACGCCCCGGCCACCCGCGAGCAGAAGACGGCCCTCGGCAGGTTGTCGCCGGAGGACGTCACCGCCACCGAGCTCGCCGGTGAGCCGATCACCGCGAAGCTCACCCGCGCACCGGGCAACGACGCCCCGATCGGCGGCCTCAAGGTGGTCACCGAGAACGCCTGGTTCGCCGCCCGCCCGTCCGGCACCGAGGACGTCTACAAGGTCTACGCCGAGTCCTTCCGCGGGCCCGAGCACCTCGCGCGGGTGCAGGAGGAGGCCCGCGCCGTCGTCACCGCGGCCCTCGGGGGCTGAGCGCGGTCCCGCAGCCGGCCCGGTTCAGCGGCGGCGGTCGGCCTTGTCGGCGTACATCGCGTCGTCGGCCTCGCGGACCACCTGCTCGTAGACCTCGTCGGGGTCGGCGCCACCGTGGGCCGACCCGATCCCGATGCTCATGCCGATCGTCATGCTGAGGTCCCCGATGACGAGCGGATCGGTCACCGTGGTGCGCACCCGCTCGGCGAGCACCTCGGCCTCCGGCCGCTCGGTGTTCTCGCAGACGATGGCGAACTCGTCACCGCCCAGGCGGGCGGCCGTGTCGCTGGCCCGCAGCACCGAGGCGAGCCGGCCGGCGAAGGACACCAGGACGGCGTCGCCCATCGGGTGGCCGTGCTCGTCGTTGATCGCCTTGAAGCCGTCGAGGTCGATGATCAGCACGCAGGTCGGCGTCCGCTCCCGGTGGCCGCGCTCGAGGGCGTGCCGGAGCCGGTCGTGGAACAGGATCCGGTTGGGCAGCCCGGTCAGCGGGTCGTGCAGCGACCGGTGCACCAGCGCCGCCTCCAGCGCCTTCCGGTCGGTGATGTCCTCGATGATCATGACCAGGTGCGCGGGCCCGCCGTCGGGCGTGGCCGCGACCCACGAGGTGGCCACCTGCACCGGCACGGCGGAGCCGTCGGACCGCAGGAACCGGCACTCGTGCCGCATGTGCCGACCGGGGTGGCGGTGCAGCACGCTGCACGCCTCGCGCGCGCCCTCGACGTCGTCGGGGTGGGTGAGGTCGAACAACGACCGGCCGACCAGGTCGTCGGTGCTGCGGCGCAGCAGCTGGCCGAGGACCGGGTTGGCGTCGGTCACCACGCCGTCGGTGGTGCACAGGGCCACGCCCATCGGCGCGTTGGCGAAGACGCTGCGCCGATCCGCCGGCGGCGGTGCGTCGACCAGCTCCGTCACGTCCACCTCCTCCCGCCGCTCACGTCAACCTGTGGATAACCCAAGTGTTCCCCAATACCGGCGATCCGCATGCCGCGCGAGGGGTGCAGGATGCGGAGGAGACGCCTGGGACCCGCAGGAGGACGCCGTGAACGAGTTCGACCTGGTGCTGCCGGCGGAGGTCGACATCCGCGAGGTCGGCATGCGCGACGGGCTGCAGCTGGAGGCACCCGTCCCGCTCGAGGCCAAGCTCGAGATGCTCGAAGCGCTGGTCGCGACCGGTGTCCGCCGGATCGAGGCGACGTCGTTCGTCTCGCCGCGCGCCGTGCCCGCGCTCGCCGACGCCGACCAGGTGGCCGCCGAGCTCTCCCGCTGGGGCGGTGTCCACTGGTCGGCCCTGGTCGCCAACCCGCGCGGCGCCGTGCGGGCGGTCGACGCCGGCGTGGCCGACCTGGAGTACGTGGTGAGCGCCTCCGACGGGCACAGCCGCGCCAACGCGGGCCGCAGCACGGCCGACGCGGTCGGCGCGGTGGGCGAGATCGCCGGGCTCGCGCACGGGGCCGGCGGGTCGCTGGAGGTGATCATCGCGACGGCGTGGGACTGCCCGTTCGACGGCCGCACGCCGATCCCCCGCACCGTCGACGTCGCCCGGGCCGCGGTGACCGCCGGCGCCGACCAGCTGTGCCTCGGCGACACGATCGGCACGACGACGCCGCTGCGGGTGGTGCAGCTGCTCGACGCCGTCCGCCGGGCGTGCCCCGGCATCCCGGTGGGCGTGCACTTCCACGACACCCGCGGCACCGGCCAGGCCAACGCGCTGGCCGCCGTCCAGGCCGGGGTCACCCAGCTGGACTCCTCCGTCGGCGGGCTCGGCGGCTGCCCGTTCGCACCGGGCGCCAGCGGCAACATCGCCACCGAGGAGCTGGTGTACATGCTCGAGGAGTCCGGCGTGCGCACCGGCCTCGACCTCGATGCCGTCCTCGCCGCGGCCGCGGTCACCGAGCAGGCGGTCGGCCACGACCTGCCGAGCTCGCTGTACCGGGCCGGCGGGCGCTCGGTCCCCCGGGAAGCCGCCGCCCGCTGACCGGTGGTTGGCTGGTGCACGTGACGGCCGTGCCGCAGGACCCGGGTCCGGTGGACCCCCGCGTGATGCGCGACGTCCTCGGCCATTTCGCCTCCGGGGTCACCGTGGTGACCGCCGACACCGCCGCGGGGCCGATCGGCTTCACCTGCCAGTCGTTCAGCTCGCTGTCCCTCGACCCGCCGCTGGTCGTCTTCGCCCCCGGCCGGACGTCGACCACCTGGCCGCGGCTGCGGGAGATCGGCCGGTTCTGCGTCAACGTGCTGGCCGAGGACCAGACCGGGCTGTCGCAGACGTTCGCCCGCTCGGGCGAGGACAAGTTCGCCGGCGTCCCCTGGTCGCGCAGCCGGCACGGCTCCCCGGTGCTGCAGGACGTCGTCGCCTGGATCGACTGCGAGCTGTGGGCGGAGTACGACGGCGGCGACCACACCCTGGTCGCCGCCCGGGTGCTCGACCTCGGTGCCGACCCGGGACGGCGGCCGCTGCTGTTCCACCGCGGCTCCTACGGCCTGCTCGACGGCCGCCGCGCCGACGGCTGAACGGCGGCGGCCACGACGGCTACTCGAAGTGGACGGCGATGAGCGCCACGTCGTCGCGCCCGTCGAGGGACCCCGCCACGGCGGCGTCGCAGAGCGTCCGCGGGTCGGCGTTGGCCGGGGCCGCGGCCAGCCGGGCGCAGAGCTCGGCGATCCCGGCGTCGAGGTCGCTGCCGGGGCGCTCGATGAGCCCGTCGGTGTAGGCGATGAGGGTCGATCCCGCGGGCACCTCGACGTCGACGGTGTCCCGGCGGGTGCTCGTGTCCACCCCGACCAGCAGCCCCGTCACCCCGTCGAGCAGCTGCACGCGGCCGTCCGGCGAGCGCAGCACCAGCGGGGGGTGGCCGGCGCTGGCCAGCCGCACGCGCCACGGTCCGCCGTCCCGCTCCGGGCGGGCCGCGCGGACGTAGGCCATCGTGGCCATGGGGGCCACGTGGAGGCCCTGCACCAGCCGGTCGACCCGGGTGACCACGGTGGCGGGGTCGTCGTCCTGCGCCTCCCACACGCAGGCTCGGATGAGACCCCGCAGGTGGCCCATCGCCGCGGCGGCCGCGACGTCGTGGCCGACGACGTCGCCGACCACGATCCCGATCGAACCGTCGGGCAGCTGCAGCAGGTCGTAGAAGTCGCCGCCGACGTCGGCGGCCGTCGACGCGCTGACGTAGTGGGCCGCGGCGCGGATGCCCGGGATCTCGGGCAGCACCGGCAGCAGCGAGCGCTGCAGCGTGTCGGCCACGCTGTGCTCCTGCTGGTAGAGCCGCACGTTGTCCATGGCCAGCGCCGCGCGGCGGGCGAGGTCCTGCAGCAGGTCGACGTCCTCCGGCGCGAAGTGCCGGTCCTCCGACGTCATGACCAGCGCCATCGCCCCCAGCGTGCGGCGGCGGGCGACCATCGGCACGGTCAGCACGGACACGCACCCCAGCTGCTCCACCAGCTCGCGCGCCGCCGGGTTGACGAAGACCCGGTCCTTGACGTCCCGCGTCACGGGGTCGATCAGCGTCGGCTGGCTGGTCGCCATGCTGCGCCGGCTCGGCGAGCTCTCCGGCAGGTTCATGGCGTGCGCCGCGCTGAACACCCGGAGCTCCTCCTCGAAGCCCTCGCGGTGCCGCGCGGCGGTGTCGACGACCGACCCGTAGGCGTCGACGAGGGTGACGAACACCCAGTCGGCGAGCACCGGTACGCAGATGCCGGCCAGCCGGTCGAGCAGCGACTGCATGTCGAGGGTCGCCATCAGCGTGCTGGTGGCCTCGGACATGAGGGCCAGCCGGTTCTGCGCCCGCTCGGCGCCCTCCTGGGCGTGCTCGGCGTCGGCGCGCGCCTGCTCGGCGATCGCCCGGGCCAGCTCCGCCTCCCGGCGGGCCGCCTGCTCGGCGGCGAACGCCGCCTCGCGCTCGCTCTCGACCCGCACCCGCTCGGTGACGTCGGTCTGCACGCCCACGAAGCTGACCAGGTGGCCCTCGCCGTCGAAGACCGGGCTGATCGACAGCTGGTTCCAGAACGCCGTGCCGTCCTTGCGGTAGTTGACCAGCGTCGTGGTCACCGTGCGCTGCTCCTCGAGCGCCGCGCGGATCCCGGCCACCGCCTCGGGGTCGGTCGCCGTCCCCTGCAGGAAGCGGCAGTTGCGGCCGACGGCCTCCTCGTACCCGTAGCCGGTGACCCGGGTGAACGAGGGGTTGACCCAGACCAGCGGGTTGTCCGGCTCCCGCGGGTCGGTGATCGTGAACGTGATGTCGGTGGCGAGCACCGCCCGCTCGCGCAGCGCCTGGAGGTAGGCGTCCGGGTCCTCGACGTCGCCGACGCCGTCGAGCTTGAGGAAGACCACGAGCGCCAGCTGCTGCTCGCTGCCGGCCTGCGACAGCGGGAAGCCGGTCACCCAGAGCAGCTCGTCGGAGAGGCCGTCGTCACCGCGGGCGCGCTCCGGTTCGGAGCTCGTGCCCGGCCTCAGCCGCACGGCCTCGCCGGTGACCGGCTGACCCTGCGCCACCAGCGACAACGGGCTGCCGGACCGGGCCAGGGCCTCGCCGCCCAGGTCGGTCAGCCCGGCGGAGGCGCCCCAGGTGTCGATGTCGACCGGGAGCGAGACGTTGCCCGAGAGCTCGACGGCGGCGGTGTTCGCGTAGATCACGGTGCCGGCCTTCTGGTCGATGACCAGCACGGCGACCGGGACGTCGGCGAGCACCCCCGGCAGCGCGGCGTGCGCGCCGGAGTCCTGCGCGTGCTCGGACACCACGGCGCTGGCCGCGGTGACGATGCCGGCCTGGCGGTCGAGGTCCCGCCCGGTGTCGGTGGGGGCGCCCGAGACGGCCGCCGCGGCCTGCGGGGGGACGGCGGGGCCCGGTCCCCGGTCGCGATTCGGCGGCACGCAACCAATCTAACCGGCGGGTTCGGGGCCGACCACCACGACGATCACGCTCGTGGCCAGCGGCTTTCGGGCCGCAGGTGTGGTGCTCCCGCCGAGCGGGCACCCCGACGCCCGACCGGGGAACGGCGCGCCCCCGTCGCTCGTCCGACGGGAGCAGGGCTCACCAGGGAGGGACCATGGGACTGCTCGACCGGCTGTTCGGCCGCCGCGACCGCGGCCACGCCAGCTCCACGGGGTACGGGGACCGCTACGACGACCACCGCGGCGCGCCGCGGCCCGCCCGCTCCGCCGACGAGCAGGCCATCGAGCGCTACCGCTACCTGCTCCGCACCGCGCCGCCGGACCAGATCGAGCAGGCGCACGCCGAGGCGTTCGCTCAGCTCACGCCCGAGCAGCGCCGCCAGGTGCTCGAGCAGCTCTCCGCGGCTGGTGAGCGTCCGCAGGGCGAGGACGCGCAGGCGCTCGCCCGGGCCGCCACCCGGGTGGAGATGCGCCGGCCGGGCACCCTCGAGCGCGCCTTCGGCGGCGGGTACGGGCCCGGCTACGGCGGTGGGTACGGCGGTGGGTACGGCGGCGGCTACGGCGGACCCGGCTTCGGCAGCATGGTCGGCGGCAGCCTGCTGGGCACGATCGGTGGCCTGGTGATCGGCACCGCGGTCGCCGACGCGCTCTTCGACACCGGCCTCGGTGACGGCGGTCTGTTCGGCGGCGGCGACGAGGAGGCCTACGCCGCGGGCTACGACGAGGGCGCCCAGGACGTCGGCGGCGACTACGGCGGCGGGGACTTCGGCGGCGGGGACTTCGGGGGCGGCGACTTCGGCGGGGGCGGCGACTTCTGACCGCTCACCGATCGCCGGCCACGCGGCCCCGCGAGCGCAGCCAGAGCAAACCCAGCACCGGCAGCACCAGCGGGATGAACAGGTAGCCCCTGCCGTAGACCGACCAGACCGTCTCGTCGGGGAAGGCGGCCCGGTCGACCAGCGACAGCGTGCCGACGACGAGCACGCCCACCAGCTCCACCGAGACGGCGACGAGCGCCGTGCGCCGTCCGGCCCGGCCCCCGCGCACCAGCCCGACCGTGGCCACCAGGTAGACGACCGCGGCGAGCGCCGAGAGCAGGTAGGCCAGCGGCGCCTCGTCGAAGCGGGTGGCCAGCTGCACGGCGGCGCGGGCACCGGCGGCCAGCGTGAAGATGCCGTAGAGGGCGACGAGGACGCGGCCGGGCCCGCCGGACGTGCCCCCCGGCCCGCGCTCAGGCACCGGTCGCCTCCCACACCTGCACCAGCCGCCAGACCATGACGGCGACCACCGCCGCCGCGACGGCCAGCACCGTGCCGGCCCACCGGGTCGTCTCGGTGCGCGCCCAGAGGACGCCGGCCACCGGGATCAGCGGGATCGCGACCAGGTAGCCGAAGAAGGTCCCGGGCTCCACGAGCCGGTGCCCGCCGACCAGCCCGACGACGGCGACGACGACCTGCACGAGCAGCACCGCCTCCAGCAGCCCCGCCGCGGCCAGGTGCAGCGCGCCGATCCGCCGGGAGGCGGCGGTCGAGGCCAGCCCGAGGACGGCGAGCACGACCGCGGCGACGGTGGCGAGGGCGGCGAGCGTCGTCACGGGTGCGGTGCGGGCGGGGACGACGGGGCGGCGGGCGGCACGCCGCCATCCTCCCCGACCCGCCGCGAACCGAACTCACCGGTAACCGGACGGGCCGCGGCTCGTTCAGTCAGGCCACAGCGATGTGATCCACCTGACCCGAGGAGCCCCATGAGCCGGTCCCGCCGAGCCCTGGGAGCGGGGAGCCTGGCGGCCCTGGTCGCCGGGGTGCTCGCCGCCACCCCCGCGCAGGCCGCCCCGTCGTCCCCCCTGGCACCGGTCCAGGACTTCCTGGCCGACCAGCTGTCCACGCTCGCCGCCGCCGTGCCCACCACCGTGCTGGTGCACGGCACCGACATCGCGGCCGCCCGGGCCGCCGTCGACGCGACGGGCATGCGGCTGGTCACCGAGTTCGAGCAGATCGGCGTCGCGGTCGCCTCGGGCACCGCCGCCCAGGTCGAGGCGGCCCGGTCGCTGCCCGGCGTCACCTACCTGGAGGGCAACACCCCCATCGAGTTCCACGACTCCACCTCGCACACCGCCACCCGCGGCGGCGAGGCGGTCGCCACGCTGACCGGCGCGAACGGGCTGCCCCTCGACGGCAGCGGCGTCTCGGTGGCGGTCATCGACTCCGGCGTCGACCCCACCCACCCGTACTTCCGCGACGCCGACGGCAGCAGCGCCGTCGTCGCCAACCTCAAGAGCGTCTGCCTGGTCGAGTCGAACACCTCGACCGACTGCGTGCTGCCGGTGCCGGGCGCGCTGGACACCGACACCGTCTCCGGCGGCGGGCACGGCACGCACGTCAGCGGCATCGTCGCCGGCCGACCGACGACCCTGTCCGACGGCACGCAGCTGCAGGGCGCGGCCCCCGGCGCCAGCCTCGTCTCCATCTCCACCGGCGCCGTCCTGCTCATCGTCGGCGCCGACTCCGCGCTCAACTGGGTGCTGGAGAACCACGAGGCGCCGTGCGGCGCCGGCGTCCCGGCGAGCGTGTGCCCGCCGATCAAGGTCACGAACAACTCGTACGGCCCGAGCGGCGGCGGCGCGTTCGACCCGAACTCGGCGACGGTGAAGCTGCAGCGGGCGCTGGCCGCCGAGGGCGTCGTCACGGTGTGGGCCGCGGGCAACGACGGCGGCGACGGCTCGTCGTCGCTGACCAACCCGCCCGGCCAGGACCCGACCGGCGGCATCTTGTCGGTCGCCTCCTACTTCGACCAGGGCACCGGCACCCGGGACGGCGGGGTGAGCGAGTACTCCTCGCGCGGCGCCGCGGCCGACCCCTCGACCTGGCCGGACCTCTCCGCGCCGGGCGAGGACATCACCAGCGCCTGCCGGCTCTACCTGCCGATCTGCGCCACCGGTCTGGCCCCGCAGAACGGTCCCGGCCTGCTCGACCTCGGCACGTTCAACACGATCAGCGGGACCTCGATGGCCGCGCCGCACGTCGCCGGCATCGTCGCCCAGCTGTTCCAGGCCGACCCGGGCGCGACCCCGGCCGAGATCGAGGCGGCGCTGAAGGGCAGCACCCACGCCTACGCCGACGGTGCGCCCTACGAGTCGGTGGGCGGGTACGCGACGTCCTACGACAAGGGCACCGGCCTGGTCGACGTGGTCGCCGCGGTCGCCCGCCTGACAGTGAGGATGTGGGCGAGCCCCGCAGCGGTCGTTCCTGACCCAGCGCCTGACTGACTTCGGGTCTTCATGCCGATCTGTCGGTGCGGTCCGCTGCGGGGCTCGCTTGCACTCACCGGTC